>NZ_JAEMVE010000107.1 GCF_029216045.1 Sulfurimonas sp. MAG313 | reverse complement strand
ATGATGAGGGTTAGCCGCCCACTTATGCCCTATTGCTGCAGCAACCCCATCTACACCACCTGTTCCAAGGTTATGACATGTATTACAGCTTATCAAACCACTCTTAGAAATACGTGGTTCAAAAAAAAGCATCTTTCCAAGTTCAACCTTTTCTTTAGTAATAGGGTTTTTTGGATTATCTATAAGTTTACGAACTTCCTTGCTACTATTAGGAATTGCTACTAAACCAGCGTCTTTTGCTTGCTTCATAAGAGGGGAAGCCATTACTATACTTGTTATCAATGTACTTAATATTACTATTTTTACCATTTTTCTAACTCCAATTTTTTTTATTGTAACTCATCTTTGTTACATGAGTGTTAATCACTGTTAAGAACTTATATGTGATTGATAGTGTTTCATAAGCTTTTATTACGCCACTAACTAAACACTACCAGCAACTTTATATCTTATCAACATTTTCTAAAGGATAATTTTTTTCCTTTAGAAATTATAGCACCTTAAATCTTAAAGGATAATAATTATCCTTTACTAAATTATATTTTTAGATTTCACATCTAATCTCTTAGGTATAATTAGATTATGAATTATGCAATATTGCTCCATGAACACACTTTAAAAGCTACGCCTCAACGTTTAGGTATCTTATCGCTTATGGGTAAGAATGGGCATCTTAGTATTGACGACCTATTTATTCAAATAAAACAAGAGTTTACGAGCATCTCTTTAGCGACCTTATATAAAAATATAAATGCTATGTTGGATACAGCTCTAATAGCAGAAGTAAAAATTCCAAACATGAAATCAAAGTACGAAATTACAAAAACTCCTCATGCCCATCTAGTATGTGATAGGTGTGCAGAATTTAAAGATATACATATTAATTTAGATTCACTTATTAGGATAACAGAAGATCAGAGTAATTATAAGTTAAGCGATACAAGTTTAATTTTTTCTGGATTATGTGAGAAGTGTAAGTAGAAACAGTCAACACACCAGGGAGACTGTTTATGATGGAATAATACCATAAAATACATAGAGTTTCTTTAGATAATAACTTAGCTTTAAAATTTTAGTTTATAAGAAATATTTCGGACAATTAAACTTAATCATTATTTTCTCATCAAAAAAATATTGTAATTCTTTTAAGATGTGTAATATTCACACCTTGCTCTAAAGTGTGAACAACTTATTTTATTTTTTCACTTAAATTTGCTTAAACCACCTTAATCCATTCTAAATATTTGTTTATTTTTTCCTGAAATTTTTAAATTCACAGCCCTCATTTTTAATAGATATACTCTTATTAGCCCTATATTTAGGGGTATAATTAATATTTATACTACTAAAGTCCTATTTATAGGACTTCTTGTGACTTCTCCCTATTTTTATGAATAAACTTATTCACATCTAAGTATTTTTCAGGCCATGTATGTGAAGAAACTTTGCAAGTAATACTTTGGTGTCCAATATGTATTTCTTTTGTAATCAATCTTCATTACAATTTTGACCAAAGGATTGATATGGTTCAAGTTAAAAAAATGATTCAAAGTTCTTACCCAAGTGTTTATAATAAAATTCCATCTTTGATACTACGTCCAAGTATCTCTTTTTTACAAAAGCTTTTCCACGAGAAAGAAGTGAATACCTTTTTGCAGGAAAATTCAAGACTTATTGGTCTAGACTTTGTTGAGGCTATTTTAGAGTATTTGAATATCTCGTATACAACTAATCATAAAGAACTCGAGAACATTCCACCTATTGGGAAAACAATCGTTATTGCAAATCATCCTTTGGGTGCAGCTGATGCTCTAAGTTTAATAAAAATGATTGCCGATACACGACAAGATAAAAAGGTCAAGATTGTAGCTAATCCTATGCTCTCTCATCTTCCTCAATTAGCCTCTTTATTAATTCCAATTGATAACATTAAAGGCAAGCTTACTAAATCTTCTGTTCAAGCCATTGATGAAGCCTTATCTAATGAAGAACTCATTATCTTTTTTCCTGCTGGTGAAGTTTCAAGAGCAAATCTAAATGGTATTAAAGACTCGTATTGGAAAAGTGGCTTTGTAAAAATTGCTCAGCGTACGCAGACCCCAATTTTACCTATTCATATCAATGCACGTAACTCATCTTTGTTTTATGCAACCTCTTGGGTGTATAAGCCTTTGTCCTCACTATTGCTTGGGCATGAACTGTTTCGTTCCTCTAAGACATTAGAGTTTAGTATTGGGAATATCATTCCACCTAGTTCTTTTCAAAATATTGGACTTAAGCCTAAACAGTATGCTAAGGTTTTTAGAAAACATTTATACCGCATAGCAAAAGGAAAACCAGGATTGTTAGCAAGTGAACAATCCATCTGTCATCCTGTCGATAGGCAAATATTAAGAGCGGAATTACATAAGGGTGAAAAGATTGGATCTACACGAGATGGAAAAGAGATTTACCTTCTTGATCCAGAACTTTCAACTACCGTTTTAAAAGAGATTGGCCGCTTAAGAGAGTATACCTTTAGAAAGGTAGGAGAAGGTACGGGAACGCATAGAGACTTAGATAAGTATGATGATTATTATTTACACCTTATTCTTTGGGATGAAGAGGCCTTAGAAATTGCAGGAGCTTATCGTATAGGTGAGTGTGCATGGATTCTTTCTTGGCTAGGGAAAGAAGGGCTTTATATGAATGAGCTTTGTGATATGGATGATGGGCTTGATAAAAGATTAGAATCCGCCATAGAACTTGGGCGTAGCTTCATACAACCAAAGTATTGGGGTTCACGTGCTCTTGATTATCTTTGGCAAGGAATAGGAGCTTATCTTTCACATAACCCACAGGTAAAGTATATGTATGGTCCTGTGTCTATTAGTAATAGCTATCCTAAAGTGGCAAAGGATATCTTAGTATATTTTTATACTAACTATTTTAAGTGCGAAGAAAAACATCTTAAGGCAAAACGCCCTTATATCTTGTCAAAAAATACTATAAGCGAATTTGACTCGATTTTTGAAGGAAAAGAATACGCAGAAGCCTTTATTACTTTAAAGTCTTATCTAAAAGGTTTAGAAGTTTCTGTGCCAACTCTTTATAAACAGTATGGAGACTTATTTGAGCAAGGAGGTGTAGAGTTTTTTGACTTTGGTGTTGACCCTGCTTTTAATAATTCTATTGATGGATATCTCATGGTAGACATCTCAAAACTAAAAGCAGAAAAACGACGCAGATATATAACTCTCTCTTAATTTGTGCATAAGATTTCTTTCATACTTTAAACAAGTTTATTGGCTTCAGCCAAAGCTTCTTCAGTAAACTTAGCATTAGAGACTATACAAAACTGAGACTCGTGTGTAAAGCACAAACTTTGAGCATGAAGCATTAATCTTTTTGCCCCACTCTTATGTATTCTTTCTTCAGGTGATATTTCTTTATCTAGAAACCGTGCCTTATCTATATCCGTTTGCCCATATAAAGGATCACCCACTATAGGATGTTTCACGTGAAACAAATGCACTCTAATTTGATGCTGTCTTCCTGTTCTAGGAAAGCATTCAATCAAAGACATATCTAGCTCAGGGTAATAACACAATCGTTTGAAAGATGTTTGTGCTGACTTGCCTTCAGGATGAACCTTAACCACCATCCTAACAAGAGCTTCCTCATCTTCACGCCGTAACAAAGGTGCATCTACCTCTAGACTAACAGGAAACTCACCATGGACTAAGGCCAAATAGGACTTCTGTATATCTCGGCTTTCAAATAACCATTTAAGCTTTCGCTCGGCTTCTTTATTCTTAGATATCAATAACAATCCCGAAGTCTCTTGATCAATTCTATGTGCGATATTAGCATCTCTACCATAAGCAGCATGTGCTTCATCAATCATAGAATAAGCAGTATTTCTGTTTTGAGGATGTACCAAAACACCAGAAGGCTTATCATAAATAGCAAATTCAGGTGTCTCAAAAACAGGTTTTAAACCACGACTAATTCCCTCAAAACATATAAAAGATATCTTACCTTCAAAGTATCCAGCGGTATGTTTCATCACCTCACCATTTACTTGAAGTCGTCCTCGAGCTATAATTCTTTGAGCTTCTTTTTGAGTATAGTCCATCTCTTTCATAAGAAATAAAAATGCCTTTGTCTTCTCTTTAACTTCAAACTCTTTAACTACAAATGGCATTTTTTTCCTTTTCAAAATTGTAGCTAAGTTGGGCTTAGTTTGAGTTGGCAACTTGGTGGTTGTGTTGAAGGGGGACACAGCATAACCTTTGCTTCTACCGCTACGCTTAGATAGCAAAACGTATGTTATGTCCCCGTGCCCTTACGCAGTTACTGCGTAGATATGCTTAAGTAATTGTTTCACGTGAAACATACTCAATTTGAGGCAGTAGCACTGAAGTAAGTTACTGAACTTAGCTATGGGGTTATAACTTAAATTTTCATCCCTTGCAGGGATAAAATTTAAGCTGTGACCCCCTTTAGCTAAACACTCAGTTGCCAACTAAGTCTAAGCCAACTCTGCTATAATTTCATCAATAATAAACTTCTCAAACAAGGGACAACAGATGGTAGAAAGATACGCTAGAAAAGAGATGTCTGACAAATGGACACAACATGCACGATACGCAGCATGGTTAGAGGTAGAAAAAGCAGCGGTAAAGGCTTGGGCTAAATTAGGAAAAATTCCTCAAGAAGATGCAGATAAGATTGTTAAAAATGCAACTTTTTCTGTTGAACGAATTGAAGAAATTGAAGCCGTTACTAAACATGATCTGATTGCCTTTAACACTTCAGTATCTGAAAGCCTTGGTGATGAGTCGCGATGGTTTCATTATGGTATGACAAGTTCTGACGCTGTTGATACAGGTGTAGCTATTCAGATGAGAGACTCTATGAATATTATTATAGATGACGTTAAGATGCTTATGCAATCAATCAAAAAACGCGCGATTGAACATAAGATGACATTAATGGTAGGACGTTCACATGGTATCCATGGAGAGCCAATTACTTTTGGTTTAACCTTAGCCGTTTGGTATGATGAAATGGGCCGTCACCTTAAACACCTAGAAGATACAAAAGAAGTAATCTCTGTTGGTCAGATTTCTGGAGCAATGGGCAACTTTGCACACGCACCTCTTGAACTAGAAGAATACGCAATGGCAGAGCTTGGATTAAAAGCAGAGCCTTGTTCTAACCAAGTAGTACACAGAGATAGATATGCTCGTCTTGCTACAGCTCTTGCCTTACTTGCATCTTCAATAGAAAAGTTTGCGGTTCAAGTAAGACATTTACAAAGAACAGAAGTATATGAGGCTGAAGAGTTTTTTGCAAAAGGGCAAAAAGGCTCATCTGCAATGCCTCACAAACGTAACCCTATACTAACAGAAAACATAACAGGTCTTGCTCGTACGATTCGTGCTTACGCTAACCCTGCTATGGAAAACGTTGCACTTTGGCATGAGCGTGATATCTCACACTCTTCTAATGAGCGCTTCTGGTTGCCTGATTCTTTAATCACATCAGACTTCATGCTTCACCGTATGAATAACGTTATTGCTAACTTAACAGTTTTTCCTGAAAATATGATGAAGAACTTAAACCTAACAGGAGGTTTGGTTTTTTCACAACGTGTTTTACTTGAGCTTCCTTTAAAGGGTGTATCAAGAGAAGACGCTTACCGTATTGTTCAGCGTAATGCTATGAAGGTATGGGAAGAGATTCAACAAGGAAATAAAACAACTAATGAGGCAGGTGAAAGTCTTTATCTTGAGAACTTACTTGCAGATGATGAACTTCGTAAATCACTTAGTGAAGAAGAAATTCGTGAGTGTTTTAATTTCGATTATTATACTAAGAATGTAGATGGTATCTTTAAGCGTGTGTTCGGATAACAAAAAGTCATATTCACTTTTAAAAACACCTACTTTTAGGTAGGTGTTTTTTCTACTAAAACTTCTAAATTTCTTCCTCTTTATCTCTTTATTTTAAGAATTTATTTGCTAATATCTTTTAACTATATTTATACTAAAAGTATAATTACAAGGGCTTATTTTAATGATTACAATTATCAAGAGAAATGGACGTAGCGAGCCATTAGACATTACAAAAATCCAAAAATACACAGCAGCATCCGTTAAGGGTCTTTCAGGCGTAAGCCAAAGTGAATTAGAAGTTGATGCACAAATTATGTTCCGTGATGGAATTACTTCTAAAGAGATTCAACAAGCTCTTATCAAAACAGCCGTAGATAAGATTGATATAGATGCACCTAACTGGACCTTCGTTGCTTCACGTCTTTTTCTTTATAACCTTTATCACTCCGTGAACCATTTTACAGGCTATTGTAAAATGAGTGAATACTTTAAGCGTGGAGAAGCTGAAGGCCGTCTTCTTCTTGGTCTTAAGGAAATGTATGACCTTGATGCATTAGATGCTTACATTAAACCTGAGCGTGACTTACAGTTTAACTATCTAGGAATTAAAACCCTTTATGATAGATATCTTATTAAGGACAAAGACGCCAATCCAATTGAACTTCCTCAACATATGTTTATGGGTATCGCTATGTTTTTAGCACAAAGAGAAGGCGATAATAAACAAGAATGGGCAATGAAGTTTTACGACATGATTTCTACCTTTGAAGTAATGCTTGCTACCCCTACTCTTTCAAATGCACGAACACCACGTCACCAACTTTCTTCGTGTTATATAGGTTCAACTCCTGATAATATAGAAGGTATCTTTGATGCGTATCAAGAGATGGCAATGCTGTCTAAGTTTGGTGGTGGTATTGGTTGGGACTGGTCACAGGTTCGATCCATTGGTTCATATATTGATGGACATAAAAATGCAGCAGGTGGAACGGTTCCATTTTTAAAGATTACTAATGATGTAGCTATCGCTGTTGATCAACTTGGAACTCGTAAGGGCGCCATCGCTGTTTATCTTGAGCCTTGGCATATGGATATAAATGATTTTCTTGATCTTAAAAAGAACTCGGGAGAAGAGCGAAGACGTGCTCATGATCTTTTCCCTGCTTTATGGATTAATGACTTGTTTATGAAACGTGTTCAAGAAGATTCAATCTGGACACTTTTTGATCCTTACCAAACGAAAGAGCTTACTGTTTTATATGGCGAAGAGTTTGAAAAACGTTATATGGAATTGGAACAAGATGATGATATCGTCAAAGAAAAAATCAAGGCAAAAGATCTTTGGAAAAAGATTCTTACATCTTACTTTGAGTCGGGATCGCCTTTCTTATGTTTCAAAGATAACGCTAACAGAGCTAACCCAAATGATCATTATGGTGTTATTAGAAGCTCAAACCTTTGTACAGAAATCTTTCAAAATACTAATCCTAACACCTATAAAATCAAACTGAAGTTTGAAGAAGGTGACTTTATCTCTTATAATGAAGATGAAATGATTAAGGTAGACAGCGGTATAACCAAACCTGCTAACAAAGTAACCGCTCTTGATAGCATCGATGGAAGACAAATCTTTATTGTTGAAAAAGAAAAGATAAATGGTGATACCGCTGTTTGTAATCTAGCGTCTGTAAACCTTTCTAGAATAAACACTAAAGAAGATATAGAACGTATCGTACCTATCGCTATGAGAGCCTTAGATAATGTTATAGACCTTAACTTCTATCCTGTTGAAAAAGTAAAACGTACTAACTTAAAATCACGTTCAGTTGGTTTAGGTGTTATGGGAGAGGCAGAGATGTTAGCCTGCCAAGGAATCTCTTGGGGAACGCAAGAGCACTTTGATAAGATAGATGAAATAATGGAATCGGTTTCGTATAACGCTATTAGCTCTTCTATGAAAATTGCTAAAGAAAAGGGTGCTTATCCTGAGTTTAAAGGTTCAAAGTGGAGCAGGGGAATTATGCCTATGGATCATGCTAACGCAGAGGTTATTAATCTTGTAGACCGTGGTGGTTTATTTGCCTCTAATTATGATTGGGATGAACTAAGAGAAGAAGTTAAAAAGCATGGTATGCGTAATGGTTACCTAATGGCTATTGCACCGACTTCTTCTATCTCTATTTTAACAGGAACAACTCAAGCAATTGAACCGGTATATAAACGTAAGTGGTTTGAAGAAAACTTATCGGGTCTTATTCCTGTGGTTGCACCAAAGTTATCTCCTGATACTTGGTCCTACTATACACCGGCGTATGACTTAAATCAAACTATTTTAATTAAGGCCGCTGCCGTTAGACAAAAATGGTTAGATCAAGGTCAAAGTTTAAATATCTTTATCACTTTAGATAAGGCATCAGGTAAGTACCTAAACGAAATTTACATGCTTGCATGGAAACTAGGCCTTAAGTCAACCTACTACCTAAGAAGCCAATCACCAGAAGCCAGCAATGATGTAGAAGATCGTTCTATGGAATGTGTTGGATGTCAATAGGGATATTTGTATATGAAACAACTTAATAAAACTGATTTATCCTCCTTTATGGAGCGTTTTTCTAATCTTACTAATGGTGAGATAGTCTCTCTAGAGTTTTTAACGCCTACTAGCTTTAAAATCGTTCTTACAGTACAAGACAAGAATCGTGGATTTGACTGGGTTAATTTAAACTTTGAGTTTACGGGTATCTTAGATGCCAAACTTTTAGATGATGCTGCTTTAAAAGCGGTGGATATGGAAAATGGTGTCAGTATTTCATTTACGCAAGAAGGAGTTGAAGTAGGTTTTGGCTCAGGCGAATATCTTTCTTCACCTCTACGAATATATACAGAAGTGCTAAAATATGAAGAAACAAGCTTTGCCCTATAAAGATTTCTAAAGCTATTTAATCTTTTTGGGACTGAGACTTTTTACATGTTTCAACATCTTAGTAAAGTCCTCTGCATCTAAAAATCCTAAATTTTTATAGGTGCTTTTTTCTATGCGAGGATTAATAAAAAAGGTCATCGGAACTGCTCTTACTCTAAATTCTTCAGGCAAGTTCCCTTTTTTATCAATGATTACAGACACAAAACCTTCCAGCTCTTTTTTCACATTAGCATCAGATAAGGTTTCTTCAACAAGTGAATCACAGTAAGGACAAGGGTCTTGAACCACCACCAACATTAAAGGTTTATTGGATTTTTTAGCCTTACTCAGGGCTGTTTTATAGTCTTCTTCAAAATCTAATGCAAAGGCAGCGTCCTCTGCATTAGCAGCAAAAAGAGTTAAGCTTGCATAAACAAGTATCAGTATAAATTTCATTCAAGTCCTTGTAATAACTTACTCACACTATCTAAAGTGCGTAAGTTCAGTTGATAATTTTTTATATATTTGAGATTTAATACGGCATTATATAATAAAACCAGAGAATTAATGAACAGGCAAATAAGCGTATCCCATGTTTTGCCATTTTATTAGTCCTATAGAATACGAATGTATAGGCCTAGCAAAATCTACTAAATCTTCTTCGCTTAAGTCACGTCTTTTCATACCCGTTTCACATGTTTCAAAAACTACATCATATTCAGTTGATAAAAGCCTTAATTTTATTTGCAATCTCTCTCGTAACTCTTCAAAGTTTTTATTTAAATTGTATAAAGTCTTATCCAGATCAAGTATAAAAAACTTGTAAGCATTACCTGACACAATTACAGAAATTTTTACCTTCTCGCCTTGTAAGGCATAAAAACTTTGAATATCTATAATTCTATCTATAAGGTTCTTTTCCAATAATTTTGGGTTTCCCGTTTTAACATCCAACAAGACTTTATGTTCCCCCGCATACACACTAAAACACATTACTAGTATAATCCATAGTTTCACTAATTCCCCTTTTTATTTAAACAGACTTTTCCAAGCCCCTATAAAAAAGAGTATATACCCTTAGTGTGTATTAATTGTGCATTATAAGCCGACAGCCCCATTATGTAATGGTCTCATGATTAAAGTTTTGTGTACGTGAGATTTTGTCTTAGAAAAACTTGTTTTGTACAAATAAACATTTAACATATCTTGTGCCTCTAATTTAGTGATATAGCCTTGGGCTAAGGCATCTTTAATGCACGATTCATTTACTTCTTCCCGCTTAGTCATTCTTCATCCTTTCTTTGGGTGGCGTAATAACACCCTTGTATAAAGTATTTTAGTACTTTTCAAATTAGAAGAAAGGCACCAAATTAAACCAGTAAAATATTATAAATAAATATCGTATATATTTCATAAAAAAGCATATACCTCTTACTGATATAACAAGAAAAAATTAGCTAAAAATTGTTAATGATGACGCAGAGGGAAAGTAGTTGTCATTTGTGACATAAATAAAAAAAGTCTAAGAAATACCATTTAGTTTTTAGAGTTTAGCTAAGTTGCATTTGTGTTATTAATACATATTATAATTAAAATTTTACATAAGTTAAAGTTAAATTTCGCTAGAATTTCAAAAAATTACGCTACCTCGAACGAATGAGACCAGTTAAAGACTCATAAACTAGGGAAGCAAAACTCTGGAGCTAACATGCAAAAAATCAGAAATATCGCCGTAATCGCGCACGTTGATCATGGTAAAACTACTTTAGTTGATGGTCTTTTAGAACAATCAGGAACTTATGGTGATCACGAAGCACATGAAGAAAGAGCAATGGATTCAAACGATCTTGAAAAAGAACGTGGAATTACAATTCTTTCTAAAAACACTGCTATCCGTTATAAAGACTACAAAATTAACATTATTGATACTCCGGGTCACGCGGATTTTGGTGGAGAAGTTGAACGTGTTCTTAAGATGGTTGATGGTGTACTTGTACTTGTTGATGCGTATGAAGGTGTAATGCCACAAACAAAATTTGTTTGTAAGAAAATGTTAGCACTTGGTAAAAAGCCAATTGTTGTTATTAACAAGATTGACAAAGATTCAGCGGATCCAGATCGTGTTGTTGATGAAATGTTTGACCTGTTTGCTCAAATGGGCGCAACAGATGATCAACAAGACTTCCCAATCATTTATGCAGCAGCTAGAGATGGTATTGCTAAAATGGATATGAGCGACCCTGATGGAAACTTCGAATGTATTTTCGAAGCAATCATTAATGATGTTCCAGAACCAGAAGGTTCTGCTGATGCTCCAGCTCAAGCTCAGGTTTTCACACTTGATTATGATAACTATGTTGGAAAGATCGGTATTTCTCGTATTTTCAATGGTCGTCTTAAAAAAGGTGACCAAGTCAAACTTGCAAAAGCTGATGGCGAATTTGTAAACGGTAAGATTTCTAAGCTTATCGGTTTCCACGGTCTTAACAGAATGGAAATTAACGAAGCAGAAGCCGGTGATATCGTTGCTATCGCTGGTATGGAAACTGTTGATGTTGGAGATACTGTTTGTGATCCAGTTAATCCAGTAGCACTTGACCCAATGCACGTTGAAGAGCCAACTCTTACTGTTGTATTCTCAGTAAACAATTCTCCTCTTGCTGGTCAAGAAGGTAAATACGTTACAGGTAACAAAATCCGTGAGCGTTTAGAAGCTGAAATGACAACTAACGTTGCTATGAAGCTAGAAGCGGGTGGAGAAGGTCTATTTAAAGTGTCTGGACGTGGAGAACTTCAAATTACAGTTCTTGCTGAAAACATGAGACGTGAAGGTTTTGAGTTTGGTATTTCTAGACCAGAAGTAATCGTTAAAGAAGTTGAAGGCGTTAAATGTGAGCCATTTGAGCACTTAGTAATTGATGTTCCTGAAGAGCTTTCGGGTACTGTTATTGAGCGTCTTGGTAAGCGTAAGGCTGAAATGAAGGCTATGGTTCCAATGGGTGTTGGTTTCCAAAGAATTGAATTTGAAATTCCTGCACGTGGACTTATCGGTTTCCGTGGTCAATTTCTTACAGATACTAAAGGTGAGGGTGTAATGAATCACTCTTTCTTGGAATTCCGTCCTTACTCAGGTACCGTTGCATCTCGTCAGTACGGAGCGCTTATCTCTACTGAAAAGGGTGAATGTATGGCATTCTCAATCTTCAACCTACAAGACCGTGGTGGTATGTTTATTAAGCCACAAGATAAGGTTTATGAAGGTATGATTATTGGTGAGCATTCACGTTCAAATGACCTTTCAGTTAACCCTATTAAAGGTAAGGCTCAGTCAAACGTTCGTTCATCTGGTGCGGATGAGGCAATTAAACTTGTTCCACCACGTGACATGAACCTTGAAAAAGCTCTTGAGTGGATCGAAGATGATGAGTTACTAGAAATTACTCCATTAAGTGTTCGTATTCGTAAGCGTTTCTTAACAGAAGCAGAGAGAAAGAGAAATCAAAGAAAATAATTCTTTGACTTTCCATTAACATTACCTTACTCGTTATAAACCTCCCCCAGGGGGATTTACTTGACACGAGATATCGTAACCAACGAAAGTAATCTCTTTCTTTCTTAGAAGATAAGCCCAAGGGTTTTCTTCTTTTCTTTCTCTTTAAACTTCATATACTTTTTATTTTTTTATGTTAACAATTTTCTCTTAAAAAAACAGTACTGCATTTATCTTTCTAATCCAATATAGTTATGAGCTTGGTTATTACGCCACTAACTAAACAGTCAGTTTGCAAGAAAGAAGAATCAGTTCTAATATCTACCCAAGATTGATTTTCTTAAGTACAAATTGTTAAGGTCTTCGCTGATACCTTACGGTATATTAGCTTTGGTTCCGACCCTATAAACGCCAAGCAGTTGGCGTTTATTTACTAAGTTTTTATTTTAAGTTATTATTGCCTTGGCCTCCGCTGGTTTGCTTTGCAAACATCAGCTTTGGTTCCGACCCTTTTAGAGCCAACCTTTTTTATCTTAGTTTGATTGATCAGGCCTCCGCTGGTTTGCTTTGCAAACATCAGCTTTGGTTCCGACCCTATAAACGCCAAGCAGTTGGCGTTTATTTACGGGTCTCATCCTCTATTTCCATGAAGTTTATTATTTCATTTTTACTTGAGTGAGCATATACTGCAATACCCAAGACTATAACAATAAAGACTATATCTTTTATCATACAATGTTCCTATAATTAAATATAATTATTTTAAACAATTTAAGTTAATGAATAATAAACAAATCTTATAAGTTATGAAAATATTAGTCGATTTCTACCCTCATTTTTTGCCTTATATAAAGCATCATCAGCTTCTTTATATAAGGTATCAAAATCATACTTTTCATAATCTTTAGTAATTTTAACACCCATTGAAACGGTTAATACACTTGATACCAAAGAACTTTTATGCTCAATTTCTAAAGATTGTATCGCATGAAGAAGTACCTTTAATTGGGCTTGAATTTTTGATTCGTCTTTATTTACACAAATTCCACAAAACTCTTCACCACCTAATCTAAATACAAAGTCTTCACTACGTCTCATAAACGCATTCATAGCCTCCGAAAGAGTGCATAGTGCATCATCCCCCATCTTATGTCCGTAGGTGTCATTATATTGCTTAAAATAATCAATATCTAAGATAAAAAAACAAAAATAATAATCATGTCTTTTTGCGGTTTGAAATTCTTTTTTAAAAATAGTATCTAAATGCCTTCTATTATATAACTTTGTTAACGAGTCCCTAATGGATAGTTCAGCTAAGACTTTCATTGTTTCTTTTTCTTTAAGGCGTATGAGTTCTAGCTTATTTTCAGATATTTCATGTGAGTATTCCATAAAGTACACTATGTACGTTAGAGTAATAGATGAGGCCATAAGACGTAAGGAAGAAACAACATTCCAATCTCCATTTTGCCAAGTACCTACCCCATCAAAAGCAAAGAAAAAAAGTAAGATATAAAAAAAACTTACTATGGGCAGCGCTTGATTTTTATTCATAAGCAAGATACTAACTAAGGGAAAGAAAATCGTCCAAACCAAGCCATTACTCTCATTTTGATTGACTAAAGAAAACGATAACAAAAAGGCAAACAAAATAAAAACAAATAAGTTTATTGCTCTAGGCAGACGCTTATTTTTATGTACATCATAAATAGCATACGCCAGAGACAAACAAACAATAAGGTCCATACCTGCAACAAGATAATCTTCTAATTTAAAAATATTTATAAATAAAAATATCCCAGACATAGTTGTTGCGATATATAAAAGGACATTTAAAAGTACCAAACGTCGGTAGTTGCGACTGTATTTTTCATATTTAATATCAGCAGTAAGAAGTGTAGTAAATAATTCTGATGTTTTCATAAGGCCCTTAGTATAACTAATTATATCTAGGTTATAGAATTCTCATTTAATATTTATTAATATAAAAACTAAGAATACGCATTATCATAAAATAATTATATAAAAGGAGGCTTTACAGATTGCTGTTGGATGGCTTTTTTAACACAAACAGCTCCCTAAACGCACAATTAGGCAACTGCTGCTTTGATTGTGTTTGATTTTGGATAGCTATATAGCCCTTAATATTGCGTTGCCTTATGTCCAGCTTTTTGAAGCAGGGCTATTATCCCTTCTTTACCAACAACATGACCCGAACCTACCACAACAAAATAATCTTTCTTGGTTTTTAAAAAATCTTCAATACGTGAGGTCATGGCATAGTTTCTCTTAATAATGATATCATCATAAATCTCTATCAGACTAGCATCATCTTCTAAAGACTTTGACATAATCTTATCAAAGGCAGATGCATCTCCTTTTTTCCAAGCTCTAAACATATCATCAAGCATAGGTTCTAGCTCTTTCATATCTTTTAAGGTATAAAAAAGTAGCTTATCTTGAAAGCTTTTATCGTCTTTTGCTAAAAGAGCCATTTGCTGCTGAGCCGTTTCAAGTTCGACAATCTCTTTATGGTCTTGCTTTGCCTGCTTTAAAAAGTGCTGGTCAATTCCAAGTTCTGGAGAATACCCTAAACGCATCATTTCAACAACACTTAACTGTAAAACAACGATCCAAGGCCTCATCTTTTGCATTGGTTCTAAAGCCATACCCGTTTTAGTCATATATTTTTTTAGTTCATTATAGGTTTTTTTTGAAAGTTCTGTCTTTAAACTTTTGTTGGCAGAATACATCCCACTGCTTAACATACTCTCTTGTATACTCTTAGCCGACTCAGCTGAAGTAGGGTCAAGTTCTAGAACAAGAACATCACTGTTACGATAAGCATGAGTAATAGCTTTACTTAAAGGATAGATTTCAGGCTTTGCTAAATGGATGGAACCTAAAACATACACGGTTGAAGTTCTTGAATTGATTTTATAAAGTAAGGACCTAGCTTCAAGTGAAACCGAAAAAATAAATAAAAGGGTAAATATGTAACCTAGATATTTAAACATTTTATCTCCTTAACCCTAGTAATTGGGGTATGTGTTTTTATGTGTTTGAAGTGTAGCAGAAAAAAGTAAAAATTCTTTTTCAATTTAAAGGTTTTCAATGCCTTAGATTAGTATAATTTTTTAACTAATGACGAATCAAATTTTCGTATAATATCTAAGAAAGAAATGCTAAATGAATAGAAAAAAGATATATAATCCCGACTCAAATGAACATGTAAATGACAGAAAAATATTTGGTGGAAACCCTACAGGTATATTTGAATTAAATAATATCAAATACCAATGGGCCTATAATCTTTGGGAGATGATGTTAAACAACACATGGTTTCCCAAAGAAGTAGACATGACTAGAGATGTGAATGATTATAAAAACCTTTCGCAAATTGAAAAAGAAGCGTATGACAAAGCTCTTGCTCAGCTTATCTTTATGGATTCCCTTCAGACTAATAATCTTATAGATAATGTAAATCCTTATGTAACCTCTCCAGAGATTAACCTTATCTTAGTGCGTCAGTCTTTTGAAGAGGCTCTTCATTCTCAGTCTTACGCCGTTATGGTAGATACTATCTCAAACAACTCAGATGAAATTTATGAGTTATGGCGTCGAGATATGAAGCTAAAAAATAAAAATGATGCAATTGCTTCTGTTTTTATAGAGCTGGCAGAAAATCCATCTGAACGTAATTTTCTAAAAGCTTGTTTTGCCAATCAAATCTTAGAAGGTATTTATTTTTATTCTGGTTTTGCTTATCTTTATACCCTTGCACGTTCAGGCAAGATGTTAGGTTCCGCTCAGATGATTCGTTTTATCCAAAGAGATGAAGTAACGCACCTAACTCTTTTTCAAAATATTATTAATACCCTCAGACGTGAACGCTCCGACCTTTTTACTCAAGACCTAAAAGATGAGGTTTATAAGATGTTTGAAGAAGCTGTTGAACTTGAAGTTCAATGGGGACAATACATCACTCAAGGACAAATCCTTGGTTTAACGGATGCTATCTTAGAACAATATATCAAATACTTAGCCGATGATAGACTAACGGCTGTTGGTTTTGAGAAACTTTATAATGTGGAACATCCTATCAAATGGGTCGATGACTTCGCAAAGTTCAACGACCAAAAAACAAACTTTTTTGAGGGAACCGTAGCCAATTATTCTAAGGGTTCTTTAGACTTCGACGATTTTTAATGACAAAACGATTTTTAGTTACCCTTCAATTTGCTACTACTAAGAATTATGAAGATAATCTACAAACCCTCATTTCTCTTATAAAAGAAACCCCTGACAAAAGCGTAGTTTTAGCTCCTGAGGTTTGTTTAACTGATTTTGATTATGTAAATTTTGAAGAAGCCGCTGCTTTTTCTATGCAAGCAATAAACGCCTTATTACCACTCTCAAAAAACCGTATTATTATTTTAACCTTGATTGAAAAAAGAGACAATAAAAAGTTTTTTAATGTTGCAAAGGTGCTTCATAAAGAAGAGATTGTTCATGAACAATGTAAAAACGAACTATTTATTCTAGGGGAAGAAACAAAATACTTTACAAGTGCAAAAAATGACAAGCCTTGTATATTTGAGGTGGATGGACTTAAACTTGGTCTTTTAATATGTTTTGAATTACGTTTTAAAAAGTATTGGTGTGACCTTGAAGGTGCCGATATTATCTTAGTCCCTGCAAGGTGGGGAAAAAATAGAGCTGAAAATTTTAAAGTCTTAACCGAAGCACTCGCCATAATAAATCAGTGTTACGTTATGGGAGCAGATGCGACAAACGAAGACTGTACTTCTATGAGTGGTATCGTCTCACCTTTTGGAAAAGCACACCGCAACGGGAACGCTCTTTGCTTAATACATGAATATGATAAACAAGAACTACGCAAAATGCGTAGATACCTCGACGTAGGTATAAAGTGATTATCTATATATAATCACTTATATAGGAAACAGATGCAAGCACGAATGAACGCCTTAAAAAATGCCAAACTAGCTGAAGATATAAATTCTAAGTTTGCACTCTCTGAAGCTGTAAGAAAAGCCATTGCCACCTCTAGTAGAGAGGCCTTTGTACCCCCTGGTTTCACCCATAATGCTTATAAACTTGATGCCTTACCCATAGGGGCAAATCAATGGATATCGTCTCCTCTTACTGTAGCAAAAATGAGTGAATACCTTTTTCCGCAGGGCGCAGATTCTGTTTTAGAAATAGGCTGTGGTTCAGGGTATCAAGCCGCTGTTCTTTCTAAGCTATTTAGACGTGTATTCACCATAGAAAGAATTGAACCACTTATGATAGAAGCCAAGCAACGATTTAGAAGTTTAAATATATCAAATATTCATACCCGTACAGATGATGGACAAGGAGGGTGGATACAATATTCCCCTTATGACCGTATTTTATTTTCAGCATCAGCCACTCATATCCCTCAAAAAATAATAGATCAACTTGCCCCTAATGGTATCATCGTAGCCCCTATAGAAAGAAATGGTAAACAATTCATAACACGTTTTACTAAGAATGGAAACTCCCTAGAAGCCGAAGAACTAGAAGAATGTGTTTTTGTACCAATTTTGAATGGTGTACAAAAATAGCTTACAGCTATTTCTCGGAAATGGTGAATGGTGAATAGTTCGCTTCACTAATGGGGAAGAGCAAAAATATAAGAGCGGTTGCCAACGCTAACAACGCAGTAACTGCTTAATGGCACGGGGTCATTGCTTAAATTCATTCCACTTAATGTGGAATTGATTTATGCTGTGACCCACTTAAACATAACTATCCAGGTGCCAAACTAAATAAACACAAAAGGAACAAAATGCAAAATGAAGAACTGAGTGCAGCTCGCATGTGGGATAATAAATTCTCACGAGAAGGTTATTTTTACGGCTTTGAACCTAATGCTTTTATAGAATCTAAAACAAGTCTGTTAGTTCCTAAAGGAAAGGTCTTATGTCTTGGAGAAGGGGAGGGTAGAAACGCCGTTTACCTTGCAGACAAGGGTTTTAATGTGACTGCCTTAGATGCATCGCCTATTGGTATGACTAAGGCTTTAGCCATGGCTTCTAAACGCGGTGTTAGTTTTAAAACTGAGCTTCTTGATTTAGAACAATGGGAACCTAAAGAACAGTATAACGCTGTTGTGAGCTCTTATCTTCATCTTGAAGAACCTCTTAGAACTAAGGCCTTTAGGCAGGCTTTTGAAATCCTTAAAACAAATGGTTATTTCATAGGGGAGTTCTTCTCTATTAATCAAATTCCTAGAGAAAGTGGTGGGCCTAAAAAGCCTTCTTTATTGTATACCATTGATGATTTAAAAAAGGTGTTTGACGTAGAAGGGGCCAAACTCATTTATCTTGAGGAATGTGACGTAGCTCTTGATGAAGGAAATGGCCACCAAGGTGATGCTCTTGTTGTTCGTGTAATTGTTCAAAAAGCATGAGTGCTGTTTTCACCTATAGCTTTACCGTCAATGAAGACCCTAAAAATTATATCCGCCATGTGAATAACCTTTCTTATTTGCAGTGGTTTATAGATGCCGCCATTATGCATTCAGAAACTTTGGGATGGGGAATGCAGGAGTGTAAGAAATTAGGCTTAGCGTGGGTGGTTAAGTCTCATAATATAGAATATCTAAGAGAAGCGCATCAAGAAGATAAACTCATTATCTATACTTGGATACACAAAGTAGATAAGACACGCTCTACAAGGCTTTATAAATGTATACGTGCTGATAATAAAAAACTCGTGGCCAAGGCTGAGACTCTTTGGGTACTTGTGGATTATGAAACAGGTAGACCTAAGGCCATTCCAAAAGATTTGCTAAAGAAGTTTACACTTGTAAAAGAAGAAGATGCCCCTTAGAGTTTTTCGACCTTAGCTCTTAGAGCCTCCTCGTAAGCATTTTTAATCCTAAGTGCCGCGTGCATAAAAGACACTTCATCCAGGCCTAAGCTTTTTACTAAGGCCTGTGCCTTAGCCATGTTTTCTTTATCAAGAAATCCTTTTACATTAATAGCGGTTCTAACAACATCTAAGATATCCAAGTCAAGTTGGTCTACCTTTACATCTTCATTATCAAAATCTAAAGATTTCATAAGATCACTATAATATTGCGAAAAGTTCCAATGCTCAAACAACAAGCCTCCTATATAATAAGAGCTAGTATCTGAATACCTGTGTTCAATCTCTTCCATATTTTCTGCAGATAAAATTTCTTCTTTAAAAATATCAACATAATCGCTTTCATTCATTTCAGCTGCGAAAACGACCTTTCCTGCTTCCATAATTAAGGCTAAAGGCACAAGTGTTTTTGCCCTATTCATGTCAATTTTCATATACCATTGATATAATAATGCCGATTGTAAATGGCACATATCATTAAAGCGTGCATTAGAAATACCATAAGCACCCATATCTGCTTGAAGTCTTTGCTTCATTACAAACGAAATAATAAAACCTTTCATAATACGAGAACCAAAAAGTGTAACGGCCTGGCCTACTGCGGTTATTTTATTATTAAACCCAAGTTTAGGATCGTTTATCATTCCCAAAATATTTGCTGTTAACAAAGTGTCTTCTTGAATTAAACGAGTAAGTTTTCGTACATCTACATCAGAATCATCTTCTTGTGCATACATGGCTAATATCTTCTGCGCTGAGTATGACAATGCGGGCAGGGTGTCAATACGATTAACTAAAGACTTAAATGACATAATGAACCTTCAAAATAAGGAATTTATTTACCATCATCTCTTAAATAAATTGAAAATTAGATTAAATTATATAACTTCTTATTTTTTTATAAGAAAAATTAATATAGAATAGCTCTATGATATATTTACCTAAAACGCGATTGCGTATAGCCGGACTACTTTTTTTGATACTTTTATTTTTGCTTGCAGGAATAAACCATTTTTCAAATCCAAACTTTTATGTTTCGATTATGCCTCCTTATCTTCCACTGCAAAGTGAATTAGCCTATATAGCAGGTGTTTTAGAAATATCAGGGGCCTTTGGACTTCTTTTTGCAAAGACTAGGCGAATTGCAGGGTACAGTCTTCTTGCACTTCTTGTTTTAATCTTTCCTGCTAATATTCATATGGCATTGCATCCTGAGTATTTTTCACACTATTCACCCCTAACTATATACCTTAGACTACCTATACAGTTTATTTTTATTGCTTGGGTGTATTGGGCCGCTATACGAAAAAAGGCTAGAGGAGATTATGAGCTCTAATTACTTCCGCAGTAGTCTAAGCCAAAAGATTTTATTTTTGTTCTTTGAGTAGGGCCTCAAATTCATCCGCTGGTACAGGTCGGCTAAAATAGTATCCCTGATATTTTTCACACTTTAACTCTTTTAGTATCTTGAGTTGAGATTCTTCTTCAACCCCTTCAGCTAATACATTTAGTCCCAAACTATGACTCATCGCAATAATCGCTTTCGTAATGGCAACATCATTTTCATCATCTGAAATATCATCAATAAACGATTTATCTATTTTTATCTTATCAATAGGTAATTTTTTAAGATATGAAAGAGAAGAGTATCCTGTACCAAAATCATCAATAGAAAGTGTAATTCCAAGATCACGAAGGGTATCGAGTGTATGAAAAGTATGTTCATATTCTTTCATAACTATCGTCTCTGTTACCTCAAATTCAAGATAAGACGAATCAAGTTTTGTTTTTACAAGAATATCTTTAACCATCTCAATAAACTCTTTTTGGCGTATCTGTTTTACTGAGAGATTTACTGCCATAGTTTTCAAGCCATAGCCTTTAGTAACCCATTCTTTCATATCGTAACAAGCCTGCTCAAGTACCTGTTTTCCAATCTCTATAATATGGCCTTTCTCTTCAGAAATAGGAATAAAATCATTAGGAGCAATAAGGCCATCTTCTGGATGCATCCATCGTACAAGAGCTTCTGCGCCCACAATCTTTCCAGTAGAAATCTCAATTTGAGGTTGATACATCACAATAAATTCATGATTTTCTATGGCCTTTAAAAGTGCGGTATTCATCTTTACGGAAGAAAGAACCTTCTTTCCTATTTCTGAAGTATAAAAAGCATAACTATTTTTTCCATTTTCTTTTGCTTTATACATAGCCATATCTGCATTTTTTATCATTTCTGAAGAACTTTGACCTTCTTCATAAACATTAATACCTATACTAAAAGAAACTTGTAGCTCATGGCCTTTAACCTTAATTGGGTACTTAAAAGCTTTTTGTATATTTTCAACAATAAGCGAACAATCTTCTATCTGATGCAACTCATCTAAAAGAAGAACAAATTCATCTCCACCCCACCGTGCAAGGGTATCACAGCTACGTATACGTTTTTGAATCATACCTCCGATTTTAATGAGTAAAGAATCCCCTATATCGTGGCCTAAGGTATCATTAACCGTTTTAAAATTGTCCAAATCAAAGAATAAAAGAGCAATGTTGCGTTTATTACGCTGAAGCTGATTAAGAGTCAACTTCAACTCTTCTTCAAAAAGCTTTCTATTAGTTAGACCCGTTAAGCTATCGTAAAAGGCCATCTTTTGCAGTTTATCATTGGCTTCATTAACTTCTAAAGAATTAATCTCAAGTGCATTTTCAAGAAGCCTTCTTTCTTTGTCTTTTTCATCATAAAAGTCACTAATCAATTGAAAAAAGTTTTGAAACTTCATATCACTTAAGTAGGCTTCTCCTAGGATTTTCTTTATCTGTCGTTTAAGTAAGCGATGCATTATAGTACTCTATACAATTTCACTAATCACAGTAAGGGTCATAGTCTGATTATGTAAGGTACAATTAACCAGACCTTCTAAGGGAGCAATTTCCCCATATGAATAAAATCCAGCAAGTAAGGTGTCTTTGCCAAGAGCTTCTTCAATCGCATCAAGTTCTTCTTCAACAAGTTGCGATAAAACAATCCGTCGACCCACACAACTTACAGCAATACATAAATCAGCATTTTGACTACTTGGTTTGGCATGCTCAGCCGCAAGACCTGCATTATCAATAAGCTTATCCATATTAGATTTCATAAGACGACAGTGATGTCCCTCGGGGACATCCCCTGCAAAAGTAAGACTCTGCTTTTCTTCGTCAATACCAAGTAGGGTTCGAATAAGTGGCTTATCCGATAAAGATTGACGTATACTAATTGGGAACTTTAAACCACTACTAGGAAGTTCATCTGCCTCATCCGCTAAGTAGGATTTGTACAGTTGAAGTGCTGGTTTACCGTCAATTTCATACAATACATTACCCTTTGACTTAGTAATAAGTCGTTCAGCTCCAAACTCATCCCAACCCGCAAAACAACCACTCGTAATTTCTAATGAGTCTCCATAAAAACCAATAGCAACAACACGTTTTTCTTTAGCCGAATCGTTTGCAATGACATAGGTATGCTCAAAATTTACGCCATCACCAGCAAGCCCACCCGTTACATGCACATCATTATCTAAGTTTTTATTAAAGCCCTGAGTAAGTTCACTACCATTAATATGAAGTCCATCACTTAAAATGAAAATGTGCTTTAGATCTTTTTTATTAAGTGCTAGTGCAAGGTTTTTACCAATGTCTTCAGATTCTTCTGCTTCCATGAAATCTTCATAGGCAATCTCAACACTTCCTTTTTCTAAATAAATTAAAGTCGCTACCGTGATATCATCCACTCGTTGGCCCGCTATTGTACCCGATGTAGAACAGCCAACAATAATACTTTTAGGAAATTTTTTGCTTAGTTCTTTGTAACTGTCGTTAATAAAATACGTCCCTGTTCCAAAGACTAAAATAATTTGGGCCTGTTCTATATCACTACCAGATAGTTTACTCCATCCATTTTGAGCCTCGTAAATCCATTGAGAAGTAAGCATGATATGACCTTATTAGTTAAAATATTTTACTGTTTGTATTACATCGCATAATTCAACGATTTCTATCTTTATTATAGGTATTGTTAACTTAAAAAGATATAGAAAAGGCAAGATAAAAGTCTTAGGCCCAATATATGCTTATCTTATGTATAATTCCACTAAAAAGTAGCCTTATGAAATCTCTCCTTTTTGTATGTCTTGGGAATATTTGTAGATCTCCCCTTGCTGAAGGCATAGCCAAAAAAATTATTCTAGAAAAAAAACTTAATATTACAGTTGATTCTGCTGGAACAGGGGATTGGCATATCGGAGACTCTCCTTGTCATAATTCTATTAAAGTAGCCGCACTTCATGGTGTAGATATTTCTTCTCAGCAAAGCCGACAAGTCACTCTAAAAGATTTTCAAGACTATGAGCTTATCATTGGCCTTGATGATAGCAATATGACCAATCTAAACAAACTTGGGGCAAAGGATGCTCTGAAGTTAGGAAGCTTTGGTTATAAAAATGAAGACGTGCCTGATCCTTATTTTTTTGATGGCTTTGAAGGTTTTGAAAAAGTGTATGAGATGATAGAAAGCTGCGTTACACAACTCTTAGAAGAAAAGTTACATGATTAAAATCCTTTTACTTCTTAATTTAGTCTTTATATCTTTATATGCTAAAAACCTGTATAAAGAAAAGGTGTACCAAGAACACTTTTGTAAACAACTTGGGGGCATAATGGAATATAGACTTGAGGATAGAACACGAGTAGACTGCCTAATTAAAACTCATGCTATTGAGGTAGATTTTGCTAAAAAGTGGGCAGAGAGCATTGGTCAGTCTTTATATTATGCCTCTAAAACCTCAAGAAAAGCCGCTGTTTTGCTCATCATGGAAGATGAAAAAAGAGACAAAAAGTATCTCAAACGATTAGAAAATGTATCAAAAGAACATGGCATCGATATATGGATAATAAATAAAGACTTTGAAATTAGCTTTAATTAAACAATAACTGGAATAATTATTGCTTTATATCCTTACATCTTATGTTGAGGAGAAAGAATGTTAGCCCTAGCAACTGAAAAAGCTCAAAGCCCTAAGGGCGCATTATCTAGTCTCTTAGCTTTACAACCTGGATTTAAAGCTAATGATAAATTTTCATCATTACTTAAATCATTCTCCTTAGAAAAATTAGATACAAAAGACTTTTTATTTGCACAAGTGGATGCAAAAGGTCTTAAACTTGAGGCACAAGAAACAAAGCTTGACGTTGCTCTTAGTGACTTGCCTCTAGAAGAAACCCCCACAACAGATTCTAAAAAGCTGATCTCTCTTCTAGCCCTAGGAAACGAAAGCAAGGGCGATGAAGAACAGCTTAATCCAAATATCATCAAAGCCCTACCAACTGAAGGTATAAAACAAAACATTCAAGCTCTTATAGGTGAAGCAAAGACCTATTTAAAAGACCAAATTTTACAAAAAATAGATATAAAAGAACTTCCTAAAACCTTAGGTGGTCTTATCAAACTTGCACAAAAATCGGGAATAGATATAAAGGGCATAAATTTTGACTCTTTATCTAAGGTGGACTTTTCCAAAGATTTGACGCAAGCTCTTACTATGAAGAAGTCACCCATATCTCCTGTTTTGTTAACAAATGACATTGTTAAGCCCAGTCTTATTACAACAGATAAAGAACCGGTTCAAAAACCTCTTAATGCCTTACTATCCAAAGGGACAGAAACATTAATTCCTTCTGAAAAAGAGATTAAGATTCTAGAGCCAAAGATAAAAGATACACTAAAGCCATCCGAAGTAATAACAAAAAATGTTATAGCTCAAGCTAAAGACACACCAAAGCCTATAGTTCCAACAAGCAATGTCACTACAAGTAAGTTACAAGAAGTACCTGTTCCCTTGCAACAAACCATAAGTCCATTAGTTGTAAAAACTAAAGAAGTTACTGAAAATACGCAAAAAATCAATACTAAAGTTCAAGGTAAATTACTCACTAAGGTAAATGATATTGCTACCCCTTCCATCCCCGTAGTAGACGTGCTTGAAGATGAGGTAAGTAAACCTACTAAAACCCTTCCCTCTGCTATAACAGCCTTATTACATGGAGACGAAACAAACAAGGATAGTGAATCTGGAGCACGTCTTGAGTTAGGCAAAGAAAGTGATAAGCCTCAGTCTATAACTCAAGTAAAAACAGAAGCCCTTACACAAAAGATTACTGAGGCCAAACAACTTATTACCCATGTTGCGCAAAATGTAAGAGAAAGTATAGAAAATTACAAACCTCCTTTTACACGTATAAAAATGCAACTCAATCCTCAAAAATTTGGGGATATGGAAGTCACCCTTATTCAGCGCGGTTCCAACGTACACATTAACATCAATGCCTCTTCTTCGGCACTGACTGTAATGATGCAAAATGCTCATGAACTTAAAGCACAACTAAGTTCACAAGGATTAGGAGACGCGTCTATGAACTTTTCTTCACATCAACAAGACCAGCAAGAGCAAAAACAAAAGCAAGAACATGCCGGTATGACCTATGAAGAGTATCAAGATTATGAAGAAGAATTAACTGAGGTAGCAACGGCTCTTGAAATCGTTGTCCCTCGATATATATAACATACTAAAGGATTTATTATGGCAGATATAAGCGGCGCGACTACAACCGGCACGGGAGTAGGTACATCAACGAACCTAATAGGTGCTCCAGCAGGAACTAACCCAGGTGGTATTTTAGGAAAAGATGATTTCTTAAAACTTTTATTGGTTCAGCTTCAGTATCAAGATCCTACTGCTCCCACTGATTCAGGAACTATCTTGACTCAAACCTCTCAACTAGCAGCCTTAGAGTCTTCAGACAATACAAACAACACCCTAGAAAAACTGTCCGCAGCATTACTTTCAAGCTCCCAGTTTAGTACTGTCGCTGCTATTGGAAAAATCGCAGATATTGGGAGTAATGGTATCACTTTTGAAGAAGGTAAAAATTCAAATTTTGAAATATATTTTCCTCAAGATATTGCTTCAGGCAATGTAGAAATCAAAGATACTGATGGAAATATTGTACGAACCATTCCTATCGCAACCAATGACAAAGGGGTATATGCCTTTGACTGGAACGGAATAAATGATGCAGGGGCAGCGGCTAAATCTGGAGTATATTATATAGAAGCTTCCTACAGCAACCAAGCAGGTGACAGTTTAACTACTCGAGCAGGTGCTTATCCTATTGAGTCCGTAAAATTTGTAGATGGTCAAAGTCTCTTAAAACTAGGTTCATCTTATGTTCCTTTTGAATCTATATCTGAAATATACGAAGGATAAAAGATGATTCAATCTATTTATGCCGGAGTGAGTGCCTTACAATCGTATCAAACAGGTATTGATGTTTTAGCAAATAATATAGCTAATGTTAATACTGTTGGATTCAAAGGAAGAGGCACTGAATTTACCAACTTATTTGAGCAGAAAATATCACAAAATTCTATAACTAACTCTACTCAAGTAGGCCTAGGAGTAAAGGTTTCCGCTACTCCTTTAGACCTTAGTATAGGATCTTATACTCAAACAGAGATAGATACTGATTTAGCAATTGCAGGAAAAGATGGATGGTTTGGTCTTAGAGGGGGCACAAACAATGATGAATACTTTACAAGAGCTGGAAACTTTAAACTTGATCCTTATGCTGATACCTCCTCTGTACGTCTTGTTAGCGCCGAAGGTTTTTTTGTAACAGGAACCCTGGCTAATAATACCAATAATGGTATTTTAAACCCTCCAGTTCAAGCCCTAGAACTTGACCTTTCTACTGTTCAAAGTCAAGATGCACTCATTTTTCCTGCTGAACTTACATACCCAGTAGAAGCAACAACCCAAGCAGACTTTTTTGGAAATCTTGGATTAACCGCTGTTCCTCGTGCTATTTCTTCTACTGTTATTAGCCCGCAAAGCCAAAGAAACAACCTTCGCTTAGAATTTACACAAACCATTCCTCAGCCTATTTCTGGTGCATCTTGGGATGTTACCGCCACCACACAAAATGCAAACGGTTCTATAGTGTATGACACGCAAACAGGGGTTGTTACCTTTGACAACACCGGTGCATTGCTAAATTCTACCTTAGGTACCATTGACAATGATGGTGCCCCCATAATAATCAATCTTGGAACAGACTTTGGTGGGATTGTTTCAAATAGTGGACCTTCTGTTTCCACTTCATCTACGGCCAATGGAACCCTTGCAGGTGATCTTATCAAATACAGCGTAAATAGAAATGGTGAAGTAGTAGCTAGTTTTACCAATAGCCGACAAAGCGTTGTTGGAAAGGTTGCTATTTATCATTTTCAAAATGACCAAGGTTTAGAGTCCGTTAGTGGTACAAAGTTTAAAACCAGTTCAAACAGTGGCCAACCCATCTTTTATGATACCAATAACGGTCAAATACTCTCACGTACCTTAGAAACATCAAATGTGACCTTAGAGGTTGCCTTAACCGAACTTATAATTATGCAAAGATCCTATGACGCTGCTTCAAAAACCGTTTCTACTGCCGATCAAATGCTTAAAAATGCTCTAAATATGTAAAAAGGTTTAGTGCTGCTAGACCTTCTCAGCTCAAAAAATCTTAAAAAATATCTTCCCCTAATCCTTTAACTTATATATAAGAGACTAAATAAACTTATATATTTTTATATCAACTTTCTTTATACTAATATCCTAAAGTTGGAACAAGATTTGCTT
>NZ_JAEMVE010000015.1 GCF_029216045.1 Sulfurimonas sp. MAG313 | reverse complement strand
ATAGCAACTTTTTGAGCCTTATCTCTTTGGCCATTAGCACACATCTCTTTGACATCTTTTTCAGTGTTGATAGCTTCTGTTTGCATCTTTTGTAAGGCGGACATATCTAGCTTACTCATGCACACTTGCAAGTCTTGTAAACCGGCCATCATTTTTTGCATTTGTTGTTCATCTATACCTTGGATATTTTGTGCAAAAACTTGGATTAGTGCTAAGGGAATTAAAAATAATAATTTCATAACTTTTCCTGTACATCTTGGAAGGTGTTTTTAGTGTCTTGAGAAGCTTGCTCCCCAAACTTAGACCCCACTACTATTGCTAAGCTCGCAAAGATAAATCCTGGGAGAAGCTCATAAAGATCATATATATTATAAAGTCCCCCTTCTAATTGCTTCCAAATAACAACAGTAAGTGTACCAACAATCATTCCTGAAATAGCGCCTGTTTTTGTGATATTGGCATTATAAAGTGAGAGAATAATCAAAGGACCAAAGGCCGCACCAAAGCCTGCCCAAGCATAGGATACTAAACTTAAAACAGAGGAAGTTGAATCAAGAGATAAGGCCCAAGCGATAACTGCAATAAGAAGAACCGTTCCTCTTCCTACCCATACAAGTTCTAAGTCACTTGCGTCTTTTCTTAAAACGGCATGATATATATCACGGGTTAAAACGGAAGAAGATACTAAAAGCTGAGAATCAATAGTAGACATAATAGCCGCGAGTATGGCCGCGAGTAAAAAACCTGCTATCCAAGGGTTAAATAAAAGCTGTGACAGTGAAATGAATATTTTTTCACTGTCTTGTAAGTCTATGCCATTAGCAGAAACATAAGCCAAACCAAAAAAACCTACCATAAGCGAACCGATAACAGAAATTATCATCCAAGACATTCCAATAGTTTTAGCCGTAGGTATATCCTTGGCATCTTTAATGGACATGAACCTTACTAAGATATGAGGCTGACCAAAATAACCAAGTCCCCAAGCCATTAATGAGATGATTCCAATCAAAGAAGCTCCTGAAAAGAAGTTCAGATGGCTGGGGTCAATAGCTTCAATGGCAGAGACTGCCTCACCAAAACCACCCAGTTCAAAGAGTACAACTGCGGGGGTAATGACAAGAGCTAACATCATTAAAATACCTTGAATAAAGTCCGTCCAAGATACTGCGTTGTACCCTCCTAAAAAAGTGTAAGAAACAATAATAAAAGAACCAACTAAAAGAGCTGTTTCATAAGGTAATCCAAAACTAGCTTCAAAAAGTTTGGCTCCACCTACTAAACCAGACGAGGTGTATAGGGTGTAAAAAAGTAAGATAACAACAGCGGTAATAATACGTAAGACATTGCTCTTATCTTTAAACCTCGCAGCAAAATAATCAGGAATGGTAATCGCGTCATTTAAATGGTGGGTATACACACGAAGTGGTTTGGCAACATAATGCCAGTTTAAATAGGCCCCTATGATTAAACCAATAGCTATCCAAGAACCAACAATGCCATCATTGTACATCATTCCTGGAAGCCCTAACAGTAACCAGCCACTCATATCTGAAGCCCCAGCACTAAGGGCGGTCACCCAAGGGCTTAAGCCTCTTCCTCCAAGGACATAATCACTTAAGTCCTCAGTTTTAAAATAAAAGTAGATACCAATAGCAAGCATGCCTAAAATATAAAGCGAAAATGAGATTAATAGGGGTGTTTCCAAAAAAAAGCCTTCATCTAAATTTAACTCATTTTAACAAATGAGACTTAATCTGATATAATCTTTTAATTAATTTAACAAGAGAGTAATATATATGCAAACAATAACATTTATTGGTAATGGAAATATGGGCTTGAGCATTGCCCAAGGATTAAAAAACAATTATAAGATTGAAGTTGTTGGAAGAAATTTAGAAAAACTAGATGCCTTTGAAAAAGCATTAGGGCTAAAGGTTGAAAAACATCTTTTAGATAACTTTGATATTACAGAAAAAACACTTTTACTTTGTGTCAAACCTGCTAATGTAATTGAAGTTGGTGCAAAGTTTAAGGGAAAGGCGAGGGTTGTTTTTTCTGTATTAGCGGGAACTTCTGTGGCTAAGTTAAAAGAAAACATTTCTTCAGATGCAGTGGTTAGAACGATGCCTAACCTTGCAGCAAGTGTGGGACGTTCTATGACAACGATGACAGGCGATATAGAATTTAAAGAAGAAGCCGGTGAAGTGTTAGGCTCAATTGGAACAACCTTATGGTTAGATTCTGAAAAAGAATTAGACATTGCAACAGGACTTGCTGGAAGTGGACCGGCGTATTTGGCTTTAATAGCAGAAGCCTTAGCTGATGGCGCGGTGAAACAAGGTCTTAAAAGAGATTATGCGATGAGTGTTATGCGTGGGTTATTTGGTGGCTTTGGGGAACTTATTCAAGATATTCATCCTGCTATCTTAAAAGATGGTGTTATGAGTCCGGGTGGAACAACAGCTGCCGGATATGGCGCTCTTGAAGATGGTGGGGTTCGTTCTGCTTGTATGGCAGCCATAGAAAAAGCTTATGAAAAGGCTAAGCAGTTATAAAACATCTCTTTTAGGAGTTTCAATGAGTATTGATAAGAGTATTACAGATAAAGTGAAAACAGTTGCTTACCAATGGCAAAAAAAGATTCAGGTTTCTAGAAAAGGGAAAGAACAATCTTTTCATGAGATGATGCTTAAAATGCTTGAAAATCCTGTTAATAAGATATTTTTAATAGAGCTCTTAGATCAATCCTTTCGTTCACATGACCCCGATAGAGTTGCTAATCAGTTGGAACATATCTTTGCTAAATATAAAAGCACAAATTTCTTTTCTCAGTTTGAACAAATACTTATTTGGCTTTTTCGAGATGTGGGTGTGTATGTCTCTTCTATTTCTATCCCTATGTTTATATCCTATCTTCGAAACGATATCAGCTCTATTGTCATTAAAGGGGAAGACCCTATCTTATCTAAGCATATGCAAGATAGAAAAAAAGAAGGAACACGGGTTAATATCAATGTTATTGGTGAGATAGTCTTATCTAAACAAGAAGCAAATGAACGAGTCTTAAAATATATTAAGCTGCTTGAAAATCCTGATATTGATTACCTTTCTATAAAAATATCTAATCTCTTTTCTCAAATTATTCCCCACGCACATGACAATAATATAGAAAAAATTTCGAAACAATTAGCCCGTGTCTATACGGCGGCGCAAGAAAATACTTATAAAGACGCAGATGAAAAAGAACATTTTAAATTTGTAAACCTTGATATGGAAGAGTATAAAGATATAGAAACTACTATCGATACTTTTAAAAGGGTTCTAGGTCAAGAAAAGTTCAAATATCTTCATGCGGGAATAGTCATTCAATGTTATTTACCTGACGCCATGTCTTTTATTAAAGACTTGAGCGCTTGGGCGAAAATAAGAGTTCAAAAGGGTGGGGCACCTATAAAGATTCGTATTGTTAAAGGGGCTAATCAGGAGATGGAACTAACCGAGGCATCTTTACGTGGTTGGCCTCATGTGACGTATAACTCTAAGGCAGAATCTGACGCAAACTTTAAGGTAGCAATGGACTTTTTATTAGACAAAGACGTTTCACCTTATGTGCATACTGGTATAGCCTCGCATAATCTTTTTGATCAGGCCTTAGCCATGCTTTTAGCTCAAGAACGAGGGGTTGAACAGTATGTTACTTCTGAGATGTTAGAGGGGATGAGTGAAGCGGCCTATGAACTTTTAAAAGAGCAAGGCTTAAATGTTATATTGTATGCACCTACGGCTACTAAAGAAACATTTACTAATGCCATTGCTTATCTTGTACGACGCTTTGATGAAAATACAGCCGATCAAAACTTTTTAAGACATAGTTTTAATTTAGAGGTGGACTCATCTGCTTGGGAACTCTTAATACAGTCGTATGATGATGCGGTAGCCTTAATGCCTTCACTTAAGCAAGATGGGTACAGAACTCAAGATAGAAATCTTGAAATAAAAAAACAAATTCCTGATGCGAAAAACTATCAGTTTGAAAATGAAAGCGATACAGACTTTGTTTTAAGTAAAAATAGACAGTGGGCTGAAAAGATTAGAGATACGTGGCAAAATATTGACTTAGTAGGTGGTTTTAAAGCCTACCCGGTTGTTGGTGGAAAAACTATTCAAAGAGACACCTATATTGATGTTATGGATAAATCTCAATTTCACAAGAATAAAGTAGCAGGTGCGTACATTCAAGCAAATGCACAAGATATGAAAATATCTATAGCAACAGCTAAGGCAGACCCTGATGGTTGGCGAAAATTAAGTGCGAAGCAAAGACAAGTTGTTTTAATGGATGTGGCCCATGAATTTAAAGTAGCAAGGGCGGATTTAATAGGTGTAGCAGCAGCAGAAGTAGGCAAGGTTTTTACCGAAACTGATGTAGAAGTATCTGAGGCCATTGATTTTGTAAATTTTTATCCTTATTCTGTTTCTAAAATGTCAGGCTTAACAGGGGTGGAGGCTGAAGGTAAGGGAGTGGGTTTAGTTATTAGTCCTTGGAACTTTCCTATTGCTATACCCGTTGGTGGAATTGCAGCAACACTAGCTGCAGGAAATACAGTTATTTTAAAACCTGCTGCGGATTCTATTCTTTGTGGATATAGATTATGTCAATGTTTTTGGGACGCAGGGGTAAGTAAAAATACCTTGCAATTTATACCCGGTTCAGGCACCTTAGTGGGTGAGGAAATGATTCCTAATACGGATATAGATTTTATCATCTTTACAGGGGGTGAAAAAACGGCCTATGAGATTATTAAAACTCGACCAGATGTTTCAATATCTGCTGAAACGGGAGGCAAGGACGCGACTATAGTTACTGCCTTAGCAGACAGAGACCAAGCCATTAAAAACGTAGTTATTTCAGCCTTTCATAATTCAGGACAAAAATGTTCAGCAACCTCGCTTCTTGTCTTAGAAAAAGAGGTTTATGAGGATGAGAATTTTAAACAAACTCTTAAAAATGCAGTGCAATCTCTTGAAACAGGGTCGGTTTGGAACTTTAAAAATCGTATAGGAACACTTTCAAACCTACCATCAAACAAGTTGAAAAAATCTTTGATTTATCTTGATGAAGGTGAATCTTGGTTAGTGGAACCAAGTTACGCAGGAAATGAAAATCCTTATATGTTAAAGCCTAGTGTTCGGTGGGGAACTAAAGTAAATGACTTTTGTCATATGAATGAATTGTTTGGACCTGTTCTTTCGGTTATGTGTGCGCAGGACTTAGATGATGCTATTGATATTGTCAATGCAACAGGGTATGGATTGACTTCAGGGATAGAATCTTTAGATAAAAGAGAACAAGATTATTGGCAAGATAAAATTCTAGCAGGAAACCTTTATATCAATAGAGGAACTACAGGCGCTATTGTTATTCGTCAACCTTTTGGAGGTATGCGAAAGTCTGCTATTGGTTCAGGAAAAAAAGCAGGCGGGTTTAATTATGTGGGTCAGTTTATGAACATACATTATAAAGAAACAAACCTATATGAATCGTGTTCTAATAAATACATAGACCAAATGCGTATCTTTTTAACACGTGATACGGTCTTTAATGATGAATGTGAACGAGCAATGCGTCATATCTGTCATTTTGCCCATTGGTATGAGGTGGAGTTTTTAAAAGAACATGATTATTCGCATATTCGAGGAGAAAGTAATATTATAAGATATCTCCCTGTTAAATCTGTTTTACTTAGAATTAAAGATAGAGATGAACTAGATGAGGTCTTAACAACGATAATGGCGATAAAAATGGTAGGTGCACGATTGCATATTTCTATTCCTAAAAAATGTAAAAAAGCAGAACTGATTTGGTTAGAATCTAAGCAAGCCTCTTTTATTGGTAAAGATGATAGCTTCAGTAGAGATGATGAAGAAACACTGATAGATAAGATGTTAACAGTCGATAGAATTCGCTACTTACATCCAGACAATGTACCTATGTCTGTGTATGAAAGACTAGCACCTAAGGCAAAATATATTGCATCTGAACCCTTTGTATCTCATGGTCGATTGGAACTTATGCACTATTTTATTGAACAAAGTGTGTCTAATTCTTATCATAGGTATGGGAACCTTGGGATACAAGGTATACGCTTAGAAGAGGTGTGAAATTTTATGATACAATAATTACATGAATGAAATTCAAAATCCTTATGCCTTAATCCAAGCTATAGTTGATGTTCAAAGCAGTCTCATCGTAATAATCGAAGATGAAAAACCGATTTTAATGAATTTAGCCTTTAGAAAGTTTTTTGGAGTGAGCTCTTTTGAACAGTATCAAAAAGACTTTGGCTCTTTTATTAATAACTTTGTGCCCCATCCCTCGTATTTTCACTCTGGTAAGGTGAAAGAAGCAGAAACTTGGATTGAATCCTTGTCTCTTTTGTCTAATGAGGACAAGATAGTAAGTATGCTGTCTATAAATCATGATCCTCGCGCTTTTAGTGTTCATTTGGATAGCTCACATGAATCGTATACGGTCTTAAGTTTAGAAGATATCTCGGCCAATCTGATTAAACGTATTATGACGGATAATGAAATGAACCTTGATAAAGCCTCTGGCGCCTTTACTAAAGAATACTTTTTACATACTTCAGAGCTTCTTCAAGACGCGGCGTCTTATAATGAAAAAGAAATTGGTATTACGATGATACATCTTTTTGATGAGGAAAATTTAGTCTCTAGTGTTGCTGAAATTAAAAAAGTGATACGACAAACCGATATTTTAGTAAAATGGTCGTATACGACTATAGTATTGGCGTATATGGTTGATAATAAAGATAATGCCTTATTGTTAACAAAGAAAGTACAGGCGCTTTTAAAACATGGAAGTTCAGGGGCTATTGTAAGTTTAGTAAACAAGAAAAATAAGATACATGGGAGCATTAATACTATGCATTCTCATCTTGATGAGCTTAATGAAAATGAAATTAAAATGTTATAAAATGTGTTCAAAAGCTACTAAATAAAAGTTCAGGCCTATATCGATGAAAAATTGAGTATAATAACAGATAATTTTATACAACAAAGGCTTTTACTACTTGGACTTGTTACTTCTTTATTTTTCCCTAGCCATTGGGATATCTTTTTTATGCTCTATTTTAGAGTCGGTACTTTTATCTACTAATATGTCATATGTTTCTGTTATGCAAAAAGAGCGTCCTATTGTTGGTAAGCTTTTAAAACATCATAAGACAAATTTAAATACTTCTATTGCTTCAATATTAATTTTAAACACGATAGCGCACACTCTTGGTGCAGCAGCTGTTGGTGCTCAAGCTGAAAGTATATTTGGCTCTGCCGCTATGTTTTATATCTCCATTATTTTAACCTTTGCAATTTTATTTCTTTCTGAGATTATTCCTAAAACTATTGGTGCCTTATATTGGAAAGAACTCGCTCCCATGGCGTCATATGTTATTCGTATTTTTATTTGGATTACGTATCCTATTATTATCATGACACTGTTTGTTACAAATAGAATTTCAAAGGGCAAAGATAGTATTAATGCACTTACAAAGGCAGAACTCCTTGCCAGCGCTCTTATGAGTGAAGGTGATGGAATTTTAAAAGAAAATGAATCGGATGTAATTGAAAATATTCTTCTTTTAGATGATATTAAGGTGAAAGATATTTTGACCCCACGTTCTGTTGTATTTGCCCTAGAAGAATCTAAAAGCATTAGTGAAGTCATAGAAGATGAAGACCTGTTTAGATTTTCAAGAGTGCCTTTGTACGAAGGCAGTATAGATAATATCACAGGTGTAGTACTCACTAAAAAAATCTTTAAACATGCCTTGAAAAATGACAAGGTACAACTTAAAAAAATAGAAAAAGAAATTTTTAAAATTCATGAAAATGTTCCTGTATCAAAGGCACTTGACCTCTTTATTAAGAAAAAAGAGCATATGTTTTTAGTGGTTGATTCGTATGATCAAACGGAAGGTATTATTACCTTAGAAGATTGTGTAGAAACAATTTTAGGTGTAGAAATCATGGATGAGAGCGATAACGTAGCGGATATGAGAGAATTTGCAAAGCAAAAAATGAAAAAGAAACGAAAAATAGAAGAAAACCAATAAAACTTTTTTCTTTTTTTGTGTAATTTAAATACAAAAGCCCTCTTAAAGTATCTTATGTTAAAATCACGAAAATTAAAAAATGATGAAATAAACATCATTTCAAGGACCTTAACATGGCAATAGCTGAAAATCAAATCGTATCAATTGAATATGAAGTAAAAAGTAATGGTGAAGTAGTAGATTCAAATGTTGGTGGAGACCTTCTTACATTTATGGTTGGAAAGCAACAAATCATTCCTGGTTTAGAAGAACAAGTATGTACAATGGACGCTGGGGAAAAAGCGGATGTTTTAGTACCTGCGGTTAAGGCTTATGGTACGTATAATGATGACGCACTTCAAGAAGTTCCAAAAGAGCAGTTTGCTGGTATTGAGTTAACTGAAGGCATGAGTCTTTATGGTCAAAATGAAGATGGTGGAACCGTTCAAGTAACAGTAAAAGAGATCAAAGACGAAAATGTTATGATTGATTATAATCATCCTCTTGCAGGAAAAGACCTTATGTTTACAGTAAGTATTTCTACAATTCGTGAAGCTACAGCTTCTGAAATTGAAACAGGTATCCCAGCTGAAAATGCTGCTCCTGAGAGTGGTGGTTCATGTGGTACAGGATGTGGTTGTCACTAATTTCATAAGTGCTTCACCGGCTTCTACTGAGGCTTTGAAGACGGCAAACCTACTTAAGGGTTTGCCTATAAATGCTTTTATTTTCGGTCAAAATGGCACTGGAAAAAAAAGTTTAGCTAAGTATATACTTCCTGATGCCCCTATCGTTGACGCTTCTTCTTATGAAGAACTTGAAGGCGCATTAACTTCTCATAAAAACATTATTATTACAAACTTTGATAAGATTCCAAATTATGATAACTTTAAAGTACTATTAGATAAATGTGAAGTCCGAATTATGGCCTTAGCAACATCTGTCTTTAATGTTAATATTATAGATGACTTATTTGGTATAAAAGTTTCATTGCCCCCTTTAAGTGAACGACTTGAAGATGTTAAACCCTTATGTGAGTACTTTTTAAAAGAAGCCAAAGAAACTCTTAGTATACACTCTGTAAGTGCTATCAACCTAAACGATATCAATCTAAGTAATAATGCTCATTCTATTCGTCGCTCTGTGTACATGCAGGTTCAATTGCAAGATATCAAAGAAGATGAACTGATGAATATTATGCAAATATTTTTACAAAAGCGTTTAGGTGGAAAAAATGATTATAGAAATTTTTTATATCTTTTTGAAGTGCCATTAATAAAGGCAGGATTAAAAAAGTTCAAAACACAATTACAACTTTCTGATAAGTTGGGACTTAATAGAAATACCTTACGAAAAAAAATAGCTGAAAATAAAGATTATTTACAAGATACATAAATTAACTCAAGGATTACAACATGACAAAGAAAGTAGCATTTATATTTCCTGGACAAGGAAGTCAAAAAATCGGTATGGGAAAGAGTTTTGTAGAAGGCTCTGCTATTGCAAAAGAGATGATGCAAAAAGCCTCACAAGCTTCAGGTATAGATTTTGAAAAACTTCTTTTTGAAGAAAATACAGATATTGATAAGACTGAGAATACACAACCTGCAATTCTTTTGGTTTCTTTAATGGCGCACGCTGTTTTTACTTCAAAGTCAGATATTCAACCCACACTTCTTTTGGGACATTCTTTAGGAGAATTTTCTGCTGTAAGTGCGGCAGGGGCACTTGACCCTATAGAAGCCGTTAAACTAGTAAATGCACGTGGAAAGCTTATGCAAAGTGCTTGTGATGAGATAGAAGCTTCTATGATGGTTGTTCTTGGTCTTACAGATGATAAAGTTGAAGAGATTTGTCAAAAAGCTCAAGAAGATGGAAAGAAGGTTTGGCCTGCTAATTATAATCAAGATGGTCAACTTGTAGTGGCTGGAATGAAGTCAGACCTAGCTTCCATGGAAGCTATTTTTAAAGAAGCAGGTGCTAAACGTGCTATGCTTTTAAATATGTCCGTTGCTTCTCATTGTCCTATTTTAGAACCGGCGCAAGCACCTTTAAAAGAAAAAATGGATGCGGTTTTAAGCGATAGCTTTTGTGCGCCTATTGTTTCAAATGTTACAACAGCTAAATATGACACAAAAGTTCAGGCCCTTGAGCTCTTAAGTGAACAACTTGTCAAACCTGTAAAATACAAACAAAGTATAGAAGCCATTGCTAGTGAGATAGATATTGCTATAGAATTTGGAAATGGAAAAGTGCTTGCAGGTATGAACAAACGTATTAATAAAGAGATGAAAACATATAACATTTTTGATATGCAATCTTTAGAAGCTGTATTAACTGAGTTAAACGCTTAATTATGAAGCTTGCCTTAGCTCAGGTTGCTGTAAAACTTAACCGCTCTAATATAGATCTGCACTTAGAAGAAATTAAAGGGTGCAGGGCAGATGTTATTGTTTTTCCTGAGTTATCTTTAAATGGATACATGTTACAAGATAAGGTGTACGAAGATGCCTTTGATCAGAGTGAATTAGACTGTTTTGTTCAAGCCAGTCATAATATTGATATTGTTCTAGGGTGCGCACTTAAGGTGGGACACCGAATTTTTAATGCTGGTATTTATTTTTCAAAGGGTGAGATTAAACATATTCATCATAAGGTGCATTTGCCAAATTATGGAATGTTTGAAGAAGCTAGATACTATTTTAAGGGTGAGTGTATAGAATTTTTTGAAACGCTGTATGGAAACACAGCTTTAGTAGTATGTGAAGATTTATGGAGGGGTGAAAGCATTGCTGAACTTTGCGCTCAAAAACCTGAGATTATTTATGTTATTGCTAATTCGCCTGCTCGCGACTTTCAAGAAGAAGGTTTGTTAATTAAAGACCAATGGACAGCTGTGTTAAAAACAACGGCTCTGCTTTGTGGGGCTTATGTTGTTTTTGTTAATCGAGTGGGTTTTGAAGATGGTATGGGTTTTTGGGGTGGGTCTATGATTATTACACCTTCTGGTGAAATAGAAGCGGAGCTTAAACTCTTTGAAGCACAAACAAAGACCTTTGAGCTTAATAAAAAGTTGCACTTTGCTCAAAAACAAATTATTAAAAATGATATAAATTAAAAGGATAAGAACTATGAAAATAGCCATTATGGGCGCAATGCCAGAAGAAACAGCACCATTATTAGAACGTGTTGGTGAGTATACAGTGCATGAGTTTGCTGGAAACAAGTATTATGAAGCCACATATAAGGGGCATGATCTAATCATTGCGTATTCAAAAATTGGTAAGGTTTTTTCTACCTTAACGGCGACAACAATGTTTCAAAAATTTGGGGCAGAATTACTTCTTTTCTCAGGAGTAGCAGGCGCCATTAATCCGAAATTGAAGATAGGCGATTTAATTGCAGCTACTAAATTAGCCCAACATGATTTAGATATCACCGCCTTTGATCATCCTCATGGTTTTGTTCCTGAGGGTAAAATTTTTATAGAAGCAGATGCTAGCTTAGTAGCAAAGGCTATGGACGTGGCAAAAGAGATGGGCTTAACTCTTATGGAAGGTACTATTGCTACGGGAGATCAGTTTATTGCTGACCCCGTTAAAAACAAGTGGATTGGAGATACTTTTAATGCCGATGCCTTAGAAATGGAAGGGGCTTCAGTTGCTTGTGTTTGTGACGCGATGAATATTCCTTTTTTCATTTTAAGAGCCATTTCAGATGCTGCTGACATGGATGCTTCTTTTTCTTTTGATAAGTTTTTAAAAAGTTCAGCTGTTCAATCTGCTAATTTTATTATCAAAATGGTAGAGCACATTGAGTAAAGAAAAAAGCCTTTGTCCTTCTAAAAAGATTATGTCTCAATTAGGTAAGACAAATGCGAATTTCAACCTTATAGAAGAGGGTGATAAGATTTTAGTAGGGCTTTCGGGTGGCAAAGATTCTTTAACGATGATCCACGCCATGAAAGAGCAACAACGTCGTGCCCCTTTTTCTTTTGAATTTATTGCTGTGACGGTTTCGTATGGTATGGGTGAAAATTTTGATTATTTAGCCAAGCATTGTGAAGAATATGGCATTAAATTTATGGTTAAAGATACTAAAATATATGAAACAGCCCAAGAAAAGATTAGAAAAAATTCTTCTTTTTGTTCTTTTTTCTCACGTATGAGACGAGGGTCTTTATATTCTGTGGCAGAAGACCTTGGATGCAATAAATTAGCTCTGGGTCATCACTTAGATGACGCGGCTGAAAGTTATTTTATGAACATGATTTATAATGGCCAAATGCGAGCCTTATCTCCTAAATACAAGGCAGGAAATGGACTTATAGTTATCCGTCCTCTTATTCAAATGAGAGAACGTCAACTTCTTGCCTTTGTTCAAGATAATAATCTTGAAGCTATTGGAGATGAAGCCTGTCCTGGTATGCGATTTGATGTAAAGATGCCTCATGCAAGAGCTGCGATGAAGGAGATGTTAAAAGGTATGGAAGAAAAATATCCAAGTATATTTGTATCTATAAACTCTGCCTTTGGAAATATCTCTGATGAGAGTTTCTTTGATCCTGAAAGATTTTCACTATAAGAATCCGATAGAAACTTTGCTTCGCAATCGCCACGGCTAGTTTTGTATCTATAAACTCTGCCTTTCTAAAGTCCGCTTTGCTTCTGGAAATATCTCTGATGAGAGTTTCTTTGATCCTGAACGATTCTCTTTATAAACTTTAGTAGTATTTCTTCTTACGTGAAGTAAGGCTGATAATTTTTGTATTCTTGGGCCACTTTATTTGCCTTTTTACTATAATTTGCTATTATATTTTATAGTTGTTTACAAGGAGATAATCTGTATGTTAAGTGAACTTAAGTCATTTATAATGAACAAAAAAACAGAGAGTGTACACACTGAGCTTATAACCCTGTTCATCTCTTCAAGTTTAAAGTCTAGTCTCGCTTATATATCTGCATTGATTTTTTTTATACTCCTTTACTATTCGTATATACCCTTAATTGTATTTTTACCTGTAATTTTTATACACATACTCAACCAGTCATTGCGTTTTTATTTTGTTTCTAAATATAAAGATAAAAAACTTTCACTCATTGAAAAACGTAGTTTTGTCAAAAAACATATTTTTTTAATGTTGCTTGGTGGTACAACGTGGGGAATATCAGGTGCACTGTCAATTTTATATGCACCTTCTCCTTATGAATATATTATGGCTGTTCTATTAATCGCTATGGCTGCGGGAAGTATTCCTACATTAAGCTCGATTTACAGAGCTTATTTGAGCTTTAATATACCAATGTTATTTGTCTTCATTGGGTCTTTATGGTACTCTGGTGTTGAATTTAATTTTTATCTTAGTATTATTTTAAGTATCTTTACTTATGTAGTTATCAAAGCCTCATTAGACGTGCATAATGGATTGAAACGTTCTATAGAGTTAAAAGAACTGTATCACAAGGCTCAAGAAGAACTTAAAATAATGAATGACTCATTGGAAGATCGTGTTCTGAATGAAGTAGATAAAAATAGGCGCAAAGACCAACAAATGTTAGAGCAGTCTAGATTTGCGCAAATGGGGGAAATGATATCAATGATTGCACATCAATGGAGGCAACCTCTTGCTTCTATATCTGCAACAACAGGGGCTATGTCCCTGCATCTACAACTTGAAGAGTTTAATCAAAAATATATTGAAGATCGTATTGAAAAAGTGAATACCTATACGCAGTACCTCTCTACTACCATCACAGATTTTAGAAATTTTTTCAAACCAGATAAAGAAAAAACTATGACCAGCTTAAATGATATCGTTTTAGGTTCATTAAAGATAATTGGCACGTCTATTGAATCAGATGGAATATCGGTGGAAACCTTTTTAGAATCTAAAATAGAGTTTCTGTCTTATCCCAATGAGTTAAAGCAGGTTCTTTTAAATATTTTGAAGAATGCACAAGATGTTTTTACTGAAAATAGTATTAAATCGCCATGTATTTGTATTACTACAAAAAATATTGAGAATGAGGTTGAACTATGTATCAGTGACAATGCGGGAGGAATAGATGAAAAAAGAATAGCCTATATCTTTGATCCGTATTTTACAACAAAAGAAAAAAAAGATGGAACAGGACTAGGTCTGTATATGTCTAAACTTATTGTAGAAGATCATTGTGATGGTAGCATACAAGTACGTAATGTAGATGATGGTGCTTGTTTTACCTTAACCCTTCCTCTTTCTTGAAAAAACACTAAAAAAGTATTCTTTTTTAGTGTTTAATAATTTTTTGGTATAATTCCATACTATTATTTAAATAAAGGCAGATTATGAATGTTTATCCAGATAAAGACATGTTAGAAAATTCGGATATGAAAGTTGTTGATATTCGAACTCCTATGGAATGGCAACAAACAGGAATCGTTCCTGGTTCTACTATGGTAACATTTTTTGATCAAATGGGAAATTATGATGCAGAAAGCTTTTTAAAAGCTATGGATGAATTAGGCGGAAAAGATGTAGAAATCGGTCTAATATGTCGTACGGGTAATCGTACTGCACAAGTTGCAGGCTTTTTAGAACAACAAGGTTATAATGTTAAAAATCTTGATGGTGGCGTTATGAAACTTATGGGTGAAGGTTATGAGCTAGAAACCTATACTGCATAGGTTTTAAGATAAATCTTAAATTTCTTTATTAATGGGTGTCAATATAACCTTGTTCACTTGAACTAGGTAGACTCTCATTAAGCTCTTCGTAAGGCTGTGCCTCTTGTGAACAAGCACTTAAACATAAAACTACTAAAACTAAAATGTAAATATTTTTCATCCATTCTCTTCCGAATAATCTTCTTTAATCTTTTGTAAAAATTCTAACATACGTAACTGATAACTTGAAGTGTCTTCATCAATACAACATTCAACTATAGGATGCAACAAATCAATATCAATTTTTTGTGCATATCTAGGAAGTTGTTTTAATTCTTTTTGAATATCTTCTACTAGGCCATCTATGTTAAGCCCATTACTTTGATGAACTTTTTGCACATACTCTTTTGTTGTTAAAACAAGCAAGTCAACACGCTCTTCATCCTTGTAAATTAGCATACCAGCCTTATGCACGAGTATGTATTCACATTCTTGTGGATTTTCATTCGCTGCAATAATAAGAGCAAACATTTTTGCACGAAACTCTAAAGAGTTATGGTGATATACAAAAATTTCTCTAAGTCCTGAATATATATAATGTTTAAGTTTAAATAAAAATTTTACCTTTGCCATTAAATATTATACCTTAAAGCTTATTTTTTGAAGATAAAGTTGTAATACCTTATGATCCGCAGTGGATAAGGCTAGTTCTTTAATCTCTTCTAAGCTGTACCATTGATGTTCATCTATATAAGAATGATAAAGGTGTACTCGGGCATGCAGCTTGAAATGTGAATATATATGGGTAATTTCACCTAAAAGTTCGGTAAAATTTATATCCTCATGCTGGTTATATTCACTAAATCCCCATAGACCATTTAAAAATCGACTCTGTCTTTGTTGTAAGGCTAACTTGTTTTTATAGAAATGAATAATAATATTTTTTTTACGTAGAGGTCGTGCTTTTTTTATTTTTTTCTGAGGATATAAAAGAGGGTCATATTTCCCTTTACAAGTATCTTCAAAAGGACATTCTTGACACTTAGGTATCTTGCTTATGCAAATAATGGAACCAATATCCATCATAGCTTGATTAAAGTCATAAGGACGTTTCTCATCAAAAAAAGCATAAGCCATCTTCCACAATTCTTTATCTGAGGCCTTAGTTACCGCAAAGATTCTATAAAGAATACGTTTAACATTAGCGTCGAGTATAGGTACAGGAGTTTTGTAAGCAAAGGCAGCAATTGCGTGGGCGGTACTTTGACCAATGCCAGGCATTGAAATAAGTTCAGTTACGGTAAGAGGAAGAGATTCTTTAGAAAGTTTAGCTGTTTTATGTAGATTTCTAGCTCGGGTGTAATACCCTAATCCCTCCCACTTTTTAAGCACTTCATCTTCGCTTGCTAAGGCTAAATCTTGTAGAGTAGGGAAGGTTTCTAAGAAGGGGAAATAAAATCTTTCTAATACAGTTTTTACCTGAGTTTGTTGAAGCATAACCTCACTTACCCATATCTTATAAGCATCATCTATATTTCGCCAAGGCAGATCATGTCGACCATTTTCTTTGTACCATAAAGCTAAGTTGTTATGAACTTTTTTAAACATGTGAAAGTGTATCTAAATGCTCTTAAAAAACTTAGAATCAAGACCTTGTTAATGGCGTAATATTTATAGGTGCTCTTAAAGATTTCTTGTTAGAATAGGGCTGAGTAAATATAGGGTTTTTAGAGATGCCCTATATTAATCATAATGTCTCAGAGACTAAAATAACTCATACGAAGAAGAAACCTATGCCACACTTTATAATAGATTGTTCGAAAGATATATTAAAACTACACTCGCAAGATGAAATAATTAAACAAGTAAATCTATCCGCTATTTCTACAAAGCTATTTCATAAAAATGATATAAAAGTCAGAATAAATGTTTTCGAGAACTACTCTACCGGAGATAAAAAAGAAAATTTTATTCATGTATTTGCAAATATTATGGAGGGTAGAACGATACAAAAAAAGGCGAATTTATCTAGAACAATAGTTAAAGATTTGGCTGATTTATTTCCAGACGTTTCTCATATTGGAACAAATGTGATTGAGTTTGAAAAGGCAAGTTATTGTAATAAAAATATGCTTGATCCAAATTATGAGTTTTCAATGCCATAAAAACTATTAGTGTAGTCTTCTAACTTTTTT
>NZ_JAEMVE010000106.1 GCF_029216045.1 Sulfurimonas sp. MAG313 | reverse complement strand
GAGGAGATGTTTACGTTTACTAAAGGTTTTGATACCTATGTGAATTCTCAATTATTACGTGTACAAGAACGATTAAAGACACGACTCATAGATGATTTTGTTTATGCCCTTGAAAAGAAAAAGAAAAAAGAATTTTTAAAAGAGATAGAAGGTGCAATCGCGCTTATAATTAAAGATGGCATGATAGATACTATTAGAGATTTTAGGCATAAGTTTATGAAAAAATCACAAGGGTATTTAAATAAAATTGAAATAAAATATGAACAATATGGGGTGAAGATTAAGGGAAATGAAGAGGTCTGCGTACTTGAATTAATTAATAAATATTTTAAAGCAGGTCTTTCTTATAACTCTTTTGCTGTTTTGTCTTCTCAATTAAAAAATATCTTTGAGCACGCACGAATTAATGCTCTTTCTTCCTTGCATTTAGATTTAGATACGGTTTTGAAAGAAGCTTTTGTCATTCTCATTGATAACGTAAAAGAAAAGGCAGATGAACTATCTAAGAACCTCACAGAAGAGTTTTTTATAAGGCTTGAAGAACCTTTACAACTTTTTGAGAAAAACTTAGACCGAGAAGTTGATATTTTAAGCACAAAGATAAATAATTTTGAAAATGATGAAAAGAAAACTGAGTACAGTCTTTTAGTGCATAAGCAAATTAAGGCTTTAGATGTCTTGTCTCAAAGGTGTGTGATATGAAACATTTAAAAGACTTTGTTCAAGCCTATAATAAGAAATATAGAAAAAAAGAAGAGGTTTATGCAGATACTATAGAAGGCTTAATTAAACGCATAAAGGCACAATTATTAGATGAAAATTTTTATCCTTCAAAAAGTTTAGAAAATCTTTTTGACAAATTGTTAAGACGTGCAAATTATCCTATGGAAGTTGCTATTACAGGACAGTTTTCTTCTGGCAAATCAACCTTTTTAAATGCCTTGCTTTCTAAAGACATCTTGCCTACAGGTATTACCCCTGTTACTTCAAAGGTGAATTTTATCAATTATGGATCTGAGTATAAGTTAAAGGTAACGTATAAAAATGGGGCTCAAGCCTATCACAATATAGAAAGTATTTCTAGTTTTACAGACCAAAGAGAAGACGAACTGTGTGATATAAAATACCTAAGCATTTATGCGCCTATGGAAATCTTAAAAGACATATCTTTTGTAGACACTCCTGGCTTAAACTCCCAATCCTTCTCAGATACACAAACAACGCAAAATGTGTTACGAGATGTAGATGGAATTATTTGGTTGTCTTTAATTGATAATGCAGGGAAGGAGTCTGAGGCACAAATACTAAAAGAATATATGCAGCAGTTTAAAAACAAGTCCTTATGTGTTTTAAATCAAAAAGATAAGTTTTCTCAAGTGGATATTAATAAAACTCAAAAGTATGTAAAAGAAAAGTTTTCTGAGTATTTTCAAGAGGTTATTCCTATCTCAGGAAAACAGGCCTTAGAAGCTAGATCTCAGCAAAAAGAGATACTCCTTGAAGATGCTATGCATCTTTTAGCTCAAGATTTTAAAAATGATCTTAATGAATTCAAAGGAGACTTGAGCTTTTTTGAAGATAAGTTTACAGATTATAGGTCTGAGGTTGCTAAAATTATGGATAAAGACCGAAGTAAAGATATACAAGATTTACATGAGTCTAATATACAACAAGTACTTGATTTTATAGACGATGTCATTCGACCCGCAGCATCGAATTCAAAAAAGTACGCAATCCAAAAGGACTTAGCGTCTATATGCGATATCTTGATACTGCAATACCAAACAATATTTGGTGTCTATGAAAGCTTGTCTCAGGTGATGATATCAAAAGAAAATGAAGTATTACTTGGCTTTGATACGATTATTAAAACAAAACAAGATAACCTTTCTCAGATATATGAAAAGCTTGATGCTATTCTTTTAGAAGTGTCCCATGAAGTGTTTATTCATATTAAAAGAAAAACTGAGCATAGATATGAAGAAGTTACAGAGGGACTTTTACGCTCCAAAAAGATACATAAATACGACTATGAAAATTTTTGGATAGACAATGATAGTTTATATAAAAAACTTTTTTATGATGAAGAATATATAGACAAAAAATTCAAAAAAATCGAAAAGCAGTTGAAGTACGGGGAAGATGATATTGGAGATGCCTTTAAAAAGGTGTATGCTATTTTAGAAAGCGCTGTTCATACTTGGCAAGAACCTTATGAACTCATTTCAAAACAAAGAGATATAGCTTCTGACATAGAATTTTCTAATACAAGAAATTTTGCTTCTAAGGTATATGAAAATGTTTTGATTCACTATCATAGCGCAATAGAAGGAAATATTTCTGCTTTTAAAAAGAAGTTTGCTTACTTAAATGGGGTTCTTACATTATCGTATAAACAACTTATTAATGCAAGTATTTTACATTTTGAAACGAGTTTTTATAAACAGGCTTTGGCGTATGAAAAAGATCCTAATAATATATCTTTGAATATGCCTTATGAAGAAGATATTTATGCACGTCTTAAAGTTGATTTTTCTTTTTCTAAGATTGAAGTGTATTTGAATTCTAGACGTAATTATTTATATAAAATTGTACACATCGCTAAAGAAGAATATCTACATATTAATGAAGAAAAAATAAGTTATATAGAGGGTAAAAAAGAGCTGTATAAAGATAAAATAAAGCGGATAAAAGAGATAAAAAATTCTATTTAAAACTAAAATAAAACTTAAGATATATCTATAAAATATATCTAAAGTTGTTTGTGTAATTTGAATGTGATATAGTATTTCATTTAGTGAATATATTAAGTAGAAGGATTCAAATGCAAAGTGATGTTGACCTAGCTAAACGAGTAGAACTAGAGTCCCTAATCAAGAAGAGTAGAATACCGGCTCAACTTGATTATATACAAAGTGCAACAGGGCTTATTTTAGGCTTGTTTATGTGGGGGGCATATGCTTTTAGTATCAAGTATATTAATCTCAAAAGATGCGATGTACGCCGTCACCAAAATGATGGAAGGTGAATTTATATTTGGAGAGCCTCATCATGAACTTGTAGCCATTACAGCAGGTTTTATCTTTGTTGTTTTTATTACCCACGCACTTATTGCTATTAGAAAATTTCCAGGTTCTTACAAACAATTTAGAGCCTTTAGAGAACACGCAGTGCGTTTTAAACATTCCGATACAAATCTTTGGTTTATTCAAGTTATTACGGGCTTTACTATGTTTTTTATTGGCTCAATTCATATCTTTATTATGATGGTCAACGCAGATAATATTGGACCTTATGCTTCAGCTGATAGAATGGTAAGTGGCTGGATGTGGCCTTTATACCTAGTTCTTCTTGTTGCAGTTGAGCTTCATGGTTCTATTGGTTTATACAGACTTTGTGTCAAATGGGGTTGGTTCGAAGGTAAGGATGCGAAAGCATCTAGAAAAAATCTAAAAAAATTAAAATGGGCAATTACGGTGTTTTTTATGGGCTTAGGCCTATTAACATTGGCGGCTTATGTAAAGATAGGAATAGAACACATGGACAAGGCAGGTGAACGTTATGTACCGACTTATATAAGTGAAAAGGTTACCTCATGAAAATTACATATACAGACGCACTTGTAATTGGTGGTGGTTTAGCAGGTCTGCGAGCAGCTACAGGGATTAAGCAAAGGGGGCATGATGTCATCCTTCTTTCTATTGTCCCCCCTAAACGTTCGCATTCAGCAGCCGCTCAAGGGGGTATGCAAGCCAGTCTTGCTAACACAGTAAAAGGTGATGGTGATAATGAAGATGTGCACTTTGAAGATACCATTAAAGGTTCAGACTGGGGTGCGGATCAAGATGTAGTTAGAATATTTGTAAACACAGCTCCCAAAGCTATTAGAGAACTTGCTGCCTGGGGCGTTCCTTGGACTAGGGTGACACGTGGAGATAGACAAGTTGTTATAAATGCAGAAAAAGTAACGCTTACTGAAAGTGATGAAGCCCATGGTTTAATTAATGCCCGTGACTTTGGTGGAACAAAAAAATGGCGTACCTGTTATACCTCAGATGGAACAGGGCATTCAATGCTTTTTGCTATGGATAACAAGGCCCATGAAGAAAAGATTGAAGTGCGTGAACGTATGGAAGCGATGTCGTTAATTCATGAAAACGGTCGTTGTTATGGATGTGTGGCTAGAAATCTTATGACGGGTGAATTGGTAGCTTATATTGCAAAAACAACGACGATTGCTACGGGGGGGATTTGGTCGTATTTACGCCATATCTACAAACGCTGTTATTTGTCAGGGAATGGGGCAGGCTATTGCTCTTGAAACGGGAGTGGCGACACTTGGAAATATGGAAGCTATTCAGTTCCATCCTACGGCTATTGTTCCTGTTGGTATTTTAACCACTGAAGGGTGTCGCGGTGATGGTGGAATTCTTAGAGATGTGGATGGGTATAGATTTATGCCTGATTATGAACCTGAGAAAAAAGAACTTGCTTCAAGAGATGTTGTTTCTAGACGAATGACAGAACATATACGAAAAGGTAAGGGCGTAAAGTCTAAGTACGGAGACCATTTATGGTTAGATATTACTATACTTGGCCGCGCTCACATAGAAAAAAACCTTAGAGAGGTAAAAGATATTTGTGAATCTTTCTTAGGCATTGACCCTGCGGTAGATTGGATTCCTGTGCGACCTACTCAGCATTATTCTATGGGGGGAATTAGAACCGACCATAGGGGTGAATCACGCACACTTAAAGGTCTATTCTCATGTGGAGAAGCGGCGTGTTGGGATATGCATGGCTTTAATAGACTTGGGGGTAACTCGGTTGCGGAAACGGTAGTATCCGGAATGCTTTGTGCAGAATTTATTTCGGATTATTGCGAAAGTCCAGAAAGTAATATAGATATTTCTACTAAAACAATTTCTAGTTTTATTAACGCTGAACAAGAAAAGCTTGAACACTTTTTAAAACCAAAAGAAAATGGCGAAAAAGCTTATGAACTTCGTCGGGCTATGGAAGATATTATGATGGCTAAGGTAGGAATTTTTAGAAATGGAAATGATTTACAAGAAGCCGTGGATGAGTTAAGAGACTTACTTAAACGCTCACAAAATATAGAAGTTAAATGCCAATCTTTAGCTGCTAGTCCTGAACTTTTTAATGCGTATAGAGTACAAAGAATGTTAAAGCTTGCTCTGTGCTCTGCAAAGGGTGCGCTTGAGCGAACCGAAAGTAGAGGGGCTCATTCTAGAGAAGACTTTCCTGAACGAGATGATAAATTTTGGTTAAAACGAACTCTTGCGACATGGGTGAGCCCAAATGACTTAGAACCAACACTTTCATATGAAGAGCTTGATGTTACTAAAATGGAACTGCCTCCAGGCTTTAGAGGATATGGGAAAGATATGACTATTCACCATGAGGACACGCAACAGCGCACAGATGAGGTTGAAACCTTAAGAGAAAAAATGCAAGATGAAGGAAAGACCCGTTTTGAGGTGCAAGAGGCTTTGATGCCTTATAACAGTCAATTACCTGAAATTTATCAAGGTAAAAATGAAAGATTACGGGAGAAGTTTGATGACTAGTACAAAAGAAAGAACACTAAAAATATCTATTTTAAGATCAAATCCAAATATAAAAGATTATAAGGTTCATGTTGAAACCTTTGAAGTAGTAGAAGCTCCAGGAATGACCCTCTTTATTGCTTTAAATGAGATAAGAGAATTTCAAGATAATTCTTTGAAGTTTGACTTTGTTTGTAGAGCAGGAATTTGTGGCTCCTGTTCTATGCTCATTAATGGAAAACCAGATCTTGCCTGTAGAACACTCACTTCAAAACTAGATGAGCATATTATGTTAGCACCCCTTCCTCTTTTTGAGCTTATTGGAGACCTTTCTATTTTTACGGGTAAGTGGATGGAAGGTATGACGGAAAGACTTGAAACATGGATTCATACCAAAGAAGATGAAAAGATTGATATCTGCCGCATAGAAGAAAAAATGGAACCTGAATTAGCCGATGAAATTTATGAAACAGACCGTTGTATAGAATGTGGCTGTTGTGTGGCAGGATGTGGAACCATCTTAATGCGTGAAAATTTTGTAGCCGCTGTAGGTATGAACAAGGTGGCGAGATATCTTATCGACCCACGAGATAAACGAACAGACGAAGAATATTATGAGCTTGTAGGAGATGAAGATGGTGTCTTTGGATGTATGTCTTTATTAGGATGTGAAGATGTGTGTCCCAAGGAACTTCCCCTTCAGTCTAAGATAGCGTATCTACGTCGTAAGATGGTGGAAATGCGTAATAAATAAAAGCCTTATTTTAAATAGGCTTGGTAGTTCAGCTTAAGAGGGACAAGGAAAAAAACTCAAGTAATGTCCCCGTGCGTAAGTTTATTGCCTTTTTTGAAAAAGGACAAGGTGTGAAGCTTTTTTTCCTCTTTAATATCCTTCAAACATCTCTGATTTAAAATACACTATCTTATTTCTTCCCGTGTTTTTTGCCTCATATAGAGCGATGTCTGCATATTTAATGACCTTCCAAATAGAATCTGCATCTTGAGGAAGTTTGGCGATACCAATACTGAGTGTTTTTTGCATTGTCTCGCTACCTATAGTGAATTTCTTACTTCTAAAGCCACTATGAATAGCATCTGCGACTTTTTGAGTAGCCTCAGGCGTTGTATGACGAAGAAGGATAAGAAATTCTTCTCCTCCATAACGTATAGCTAAATCAGCCTCACGTTTAGACTCTTTAAGTATATCACTTAAGGCTCTAATAACGGTATCTCCAACATCATGTCCGTAGGTATCATTAACAAGTTTAAAGAAATCAATGTCTATCATTAATATATCATAGGCGGTCTTATCTCTTTGAATTTGTGCTTGTTCTTGTTCGATATACTCTTCTAAAAACCGGCGGTTATAAAGGCCCGTTAGTCCATCACGCAAAGAAGATTCTTTTAAAATATCCATAAGTATCTTACTTTCAATAACAGGTTTAGCTGCTTCAAAATAATTTTTAATACTGGTTACCTTTAAGCTTATATTTCCAAGTTCTTCTTTTTCCTTAGCTGAAATAGACAAGATTAATGAATAGTCATTATTGATAATAAAAGGTAAACAAGCATATTCAAGCTCACCATTTTTATCGCAAGAATCACATAAATTTGGAAAGTCAGTAGAAATGATATCTGTTGATGTTCGGTAGGCTCTACATTCTAAGGCATTGGTGTCTGCATCATGTGAACAAAAACTGTCCCCTTGTGTGATATAAAGAAGCTCACGCTCTTTTCTAGAATGATTAACCTCATAAAGGGCAAAATGCTTCAGTTCAAATTTTTGTTCTAAAAGCTGATAAATACGCTGATAAATCGCGTATTTATCTTTATCGAGTTCGATAGTTTTTTTAAATTTATAAATATCTGAGAGTTCATGAATAATATGTCTTGCCTCATATAAAGGGTCTGCATCTGAGATATTAGAACGTGCAACAAAGGTTTGAAGTTCATCTTTGATACTTCCAAAAGCATCTTGCATCTTTTCAAAGAGTTGATTCATTTCATTAGCAACTTCTTTTCCTTCTCCTTTAATCTTAGTGGTAAATCTGTGAGTAAAGTTCCCAAGGTGGGCTTTCTTGATTCCTTGTTGAAGATTTGCAAAGAGTTCCATATAAGGTTTAATATAATAATTTGTTAAAAACAAGGCAATAATAATAAAAATAACGTTTAATCCAAAAATTCTTAGCACTGTAAACATGCCTACACTTCGAGTATTACTAATGTCAAATTCCATACTAATAACACCTAATACATCGCCTTCATTGACATGATGACAGGATAAACAATTGGGTGTATCTAAAGAAGAAGCTATGTAAGGGATAGATACTCTTAGACTTGCGGTATCAGAATTTTCAGTGATAAGCTTTTCCATAAGACCACTTTTTAAGACCCTTGAATCCATTTCATCTCTTGGTTCTTCTTTAGGTAAGCCTGGACCGTATTCAGAATCTACCTTGGAAGAACGAACTATCCATAATTTTTTTACCCCTTCGTATTGAGAGATATTAGTTAAAAAGAAGTTTCGTTTATCCATCACACCATTAACCATATGAGCGGTCAAGCCATCTCGCACAACCTCCGCTGTCATTTTTGATTTTTCAAGGGCATTTGTATAAGAGTAGTCTCTAAAGTTTATAGCAACATTAATAATAGTTGCCGCGGCAAGTAATATAAGCATAAAGGCGATAATGAGGAGTATTTTTCTGTTTGTGTTCAAATGTCATAACTTTCTGATATAAAATAAGTATTACTTATAGTATATCAAAGTGTTTTGAAAATAAAATAAATTTTTACGCAGCAAGAACTAAATTTTATAGAAATGATAAATTTATATTAAAAAAGATCTTATTATTCGACTGTCACAGACTTTGCCAAGTTTCTTGGCATATCTACGTCATTTCCTAAACGCACAGAAATTTCTAACGATAAGATTTGTAAGACCACCATCATTTCAAAAAATTCATGCATGTAATGGCTTCGTTCTTGAATTTGAATAAAATCATCTGCCTTGTCAAATTCACGGGCAGAAATAGCACAAATAGTACTGTCTCTAGCAGACAACTCTTCCACATTTGACTTTGTTTTTTCATATAAAAGATTTGTTGGCATAAGCGCAATGGTAAAAAGCTCTGGATCTGCAAGAGCGATAGGTCCATGCTTCATTTCACCTGATGGGTATCCCTCTGCATGAAGGTAAGAAATCTCTTTTAGTTTAAGTGCACCTTCTAGTGCAAGGGGATAAAATACATCTCTTCCTATAAAAAAGAAACCATGTCCATGTAAATAACGCTTTGATAAGCGACGAAGTTTTTCGTGAAGTTCATCTTTAACTACTACAGTAGAAGGAACCTCTCTTAATAAACTAATATGTTCTGCTATCTCAACGGAGGTCATGCTTGCGCGTTGTTTAGCAAGATAAAGAGATAACATCCAAAATACTACCATTTGAGTGGCAAAGGCTTTGGTTGAGGCGACTCCTTTTTCTATTCCTGCTCGAGTTAAGATGGATGCGTCGGCCTCTCTGACCATAGATGAATTGTCAACATTACATATAACTAAAGATTTTAGGCCTGCTTTTTTAGCCATTTTTAGGGTTTCAAGAGTATCGGCGGTTTCACCACTTTGAGAGATAACTACAAAAAGAGTGTCTTGAGTCATTAAAGGTTGCTTGTATCTAAACTCAGAAGCGATTTCAACCGAACAACGTATCTTTGAATATCTTTCAAAAAGGTAAGAGGCGGCTAAAGCTGAGTGGTACGAGGTTCCACAAGCACAAAGTTTAATTTCATTGATACCGACAAAAAGTTCAGAATCAAGTTCTTCAAAATTAATTTCAGCCTCACCAAGACGTCCCATTAATGTGTCTGTTATAACTTGAGACTGTTCATAAATTTCTTTTTCCATGAAAAACCTGAATCCATCTTTTTGCGCAGAAAGTTTTGAACTAGGAAGGGGCTTTAAAACAGGATCTATTTTTTCATAGCTTTCATTAAAAAGCTCAACTGCGTCAGCAGATAAATAACCATTTTCACCATCATGTAAATAAATAACATCCGTACATAAACCAATTAAAGGCGTATCAGAAGAAGCAAAATGCTTTTCATCTCCACCAATACCAATCAGCATTGGAGAACCATGTTTAGCAAAAAAGATAGTATCTGGAGCGGACTTAGTAATAAGAAGTACAGCGTAAGCTCCTTCTAGTTCATCAAGGGTAGCTCTAAATGCTTTTAATGGCTCTTTTAAAGCTTTTAAATGAGACTCAAAAAGATGAACAATAACTTCTGTATCTGTTTGAGATAAAAAATTAAAACCCTCAGCTTGAAGTCTTTGTTTTAATTCTTGATAGTTTTCAATAATACCATTATGAACTACATAAGAGTTCTCTCCAACATGAGGGTGGGCATTTAACTCCGTTGGTTTTCCATGTGTTGCCCATCTTGTATGGCCAATACCAATAGAAAAACCTTCAGGATGAAAGTCTTTGGTTTTGTTTCTTAAATTTTCTAATTTCCCAACAGCTTTAAAAATAGAAAAATTATCTTCTTGTAAAATAGCAATACCCGCAGAATCGTATCCACGGTATTCAAGCTCCCCAAGACCTTCTAATAGAACTTCTTTAATCTTGTTTTTTCCAATATACCCAACAATTCCGCACATCTTAGCCCCTTTTTACAAGCATGTCTATTATTTTTTCGGCATTATGACAGACATTACCGTGTTTTTCTATTAAAAATTGGTCTCTTACGCGATTTTTTATCGTATGTACCTTGGCGGTTGTAATATCTATGGCCTCATCATCAAAGGTTTTAATAACATAGGCTAATAAGCCTGTTTGATCCTTAGTATAAATACTTAATCGTGCATAGGTATTAGAATGTTCACAATCTAGAATAATTTCACCTTCTTTAATTTCAGGTTTTTTGAGTTGAATCTGCTTGGACATATCAAAGGCATCTTCCACAATTTCTTTAACAAGGCCGAGCTCATCTTCTTCAATATCTTGTGAAAACTCAATTTTAAAATACTTAATTTCATTATGCAACTTGAAAATATCCATGGCGGCTATATTTAAAAAATTTAATTTACCTAGTAAAAAACCTAGATTTAAAGGGATACTTTTAAATATTTCAATGATAAGGTTTGGTTCACAATAAACCTTAAAAGAATAATCTTTTACCGTATTAGCCTGAGTGAAGAGGTTAACGATTTCTTGAGGTTTATGTTTAATAAAAAAGAGGTTTGACTCTATGGAAAGTACCTTTTTTTGTTGTAATCTACTTAAAGAAGTAAAGTCAAAAATCTTTTTTAAGGCATCTTCTTTTTTGCGCCTTTTTCTTGCCTCTGTTATCATCTCTTTATTGTCCATCACTTCTAAAGAGGCATAATAAAGTTCTTTTAATAACTTAGCATTAAAAGAGTTATACGTTTTTAAACTTACTCCATTAATATCTGCGTAGGTAAGCACATATAAGAGTTTAAGGGTTCTTTCATTTTGGACCTTAGAGATAAAAGAAAAGAGCACCTTTTCATGATAAAAGTCTTCCCTAAAGGCCACTCTACTCATCGCTATATGATGTTTAATAAGTTGTGTACCAATGTTAATGAGCTCAGGAGAAATATTAAACTCTGTCATATAAGCAGAAAAAAGTTTAGCCCCTACTAAAGAATGGTCTTGGGTTCTTCCTTTTCCTGTGTCATGAAGCAAGGTGGTGATATGAAGTAAGGTACGTTCATCATGGGTGAAGCTTTTATATAATTCAAGGGCAAGTGGGTCTTGGATGTTTTCAAGAGCCTTGAGACACATAAGAGAGTGTATGTCAACAGGATGCGTGTGATAACCATCAAACTGTGGTAAAAACATCACCTTTGTAAAGGGCGGAATCATTTGAGTTAAGATGCCTGAATCGTAAAATAGTTCTAAAATACAGTGTACATAACGACGAGAGTACAGTTTTAAAAGATAAGAATGCTCTTTTTTATTTAAGGGTTTGTTAAAGTTTTCTGCATGTATGCGTTTATAAATAGAAGGATCAAAATGATAAGTTTTATCTTCAAGAGAGATTAAAAATTCCAAAAGCTGGTTGGACTGAAGTTCAAAAGCATTAAAAGAAGAAAAAACAGTATCATCAATAATGTAAAATTTATGCACGAACTTATGGTTTCTAAGTAAAGAAATATTACTGGATTTATACATAAAATTACGAGAAAGCTTATGAGCATAGATCTGTGTAAACCTATTTATAGTCCACATAGCATGTAGTGTTTTTGTAACTAAAAGCCTTTGGGATGAAAAGCCTAACTTATTAGTAACATCAGGAATATATTCTAAGACTAAAACATCTTGTTGTTTATTGGCGATGAGGTGTAAGGCAGAACGCACTCTAAAAAGAAGCTCTAGAGCAATGCGATAGTCTTTATATTCAGTCTCACTAAACAAGGTCTCTCTTAAATCTTTGAGATTGGTAATGCCATATAAGGTGTGTGCAACCCAAAAAAGCAAGTGAGCATCTCTTAATGAACCTACAGATTCTTTAACATTAGGTTGCATAGAAGAAGGGAACTTTTTACGACGAATTCTTGCTTCTTCCATTTTTGCTAAGATAAATTCTTTTTGTTCAAAATAGCGTATATGATTAAGCTCTCCCGTAGTTCGTATCCATAAAAAGTTAGATCCTGTAATAAAACGAGACTCATAAAATGCTGTTTTAATAGTAATATCTTCTGTGGAGGCAGAACGTAAATCAGACAGTTCATGTACTCTGTGCCCAAGTTTAAGACCTGAATCCCAAGCAAGGTATAAAAACTTTTCTATAAGATGTTCTATATGAAAACCTTCAGATTTCTCGAAAACTATCATAAGGTCTATATCGCTATGTACACAAAGTTGTTCTCTGCCATAAGAACCTAAGGCCACAAAGGCAATAGGGATGTTGTTGCGTAAGGGGATATAATCATTAAAACTTTTACGCAAAATGATTTTATACATCATTTTTATAATATGGTCAAGTTGTTTGGTATGACGCACAAGGAAGTCTTTGCCCTGTGATGCTTCAAAAAGTTGGTTTAACCCTTCTTTATATTCAGCAATATATTGTTTGAAAAGTTTCGAAATTTCGAAGTCAGGGGCATTGTTTTCGATGAGGTCTTCAATCTGTTGAACTAAATCCATTGTTTGCCTTATTAAAGTTATGCCAATTATACGATATAATTGCGCAAAATGAATAACTAAAATTAAAGGGCCCCTCTAAGAAGAGATGTTTCTTTATAAAATTATAAAATGGTAAATATATATTATGGACATAATAGAAAAAATTAAAGCTGGTAATAGAATATCTTATGATGAGGCCTTAGCCCTTTATGATCTTGACCTTTTTGAATTGGGTGAACTTGCTGATGATAAGCGTAAAGCCCTGCACGGAAAAAAGACATACTTTAATATAAATAGACATATTAATCCTACAAATATTTGTAAGGATGTATGTAAATTTTGTGCCTACTCTGCCTCAAGAAAAAATCCCAAGCCATATACGCTTAAACATGAAGAGATTATGGACATTGTTGATGATATTGCGAGTAGAGGGATTACGGAAGTGCATATTGTATCTGCGCACAACCCTGAAACAGGTTTAGACTGGTATACGACAGTATTTTCAAAGATTAAGGCGAAATATCCAAAGATGCATATTAAAGCCTTGACGGCAGCAGAAATACATTTTTTATCTGAAGAATATAATAAGTCTTATGATGAGATTATAAATATTATGATAGAAAATGGAGTAGATTCTCTTCCTGGTGGTGGGGCTGAAATTTTTGATGAAAAAGTACGTGACTATATTTGTAAAGGAAAAGTGAGCTCACAGCAGTGGTTAGACATTCATGAAAAGTGGCATAACAAAGGTAAAAAGTCTAATGTCACTATGCTTTTTGGTCATGTAGAAGAAAGAAAAGACCGCATTGATCATATGATGAGAATCCGAGACTTACAAGATAAAACAGGAGGATTTAACTGTTTTATTCCCCTCGTATATCAAACTGAAAATAACTTCTTAAAAGTTAAAGTTGATATAACAGGTCAAGAGATACTAAAAACCTACGCGATTGCTAGACTTCTTTTAGATAATGTAGCTAACTTAAAAGCTTACTGGGTGACATCAACGGTAAACTTAGCCATGGTTGCTCAAGAGTTTGGATGTAATGACTTAGATGGCACGATAGAAAAAGAGTCCATTAACTCAGCAGCAGGAGCAGCCTCCGCCTTTGGAGTAGACCTAAAAGAATTTGTAGGTTTAATTAAAAACTCAGGCTTCATCCCAACAGAAAGAGACAGCCTCTACAACGAAATAAAAACATGGTAAGAATATGCATACATTCAATCTACTCAGTGACTGCGTAATAACACGGGGACATTGCATTAATTTTTACCGTAAATCGGTAAAAATTAATGCTGTGTCCCCCTTAAGCTTAACACCAAGTCACCAAGCACAAACATGAAAATATCCGTAATAATCCCCGCCTTCAACCGAGTGAAAACCCTAGCCAGAGCTATAGACTCTGTATTAGCTCAATCGTATAAGGTAAGTGAAATCATAGTAGTTGATGATGGCTCATCCGACGCCACAAGTGAGGTGGCTAAAAACTACCCTGAAGTCTTACTTCTTAGACAAAATAACCTTGGTGTCTCAACAGCAAGAAACAATGGAGTAATGATGGCCTCATATGAGTGGGTAGCCTTCTTAGATTCAGACGACACCTGGCATCCTAAAAAACTAGCCTTTCAAATAGCCCACCATAAAAAAAATCTATCATCATTAGTTTCCTATACGGATGAGGTTTGGATTAGAAATGACAAGCCATGGCCTGTTCCTAAAAAGTTTAGAAAGCCTGAACAATTGAGCTTTGAAAACTCTTTAGACTTTTGTAATATTGCTCCTTCTTCGGTACTTATTAATAAAGAATATTTTGAAAGAGTAGGGGGCTTTGATGAGCGATTTGAAGTCTGTGAAGATTATGATTTATGGTTAAGGATATTAAAAGAAGATTCCATTGATTTAATTCCTCAAGCCTTAATAAACAAATATGGGGGGGCTGATGATCAGCTTTCCATGAAGTTCAAGTTTCTAGATAGATGGCATATCCTTGCTTTGTTTAAACATCTAGATAAAGAGGGCGTAAAAGAGAAAATTCTTTTTATGTGTGAAGGTCTGCAAAAGGCTGCTTTAAAACATAAAGATGAAAAGCTTTTAGATGAGTGTGCTGTATGGAAATTAAGACTGTCTGAAGAAATATAAAGAGACGAATGTTCACGTGTTTTGAAAGACTTAGCTATAGGGTAAGGTAATGGTAAAACAGGCACCTATATACTCAGTTCCATCCACATCAAAACTAGCCATGGCGGTTTTACGAAGTAAAAAGTTTCTAGAGAAGTTTATGTACTTAGCTATAGGGTAAGGTAATGGTAAAACAGGCACCTATATACTCAGTTCCATCCACATCAAAAGATCTATTACTCGCAGTTAAAGAACCATTCATATGCTTTTCAATCATTTCTTTTGACATGTACAGTCCTATTCCTGTACCTTGAGCCTTGTGTTTTGTGGTGAAATAAGGATCAAAGATAGAGGAAAGATAGTCTTTAGAAATTCCACCTGCATTGTCATAAATTTTTATAATAACATGGGTAGAGGTCTTGCTCATAGCAATAAGAAGATACTTCTTAGCCTGTTCTTTCTCATTTAAAATATCTTTTGCATTGTTAAAGATATTTATAAAGGCCTGCATAAGTTCAGAAGGATATCCAATAAGTTTGATTTTTAAGTTGACTTGGTCTTGTATTATACGGATATCGTTAAAGCTCCCTTTCGAAATATTTAAGGCCGTTTGTAAAATTTCACCTACATAATAGGCTTTTTTCTTTTTATCTTTTTTAAAGTAGTTTCTAAAGTCGTCAATAGTATCTGAGAGGTACTGAATATATTCATCAATACGGTTAAAGGTGTCATCCAAACTTTCTTTACTGGTTATACCTAACATGTTTTCTATTTTTGCATTTCCAGTAGCCGTTGAGATAGCGGATAAAGGTTGTCTCCATTGGTGGGCAATATTTCCAATCATTTCACCTAAGGCTGCAAACCTTGATTGTTCCGAAAGAATCTTATCTTTTTGGCGATTTTGATAGACCTCGTTTTGTATTTTATTTTCCAAGGAGTCATTCAACTCTTGAAGTTGTAAGGTCTTTTTATGAATTTTATCTTCGAGTGAAAGGTTTAAGTCATTAAGTTTATTGGCGTATTCTTGTTGTTTAAAACTTAGGATTTGAAAGGCAGAAATAAGGTCGTATCGTTCATCTTTAGAGGTCACTACAGGCAAGGAATATGAAACGGGTGAATTATAATCAATACTTGTCATTAAGGCTGAAAGCTGGGTGAAAGGTAAGAGGGTAAGCTTAAGTACAAGAGCAACAATCATAAGCGTAACAAACATTAAAACAAAGGTGAGGTAAGCGGTGTTAATAATGCCTTGAATCTCTGTTACATAAAGATCTGCCTTAAAGTAGATTATAAAATACCCATCTTCAAAACGATACTTTTTTGCTAATATTGGTATGCTTTTATAATAATATAAATGCATATTAGATTTTATAGGGAGGGTCTGTCCTACGCTAATGGAAGGTGTTGTTATAAAAATATTATTGACGTGAGAATTTTCAAGAATTTTACGTTTGATGTAATTTAATCTATCGCTGTTTAACTCAGGAATATGTTCAATTTCTGTTTGTGTAAACAAGGCAATGGAATCCATTTGCTGTTCTTGATGCGTTAATAAAGCTGGAAAAGAAACTTTTTGAGTATATTGATAAAAAAGTGCACCTACAATAAGATACGATGAAATCATAAGTAAGATGATTTTTTTAGTAATAGAAAAGATACCAAGACGTCCTGGGGTGTGACGTGCTAGGTAAAGTAAATCTCGTGTAAATTGTTTTATGGGTATAGTCTTTTATTTTTTATTATGATAACATAATATTTTGGAACAAAGTAAACAGTTGAAACTGCTTGCTTTCTCATTTACTCTGAAGCAGAACTATAATTTTATCATTAGATTTTTTTATATACTATTGCTATAGCTTATTTTGTTAAAATTAAGATTAGCACATATGGGTACATCTGAGTGAATGTAGGGTTTTTAAAGGCCCCCTGAGATAATAATTAGAGTAAAGGATATCTTTGAAAAAAGTTCTAATAGTAGATGACGATATTGTCATTATCCGTTTTTTAAAACATATGATTTCTCATCAATTACATTTTCCGTGCGAAGGTGCAAAAAGTATGATGGAAGCAAAAAAACTTTTAAAAGACGGTTCCCAATATGCTATTGCTTTAGTTGATGCAAATTTACCTGATGCACTAGAGGGGGAATGCATAGACCTTGTGTTAGATAAAAAAATCCCTGTTATAATGATGTCCAATACAATGGACTCTGAATTACACGAGAAAATGATACAAAAAGATATTCTTGATTATGTTAATAAAGATAATATAAATTCTTTTGATTATACGAAAAGACTATTACAGTTTGTATATAGTTTTGCAGGTTCTGAAGTTTTACTTGTAGATGATTCCAAGACTTCACGCTTACAAATAAAAGTTTCATTAAATAAATTGCCATTAATCTTACATGAGGCAGCTGATGGTATTGAAGCACTTGAAGTCTTGCGCGAACATCCTACTACCCAACTCGTCATTACAGATAAAAACATGCCCAACATGGGTGGGCTTGAATTAATACAAGAAATTCGAAAAAATCATAATATAAATCAACTTGCAGTTATTGGTATTAGCGCCAGTAATGAGCCTATGATGAGTGTGGAATTCTTAAAAAATGGTGCTAATGATTTTATTACAAAACCTTTTATGCCTGAGGAAATGTTGTCCCGAGTTATTTCGAATTTAGAGATGCTTTATTATATAAAGCTGGCTGAAAAGTCTGCTGTAAAAGATTTTTTAACCGGCTTATACAATAGACGATATTTATATGAAACGGGTAAAAAATTATATGAGAATGCTAAAAGAGAACATCTCTCAATAGTAGTCGCCATGATTGATATAGATTATTTTAAAAAAATTAATGATAGATATGGACATGAGGCAGGGGATATGGCCTTAAAATATTTAGGAGAACTGTTTATTAAAGAATTTAGAGACTCTGATGTTGTGACACGTTATGGTGGAGAAGAATTTTGTATTATCTTAACCAATACTCAAATGAATCATGCGACTAAAGTGATGGAAGGTATTTGTTCTAAGGTGGAAGACATGAGGATAGAAATTAATAAAATAAGCTTTCGTATGACACTGTCTATAGGCTTAAATGATAAAATGTTAGGTAGTTTTGATCAGATGATAGCCTCAGCAGATGAAAAACTTTATAGAGCTAAAAACGAAGGCCGAAATAGGGTAGTTACTTAGGAACCTTTTTTAAATATATAGTTTCATCTTTATATTTTAAAATTAAATCTTTTTCTGTTATTTTAGAAACTTTATATATACGTTCAAAATGAACTTTTTTGATATGAGAAATAGATGCCTTTGTTCGTTTCCTTTGTTCTATAAAAAATAGAAATCTATTGTTCCTAATTTTATAACTGCCCTTAAAGATAATTATATCTTTAGGATTTTGGTAACTTAAATAAACGGTCTTGCCATGAAAAGAAGCATACATAGTAGTTTTATCACTGCTCTCACCTTTCCACTTGCCATCTAAATTTTTACTTGAACGAAGATATTTATAATATTCTATTTTGTTTCGTTTCTTTTGTTGCTCTTTTTCGAGTTTGGCCAAACGTCTCTTATGGTGAATTTTTTTTTCAAATTGAGAACCTGCCTTGGCACTCTTTGGATCTAGCCTTAAAACTTTTAAGTGGGTTTTTTTAAGACGATAATAGGTTTTGACATAGTTTATTTTTATAATGGTTAATAAGTCTTTTTGAACAATTCTAGAAATACTTCGTAGTTCTTTTTTTAGATCCCTTATTTTAGTGAGATACTCCTTCTGCTCTTTTTTAGTGAGTGTTTTATTACGTCGTTTTTTATCATAAGCAAAGCCTAGATTCTTTTGTTGCTTGGCAGTGGATATAAAGGAGCGTAAAACAAGCTTGTGTTTTTTGAAATAATTCATTTTTGACAAGCTAATAATAGCTGGAATTTCAGTATAAACGGGATCACCTACAGACTTGTATAAGTTTGGAGTTGAGGCACTAAGGTAAAGGCAAAGTAGTAAAAATAGTATAAAAGTTTTCTTCATATCTTATCTTATCATAAAATTTTGAGAATTATATGTACAAAAATTAAGCATTTGTCCAATCTCTTTAGATTAAAAAATGCTATTATTGCATTAGAATTCTTTCTAAAGGAAATCTACTATAAATAGTAGGTTCTAAAAAACTTTGTATTTGTCCAATCTTTTGCAAACTACTTTTAAAAAGAATTTTAGAATATAAATATGGAGTATTCAGTGATATTAGATTTACAAGAGGCTTATGAAGCACGAAGCAGCAAAGTTAATAAGATTGAAAAAACAAAAGAACTTAAAACTCCTGAAGATGCTTGGACAAAACTAGAAGACTATGCTCAAAATGGATACGGCTCTATCCCAGCAGAAGATCTTTCTTATTTTCTAAAATGTTTTGGTGTTTTTGATAGACCTGCTACGCCTAAGCAGTTTATGATTCGTGTTCGTATTCCCGGGGGCCAGTTGACATCTGAACAAGCTGAAGTGGTAGGTAGACTTGCACGTGATTATGGGAATGATTATATAGATATTACAACTCGTATGCAAATAGAATACAGATACATGAAAATTGCAGACATCCCTACTGTCTTAAAAGAACTTAAAGCCGTTGGCATATCAAGTTATCAAACCGGCGTAGATAATTTTAGAAATATATTAAATGACCCTCTGGATGGACTAGGCATGGATAATATTTTGCCCTCTCAAGAACTTCTTTTAAAATTACAGTCAAAGTTTTTACATAAATGGGAATGGATTTCTGCTCTTCCTAGAAAGTTTAACACGGGTATTTCGGGATCTATGTCTAATCGTTCTAATGTTTTTGGACAAGATTGTTGTTTTGTCTTAGCTCAAAAAGATGGACATTACGGGTATAACCTTTATCTAGGCGGAAAGGTGGGACGTATTGCTAAGTCTGCTAATATCTTTTTGAAAAATGAAGAGGAAGTGCAAAAAGCCTTTGCTGCTATTATAGAACTTTTTAGAGATAATGGATTTAGAGATAATAGAAATAAAAACAGACTGTTCTTTTTAATTGAAGCCGTTGGTATGGATAAATTGACAGAAGCAATACGTGAAAAATCAGGAATTGATTTTGCTGAGTCTGGTGATACCTTAACCATCATGGAAAACCTAGACCCTAAACACGGTAAGGTTGAATTAAAAGATGGAACTTACGCAGTTCATGCGGTAATCCCATCAGGTATTTTTAAAGGAAGTGACTTAATTCTCGCCGCTGAGAGTGCTCGCCGTTTTGGCAATGGTGGTATTCGTTTTGATGTGGAACAAAGTCTTTACATCACAGGTGTAAAAGAACAAGATATGTCCGCTATTTTACATACACCGTTTTTTGAAAATTACAAAAATGTAGACACCCCGTATTTTAATAACATGATTGCTTGTGCAGGAACAGAACATTGTCCCTTTGGAGTTATCCCCAACAAGCCCGATGCGATTGAGATGAGTGAATATCTAAGCAAAGCAGTTCCTTTAAAAGATGGGCTAATTCGTATGTATTGGTCAGCCTGTGTTAAGGGCTGTGGGATACATGGCGTAGGCGATATTGGTTTTGAAGGATGTAAGGCTAAGGTAGATGGAAAGCCGGCTTATGGGGTCCATGTTACTTTAGGTGGAAAACTTACGGGTGAAGGAGAAGAAGGCTATTCGGTTTTAAAAACGGTTCCTTTACTTTACGCAAAGTTTTATATTGAATCGTTAGTGCTTGAATACAGACGTTTAAAAAAACATGGTGAAAGTTTTGAAAAATTTAATGACAGAATTTTAACGCAATATTCTCGTGCCTTTATAGGCTTTAGTATGGTGTTAAATGCTTATTTTAGACATAAAAATATAGATTTACGGGTTGAATTTAAAGAAAATGTATCTACGGGTAAACATGAAGAGTTTGAACTCTTTGAGTTAGGACGGACTTTGTACCATAAGCTTTTTGACGAAGACGCTTACAGCGCCTATGAAGGTTATGCTCCTGCTCATAAAGAAAAATTAAAACCTCTTCAAAAAATGAATTCAGATTTAGATGAAACCTTAGCAAATATAATTTATAAAATGATTCATCCCGATAAAGATGAACGAGTTGAAGTGTTTTCTGAACTTTTAGAAGAGGTTAAATATTAAGACTGTTTATTTTTAAGAAATAAGGTGTTATACTAAATAAAAAGGTATTTCATGCTTTATTTGGTAGGTTTTTTTCTTCTTTTTATTATAATTTTAATAGTTATAACTGTTATGGTATTTAAAAGATCAAAGGCTAAAACATATAAGACCAAACCCCCCGTTGAAGCTAAAAAACAATTGAGTTTAGAAGAGCTTATTAGTATAGTGAAAACACAAGCGACTGATGTTGAAAAAATGGATGAAGCCTTATCCTTAATGAGTAAAAACTTTCCCTTTCCTTCGAATGAAAATGATGCCAAGCAGCATTTTAAATTTGTGTACCTTTTTGCCAAAAACCCTTTGTCTAACGCTAAACTTATTGTTAAAATGCAAAAAGATTTATCCTCAATAAATCCAAAATATTCAAAGCAAATCGAAGACTTTCAGATGCGTGGTGTAAATGCCCGCTAATCTAAGCCCTTGTAAAGTAAGATTTTAGTATAATTCCCAAATTTTCCAAATAAAGGTTGTCGATGAGCAAAAGAGTTTTAGTTAAGTTTTCAGGCGAGGCTCTCGCTGGTGAAAACGGGCACGGGATAGACACTAAGATTCTAAAATACATCGCTGACGAGATAAAATCACTTGTAGATGCGGGGATTGAAGTGGGTATTGTTATCGGTGGTGGTAACATTATTCGTGGAGTAACGGCAGCTCAAGATGGAATTATTCGTCGCACGGCGGGAGATTATATGGGAATGTTAGCTACCGTAATTAATGCCGTAGCTATGCAAGAAGCGTGTGAACATGCAGGTATGAAAGTACGTGTTCAAACGGCGATTAAGATGGAACAAATTGCAGAAGCCTATATCCAGCGTCGCGCGGTTCGTCATCTTGAAAAAAATCGTGTTGTTATTTTTGCAGCAGGAACAGGTAACCCTTTCTTCACAACAGACACAGCAGCTACACTAAGAGCTGTTGAAATTAATGCAGAATGTATCATTAAAGCAACTAAGGTAGATGGCGTTTACGATAGAGATCCAAATAAGTTTTCTGACGCAGTGAAATACGACACTTTGTCTTACGATCAAGCTTTGCAAGACGAAATTAAAGTAATGGATGACACCTCTATCGCCTTAGCTAAAGATAATGGCTTGCCTATCATCGTATGCGATATGTTCAAGGCAGGAAATCTTTTAGAAATAGTCAACGGAAATATGGACAACTGTTCCATCGTTAAATAATACTTTTAAAAAGCTGAGTATTTCTCAGACTTTTTAGAATAAATCACACAAATTAAGGAATCAATACATGAGATTAGAAGAATTAACAGCAAAAGCATTAGAAGTTACAGGTGCAGATCGTTATCAATTAGCAATCGCAGTTGCAAAACGTTCAGATGCTTTACAAAATGGCGACACTACGAAGTTAAATGTTGATCCAAAAGCATATAAACCAGCAGACCTTGCCTTAATGGAACTCGCAGAAGGCGTTATTACTATTAAAGGCTTTAGAGAGATAGACGCTTAGTCTTTAGTGTAGTAGGGGGAAATAAATGAAAAGTATCATTAACTCCCTCAAAGATATACATGATTTAGACCTTGCAAAAGCTTTTTTTGCAGATCAGGTTAAACCCTCAACCCTAGTAAAAAAAGCCCTTGTATTTGCAGAAGAAGCTCACTTGGGTCAAACCCGTAAAAGTGGTGAGCCTTATATTGTTCATCCTATTTTAGTAGCGAGTATTGTGTCAAGTATTAGTGAAGATGAGGCTATGGTCATAGCGGCACTCTTGCATGACGTAGTTGAAGACACTGATCATAACATCGAAATTATTTCAAAAGAGTTTGGTGAAGATGTCGCGCATTTAGTCCAAGGTCTTACTAAAATAGATAAGATGAGAGATATGGAGTTAATTCCTTCAGACTCTGATGAAAAGCTTATCGTATCCGCACTTTCTTTTAGAAAAATGCTTTTAGCGTCCATCCAAGATATTCGTGTTTTAGTGGTTAAACTTTGTGATAGACTTCATAATATGCTGACCCTTGATGCATTGTCTTTGGCTAAACAAGAGCGAATAGCTGAAGAAACTATGGTGGTTTATGCTCCTATCGCTCACCGTTTAGGGATATCTGCTATAAAAAACTCTCTTGAAGATTTAAGCTTTAAGTATATCTTTCCTGATGATTATAATCGTATCAATATATATTTAGAAGAAAACTTCCACCAAATTCAAGTGAGCATTAATGATTTTATTGAAAAAATTCAAAAAACGATGATAAAAAATGGTTTTTGTGAAGATGACTTTGAAATAAAATCGCGTATAAAACATTCCTATTCGATTTATCTTAAGATGCAAAGAAAAGGTATTAGTATTGATGAAGTACTGGATCTTTTGGCAGTTCGTATCTTAGTGAAAGAGCCTCTTTCTTGCTATAAGGTCTTAGGTCTTATGCACTTGAATTTCAAACCTTTGTCGTCTCGTTTTAAAGATTATTTAGCCATAGCAAAAGATAATGGCTATCAAACCCTTCATACTACCGTCTTTGACAATACTTCTATTTTTGAGGTTCAAGTAAGAACCTTTGAGATGCACAATACTGCTGAACTCGGTGTTGCCGCGCATTGGAAGTATAAGGGTGGGGAGTCAAATGTAAACAGCGTTAACCTTGATTGGATGCAAAACCTACAACTTCAAGGTGATAATATTGAAGAATTTTATGAATTAGTAAAAAATGACTTATACAGTGAAGACATCTTAATCTTTTCACCTGATGGGGATCCTTTTACTCTTCCTCGCGGCGCAGTTGTATTAGACTTTGCCTTTGCTGTTCATTCTCAAGTGGGAAACAGTGCTATAGGATGTATGATAAACAAGTCCAAGGCTACCTTACTAACGGAACTTAAAAATGGTGACTTAGTGAGCATTGATACAGGTAGTGAAGAAATAACACGTTGCTCATGGATTGATACAGTAAAAACATCTAAGGCTAAAAGTAATATGCGCCTTATTTGTAAACAACGACTGAGCCAAATCAACACCCTAAGCGGTATCAATATTTTAGCAACTGTTTTACAGTTAAATCAACCTCGTATTATTGAATGGCTAGATAATAATGATTTGATGGATAGTATTTGTAAGGTAGCTATTGACAGTACTTATCTTAAGACTATAGTCCGTCAATATTTAGAAGAAATACAAAAAAATTCTCGTTTTGCGGGCTTTTTAAAACGTAATAAATTCAAATTAAAAGATTATAGTTTTGGATCATTAGAAATATCTTCTAATACGTCTATTTCAGATATGGCTTTTGATTATTGTTGCCATCCTAAGGCAGGAGATGAAATCATTGCATTTAAAATAGACAATAAAGCACATCTTCATCATAAACTTTGTCAACATGCTTATACTCTTATAGAAGAAGAAACACCCATGTTAAGTGTGCATTGGAGTACCCAAAAGGTCTTTCATTATCATCTTATAGTGAGTTTGCAAAACGCTAAAGGTGCCTTGGCGAATTTTTTACAATATTTGGCCAAAATGGATATTGATTTGATGAGTATAGAACTGGGTAAGGAAAAAAAGTCACATGTGCACTTCTGTGAGATTGAAATGCAGTCTCTTGAAGGTGATTTAGCTAAAATACGAAAAAAGATAGATAATAAACATAAAATTATACAACTCATCCGCACAGATGATGCCTATAGATAAGTATTTATAGGAAAGAGGAAAATACATTGGTAGAAATAGCATTAAAAGAAATACAACGTGGAACAGCAGAAATTATTGATATGGACGCTATTACTAAAAAGGTAAAAAAAGTTCTATGAAGATGGCACACGTTACACTGTAAAAGCTGGATTTGACCCAACTGCACCAGACTTACACTTGGGACATACTGTTCTTCTTCAAAAACTTGCTACTTTTCAAAAATATGGGGCAAGAATCCAATTTTTAATTGGTGATTTTACGGCTAAGATTGGTGACCCAACAGGAAAAAGTGAAACACGTAAGATTTTAACAGATGAACAAATTAAAGAAAATGCTGTCTCATATCATGAACAAGTTTTTAAAATATTAGATAAAAACTTAACCGATACTGTCTTTAATTCTGAGTGGATCGAACCTCTTGGCGCAGCAGGTATGCTAGCCCTTACTACTCAGTATAATGTAGCGCGTATGTTAGAACGAGATGATTTTGAAAAGCGTTATAAAAGTGGTGTGTCTATCTCTGTTTCTGAATTTTTGTATCCTTTATTACAAGGTTATGACTCAGTATTCTTAAAATCAGATGTAGAAATTGGTGGAACGGATCAAAAGTTTAATCTTTTAATGGGGCGACATCTTCAAAGAGCGTATGAAGTTGGTAAAGAACAAGCCGTTTTAATGATGCCTATCCTTGAAGGTTTAGATGGGGTTCAGAAGATGTCTAAGTCTTTAAACAATTATATAGGCGTGACCGACGCCGCCAATGATATGTTTGGAAAAATTTTATCTATTTCAGATGATTTAATGTGGCGATACTTTGAATTGCTTTCAGATAAGAGTTTAGAAGAGATTGCCACTCTTAAAGCAAATGTTGAATCAGGTAATTTACATCCTAAGAAAGTAAAAGAAGAACTTTCTATAGAAATAACGACTAGATTTCATTCTTTAGATGAGGCACATGCCGCTAAGGCAGAATTTGACAAGGTCCATTCAAAAAATGCACTTCCAACAGATATGCCTAATTTTGAGATTCAAGGACCTATTTGGATTGCAAAAGCATTACAAGAATGTCAATTAGAGACATCAACTTCACAAGCTAGAAGAGATATTAAGCAAGGTGCTGTTAAAATAGACCAAATAAAAGTAGAAGATGAACAACTGCAGTTAGAAGCAGGTTCATATGTTTTACAAGTTGGAAAACGTAAGTTCGCGTTAGTAAAGGTAAAATAATGTCATTTAAGTCAATTAAAATTGGAAAACACACGATAAAAATTCCTATTGTTCAAGGTGGAATGGGTGTTGGAATTTCTTGGTCACAACTGGCAGGTAATGTAAGTAAAGAAGGAGGCCTTGGGGTCATATCTTCTGTTGGTACCGGTTATTATGATAAAAAAGAACATGTTAAAAAACTAGTAGCTAATCGCCCTTTAGAGGTACAAAACTTTTACTCTAAAGAAGCACTTATTCAAATATTTGCGGATGCGCGAAAGATTTGTGGAGACGCGCCTATTGCCTGTAATGTTTTGTATGCAATAAATGATTATGGACGTGTGGTGAAAGACTCATGTGAAGCGGGCGCAAATATCATTATCACGGGGGCAGGACTTCCAACAAATATGCCAGAGTTTACAGCCGGTTATCCAGATGTTGCTCTTGTACCTATTGTGTCTTCTGCTAAGGCGCTTAAAATTATTTGTAAACGATGGCAAAAACGTTACGACCGTTTACCTGACGCGGTTATCTTAGAAGGTCCTAAATCAGGAGGACACCAAGGTTTTACTTACGATCAATGTGCCCTTGAAGAAAACCAACTTGAAAACCTTGTTAAGCCTGTTGTTGAAGAAGCTGCTAAGTGGGGCGCAATGCCAGTACTTGCTGCTGGCGGTGTTTGGGATAAAAAAGACATAGAAGAAATGATGGCTCTTGGTGCTTCAGGGGTTCAAATGGGAACACGATTTATTGGTACCCATGAATGTGACGCCCATGATAACTTTAAAGACGTATTAATTAATGCTAAAGAAGAAGATATCCAACTTATGGGCTCACCAGTAGGTTATCCTGCTCGTGGTGTTAAGACTAACCTTACTGGGCTCATAGAAAGACGTGAAGGCCCTTCTATTAAGTGTATATCAAACTGTGTTGCTCCATGTAACCGAGGTGTTGAGGCCAAAGAGGTTGGTTTTTGTATAGCAGATAGACTTTCAGATGCTTATGAAGGAAACAAAGAATTTGGTCTTTTCTTTTCAGGAACAAATGGTTACCGTATTAAGGATATTATTTCTGTAAAAGAATTGATGGTTAAACTTACCAAAGGCGAATAGTACTTGCGATATATTTTAGGGATCTTACTTTTTAGTATATTTTTATGTGCAGATGTAAATACTCAAGCCCTAAAACGCGCAGATAAAAGTTCAAATAGCTCCCAAAAATCAGAAATTATACGTGCGTATAATGATTATAGAAACATCTATATTCGCGCTTTAATGAAAGATGATGATATCCTGTGCAAGACCTGTCTAAGAGGTCTAATCAAAACAGGTAAAAAGCTTCATATAGATGTTATTAACTACGAAAATAAACTCAAAAAACTTAGCCACAAAAAATCCAAGAAGCTTATAGAAAAAAAGAAAAGACCTGATAGTGTTAAACATTCTATATCAGGTAAAAATAGACTCAGGTCGATCCGTTGGAAAGACTCTCAGCGTTTAGTACTTAGGTTTTCAAGAGATATTAAAAAAAGTGAGGTTAACCGTTTTTCATTAAATTATTCAAAGCAGAAAAAATTTAAAACAATATACGATATATATGCGGTTTTAACTGAAAAAACTATGTCTTTACAACATACATCAGTGAAAAAAATACGATTAGCTCAGTTTGATCAAAAAACGCTTCGTATTGTTTTTGAAAGCGATACCAAGATTATACAACAGTATAAGATTTCAGGACATGAACTCACCATAAAAATGTCATCTGAAAACAAAGAACTAAGGTATATCCCCCTTCACGCTAATACCTCTAATAAGATTATTGTAATTGACCCGGGTCATGGCGGAAAAGATGCAGGAGCAGTTGGGTATAAAAAATACAGAGAAAAAATTGTTGTACTACAAACCGCTAAAAAACTTCGTGATATTTTACTTAAGCGTGGGTACACCGTTTATATGACAAGAAATAGTGATGACTTTGTAAAGTTAAGAAAACGCACAAAGTTTGCAAATAAGAAAAAAGCAGACTTGTTTTTATCTATTCATGCTAATTCAGTACCAAAACGCAACCGTAAAAAGGCCAAAGGTATTGAAACTTATTTTTTATCTACTAAAAGAAGTAAAAGAGCAGAAAGCTCATTAAAGGCAGAAAACTCAGATATTTCTAAACTAGAAAAATCTGCAATGAACACTACCTTGCATTTAATGAGCAGAGAAAAAATATTTGCCTCAAATAAACTCGCTATTGACCTTCAACAAAACATGCTAGCGACATTGAAAACACATTATAAGGTTAAAGATGGAGGAGTAAGATCGGGGCCATTTTGGGTGCTCGTAGGCGCTGAAATGCCGGCTGTATTAATAGAATTAGGCTTTATTTCACATCCTGATGAAGCCAAACTTATGGTAAACCATAGATACCAGAAAAAACAAGCCATAGGTATTGCTAATGGGGTAGATAGATACTTTGCAAAAAATCTATAATGCACTACAGTGCGCGAAGTAATAAGTGAATTATTTTTGATACAGTGTATCTGAAATATAAATTCTAAGATGAAAGTGTTTTGTTTTGGTGGCTACAATCTATCTTAAGGGTACCTCTAAAAACCCTATACTCACTCAGCGATACAAGAAGTTTGCTATTATGAGGCGGATGTGTGAAGGAGCTATAAATAGCTTCAATCACATTCAACAATTAAGAGTGAATTTCTTGTATCGCCCTTTGGGAGGTCTTTTTAAACGCAATCTTGCACATGTTTTTCCATCGCCAGAGCTACGGCTATGACTCAATAAAATACCTGCACAATCTTACCTTTCAAAAGACCTCTGAGTGAATATAGGGTTTTTAGAGGTGCCCTTAAATAAACCAGTTAAAAAAGAAGAATTATTTGTACTTGTTGCTAAACTATATCCTGAAGTATCAAGTAAATAAATCCTTTGTTTATACCCTAATCAAAGTTTTTACAAAGTGATTGAATAACTAGTTGATATTCACCATCACTAAGTCTTGCTATTTTTTCACCAATTCTCTGCTTAGAAAGTGTTCTTACTTGATTAATCAAAATATCAGAATCCTGCTGGAGTTTATCTCGTTTAGTAATACGCATACGATAAGGTTCCATCTCTTTAATTAAATCTGTTGATAGTGGCATTAGTATAAGAGTATCTAGTATACTATTTTCATCATCGCCTGAGATAATAACAGCAGGTCTGACTTTGCCTACTTCATGACCTTTTTTAGGATTCAGATTTACGGTAACAATATCACCTCTTTTAAAGTCCATCATCAACTCCTACCTCTGCAAATTCTAAATCTTGATGTGCTTGTAAACGTTTTAGTTTCTCCAACTTCTTTTCTCTATCAATTTTATCAATAAGAGGTCTAATATAACTCTCATACTTAGCAGATATAAAATACCCTAAAGTAGTATGTGCTCGTTTATCCACAATTTCGCCTATATCCATACTTTTTATGAGTGAAGGTTTTGATTGAATATCTGTAATCCCATAACTTAGCATTTTATATCCTTTAGTTTTAATCTATATAGATTATAACATATAGATTAATTATAATATATTAAAATATATACATGTTGAAGTATGTTAAGAATTAAACTTATTAAGGATGTTACCTTGTTTTATTTGCTTCTGTGACTAAGTCCAGTCTTCTACGTTTAAATCTTTTACTCTATTAAATTCTTTTGTGTCAACGGCGGATTGTCGCAACAAAAATTTTCGTTGATAGTAGGTGTTTCTCAAACACAGATAAATAGGATAATTAAGAAGAAGAGAATATAGGGTTTGCCTGAACCCCTTTTCTTTTAATATTGGTTAAAAAAAAGTTCTAGAGACCACTGCACAATAAAAGAGAGTGATAGACTTCAAAGAGTACTTTTTAAAATGAAACATAAAAAAGATTTTTATATTAGTGATG
>NZ_JAEMVE010000014.1 GCF_029216045.1 Sulfurimonas sp. MAG313 | reverse complement strand
TCTTTATTTGCAGTTGCCGTCAGTTCAATGGCACGTTTTTCACGTTCTGCCTTCATTTGAAGGTTCATAGCCTCTTCAATTTCAACGGGAACAGAAATATCTCTTAGCTCAACACGCATGGTCTTAATACCCCATTTTTGACTCGCATCATCAAGTGCCATTAAGATAGATCTATTAAGTGAATCTCTAGAAGAAAGTGTCTCATCAAGAGCGAGTTGACCAATTTCAGCTCTTAAAGATGTTGTGGCTAGGTTCGCAATAGCTCTTTTAAAATCAACAATTCCATAAGCCGCCATCTTTGCATTTTCGACCTGAATAAACACAAGTCCATCTACAGAAATATTTACATTATCTTTAGTAATTACAGACTGTTGAGGGATATCAATAATTTGTTCTTGCTTCGTTACTTGCATCGCAACCGAATCAATAATAGGAATGATAATATGAAAACCACCTTCTAAAGTAGCGTTATACTTTCCAAGTCTTTCAATAACAAGAGCATGAGCCTGAGGAACAATTTTAATCCCCTTTACCATCATAATTATAACCGCAATAACAATAGCAACACCAATAGCAGAAACAGCTTCCATGAATAACCTTCTTTAGTAATTTCAGGACACCTCTAAAAATCCTATACTCACTCAGCGATACAAGAAATTTTCTATTATGAGGAGGATGTGTGAAGGATCTATAAATAGCTTCAATCACATTCAACGATTAATCGTCCTTTGGGAGGTATTTTGAAACGCAATCTTGCACACGTTTTTCCATCGCCAGAGCTACGGCTATGACTCAAGAAAATACATACACAAGCTTACCTTTCACAATACATCTGAGCGAATATAGGGTTTTTAGAGGTGTCCTTTAATTAATTATAGCAGAAATGGTTATTTTTAATATTTTTTAAGTGTACATATTTAGTCCTAAAATGGTATATTGCTTTTATGATTGTACAACTCTTTATCGATGCTAGTGTTAACCCTCAAAAAAGATTAGGCTTTGGGGCCTATCTAAGCATTACAGATGAAGGAAAAAATAATGACGTTCAACTTAAAAAATTTGAAGATACCTCATCAACGCAACTTGAACTAGAAACTTTCTTATGGGCGATTGAAGATATAAGAATAAAGACTAAAATAACTATTTATACAGATTGCCAAAACATCATAAGACTGCCTTCAAGACGGAAAAAACTAGAAAAATCTAACTATCACACTAAAGCAGGAACACCAGTCAAACACAGCGAGCTGTATAAAAAGTTTTTTCTTCTAACCGACAAATATCCTTGTACTTTTATAAAACTCAAAGGTCATAAAAAAACCAAGCTAAAAGACCCTATAGATAAACTCTTCACTCTTGTCGATAAAGCTTCACGAGACGCATTGAGAACGTATATTTTACAAAATTCTATTTGAAGTAGCCTTACCTGTTTTCTGTTTTCAGAGAAATACGACTCTATCTCGTCCTTCTTCTTTTGCCTGATAAAGTGCTTTATCTACTCGTTTTAATACAGTTTCTTTTGTGTCACCTTTTTCAAAACATACAACACCCATACTAATCGTTATATGAACTGCTTCTTTAAAGTCATGAGAAGATACAGCTTCTCTTAATTTTTCCGCTGTAAATAGAGCCTGCTTTTTATCAACATGAGGTAAAACAAGCATAAATTCTTCGCCTCCCCATCGTCCAAACCTATCACTTTCACGTATATTATTCAAAACAAGTCGACTCAATTCCTTTAAAACAAAATCTCCAACATCATGTCCATAACTGTCATTTACTACCTTAAAAAAATCAATATCAAACATAATTAATACAAAAGTTTCTTTATATCGCTTTACCCTATCAATCCCAATATTAATTTCTTCATTAATTTTATGACGATTATAAATTTCTGTCAATTCGTCTATCGTTGCAAGACGATAAAGTTTTTCTTCCATCTGAATACGTTTGGTAATATCTTGACTTGTCGCTATAAAGTATATAATTTTATTTTTTTGATCTTTAATTGGTGTTATCACCTCTTCTTCATAATAAAGACTGTTATCTTTTTTTTGATTTACAAAAATTCCTTTATACGTCTTTCCACTTAAAACCGTTTTCCATAAATCTTTATAAAATGTTGGACTATGTTTTCCTGACTTAAATATATTGATCTTATGACCTATTAGATCTCTCCTAGTAAATCCAGTATGTCGGATAAGGGCTTCATTTATATATAAAATCACACCATTCTTATCTGTTATACGCACAAGCTCATCCATTTGTTCCATGGCTTGAGCTAAGAGTTTTAGTTTTTCTTTAGTCTCTTCAATATCTGTAATATCAATCATTGTACCCATACCCGAGTACTTACCATGATGTGATATAGTCTGCGTTATTACTCGTACAGTTTTAACGACTCCCTCTTTTGTCACAATTTTTAGATCATTATATTTTTGTGGAATTTTGTCACCCTTTATACGTCGCTGAACCATACTCTTAATTGTCGATTGCAAAGATGGTTCGATCACTTCCCATGCTGCCATCTTGTATAATTCATCACTACTGTATCCTGTCATTTTAATAAAAGCTTCATTCACATAAGTGAAAAATTTGTTATAAATAAAAATACCCATCATATCACTTTGAGACAAAATTCTAAATTTTTCTTCACCTTCTTTAAGATTTGTCTTAATTTCTTTTCGCTCGGTAATATCTAAAATGGTGCCTATCATCTTTAAAGCTTTACCCTCATTATCATAATATAGCTTTCCTGTTTCCCTTACAGAACGACAATTACCATCTTTCCCCATAATCTGATGTTCGAAAGAATAAGGTTTTTTGTGTATTTTTGCATAGGTTATACGTTCTTGCAGTGACACAACATCTTTTTCATTTAAGTAAGACAAAAATATCTCATAACTAGGAGAAAAACTTTGAATTTCTTCGCCAAAGATACGAAACACTTCATCTGACCAAGTAATTTCATTAGTTTCTATATCCCATTCCCAACTACCAAAATTTGCGATTTTTTGCGCTTCCTCAAATTGTTGTGTTTGCTGTCTTAGCTTAATTTCATACCGTTTTTTCCTTGTTATATCTCTATATAATGTAATGATATCACCATTAGGTAGTTTACTAATATTATGATGCTGGCATAAATATAATTTCTTGTCTTTATAGGTATTAAGTTCACATTCTTCCTTGTCACCGAACTGATGTACCCGCCATAATTTTTCATAAAACTTTTTGGCACTAGAATCATTTTTATCAAGAACGTGATCTAAAACTTCTTCTTTTTGGACACCCCTTGACGACTCTGCCATTTTATTCATATCTACTAATACAAAATTTTCATTTATATATCTGTATATTAAAATATTTTCAGGAATATCATCAATAGTCAGTTGAATAAGTGTAGACATCTTTATTTACCCTTGTTTAGCTTATCTATATCTATCCTAGCATATTTTGCTTAAGTTAAGGAAGAAAAAATAGAAAAAAAATAGTGTCAGGTGTTCAATCTTCAGCTTCAACTTGACAACTTAATATTTTTTAAATGGGGATAGGCAGATTTAGAAGTAAAGAAACTTTTTACTTTGTAAAACCACAGAAAACAATAGCCTCAAGTATTCGAAGAAAGCAAATCTCTCAAAAAAAATATTCTAAGTACTAAGACCTAAGGTCTTAAGACTACTTCTTAATAAGTAAAAGCCTAAGGGTAAAAATACAACCGTCCCTACAAAATATGCTGTCAAAGCACTACCCGAACCAGGTTTTGCGCTCAATAAATCATGAAGGGATGCAAGACCGACAAAAAGTAATAGAACAGAAAAAATTAACTTTAACCACGCCACGACATTAACATTAAAAAAGAAAATTATACTAATAAGGGTACCCATAATAGTAAGTGACACGACTACGCGTATGCTCTTACTCCGTATGTTTTCAGTCATCGCAAAACTAAAACCTATGAGAAAGGCCACTCCCACTACTTTTAGAAAGTTCCAAAAAGTGATATAACTAAAAATATTAATAATCAAACTATACAGGCTATGATCCGAAAGATACTGAATAAAAGCAACAATCGTAATAATCAACAATACCCCAGCTATGCGTTGTTTATTTGAGAGACGACGCATTAACATAACTGCAACAACAACTCCAAAATTTTGAATAAAGCTCAACTGCGTATAAAAACTCAAAGCCAATGCCATAAAAATCACAGCATAAACAATTATTTTTTCTTTCAAATATTTTCCTTATTTATATATAATTTTATTACTAATCATTATATAAGACCCTACCTAATTCTAAGCTCAAAGTTTTTATTTTTAGTAATATTATCCGCTTCAAGGTAGAGATTTTTGTTTATCTCAATGACCAATGGTATATTCAAAAGGAACAGTGCGTAAACAAAGTTTCTGAACCAATATAGTAATGATCTTAGCTACGGGGACATGTTTATTACTATATTGGTTCAGAAACTTTGTTTACGCACTCTTCTCTTATATTAAGTTGTTTAGCCTAGTAAGAAAACTAGTTTTCGACACTATTTTTGTTTTAATCAAGGCGGAAGTTTGAGAAGTGTACATTAGTACTCGAGTGAACTGACAACGATGAGTAAAGTAAAAAGAGTGTTGAAAATGGTGGACAGCTAGAGATTCGAACTCTAGGTGGATTGCTCCACACTCGCGTTCCAGGCGAGCGCCTTCGACCACTCGGCCAGCTGTCCATTGTTGAAGACATGCTTATTTAAAGAGATATA
>NZ_JAEMVE010000105.1 GCF_029216045.1 Sulfurimonas sp. MAG313 | reverse complement strand
CCACCCCAACATGCTTATAATCTAACTCAAAGATAACAACGGTACGTTCATTACATTTAGAAATTTCTTTCAAGATATTTTCTTGAAGTATCTTTTCTTTAGGTAAAAAGGCTATAAAGTTTATACATGTAGGGGACTTTCGTACAGACACTTTCATAGCAGGGGAATCTAAATCATGTTTTGCTACATCATAGATGCTTCTTCGCATCTTTTTGCTGTCATTAGTAAGCTCAATGCACCCTGCTGTAAATATAGCCATATTATTTAATCACATATTTTGTTACTGATGGCACAACAATAATCACCATCTCGCTTTTAGTTAAACCTGTGTACTCTGTTCCACCTACTAAACGCAAGGCTGTTTGATCTAAGCCCGGCATTCCTTTAAATCCCTTATCTGTTTTATGACGAAAAAGACCAGAAATTATGATAGGAACTCCTGGTTTCACACGTAAACTATTTTCTATTTGTTTGGTTAAAACCTTAGGTTGATTAAATTTAAGACCATCAACTTCAAAACTCGTATACCCTACAATATCATCAATATTAATTGTGATATCACTAATTACCGTACCATCCATAATATTAGAATTAAGAGTTATTTTAATCCCACTTCTTGCAATGGCACTTACCGTAGATGATTGAACACCATTATTTCCAACGGCGGTGGTACTTATCTCTTTTATATAAGGTTCTTCTAAGGCGTCCACTAAGGTAACATCCGTTCCAGCAAGTCCGAGAAGCTTTGGTTTTTGTATACTTTCAACTTTTCCAAAATAAGAAAGGGCATCTACTAAAATAGACCCTTTAAGACTTCCAGCATTAAATAATGTTCCAAAGGTTGCGGCAGGAGTTCCCGTAGCCCCAAGGCCAATCGTAGAAGCTGTTTTAGAAATAAAGCCTACCCCACCTTCACCTGTAATTAAATCCCAATTAATCCCCAAGCTATATTCATCTTTAAGTGTTACATTATAAATTGCAATATCGTATTCAATCACATAAATATTATTTCGCATGATTTCTAGATATCTCATAATATCAAGATACTCTTTTTCACGAGCCGAAAAAGTGACCGTAGACGTAACCCTATCTAATACAACATTCACCGCACCTAGAGTAGAAATTTCTTGCTGAAGAATTTGTGACAGACCTTTAACAGGAGGTATTTTAACTGTTTCGGTACGAACATATCCTAAATAATACGTACCATCAGCAAAACGGATACTGAGTTTATCTCCTACAGATTTATGTAAAAGTCTTCCAAAACCAATATTTTTAGCCGATAAATAAACCCTTGAACTTCTTATTTGTGCTTCATCATTACTTCCACTAGAGCCACCGCCCCCATTGCTTCCTCCACCACTATTGCTCGCGCTACCGCCATTTACCCCGCCACTGCTACCAGACAAACCTAAGGCAGCTGACTGAAGTTGAAAAATAACGTCTTCATCTGTAGCTTCAGTAAGCAATGCAATCACATCATTTAATTCTGCACCAAAAAGTTTTACCCGTTTTATTACTTCTCTATCGGGGATGCTTAAATTTTGTATGGAAAAATTTTCAGCCTTAACTTCTATAATCTTAAAGGCAGATTCCTGGGGTTTACTGAGTTTTGTTATATTAATTTCTTCACGCAACTCTTCTTTTAATACCTCATTTTTATATTTATTAGAGCAGCCGTTTGTTAAAAATATAAAGGTAAAGAAAAATAGATGTATTAAGTTCATTAATAATTACCCTGATCTTTTGTACTAAAATACACGGTTTGAATTCGACCGCGTCTGTCTTTGATATAAAGATAATTACTTGTAATTTTATATACCTTAAATATCTGCTCATCTAAATAAAGAGAATCATTTCTTTGAATAATAATATTTTTTTCATCAAATCGGACTAAGGCAAAGGTTCCTTTTTTGCTTTCAACAAAGCCAAAATAGGTCATATCAATGTTCTTACGCTTTGGAACAACCTTTTTTACAGGTTTAATCACGTAATTTTTCACAGGCTCTGCACCCCCGAAAAATGGGTTATATGCAGCTATTAGTAAGGTAGGTAAAATGACACATAACAGCCACATCTTTTGCATTAGCAAACTCTTTTTTATATTCTTTAGTCTTAAAATAGCAAAAAGTATTCCATATTTTTGGGGGTTAAGTAGAGTTTTTCTCTTTTCATTTTTAATTACAAGAGTTATGAGAGCCTCTATCTTTAAAATATTTTTGAAAAAGAGACTTAAGATGTTTTTTATTTTCTTCATAACTTCATGAATTAAAATAAGATATTGCTAGTTTTTTTTCGTTATGTGTCTTTTTTAAAGCCCTTTTTGAAGAAATTTTTTCCATTCTTTTGCTTTTTTATTAGAAGCAAAATATTTCCCTTCAATCTTATGACAATGAAAACATTTTTCATGATATATTTTCTTACCTACAGAAACAGAGGCTTGCAAGTATATAGCTAAGCTAAGACAAAGCAATAGCTTCATTAAGAGGTCATTAGATCGTAAGGACGCTTAATCTCTTGCAAGAGACCATCCACACTCATAGCCCTACCTTTTCTAATAAATTCTTTACCCTCTAAAAAAACAATTATGCTCGGGGCTGAAAATATTTGAAACTCAGCTGCAATTTCTGGAGTCAGTGCAATATCCGCGTGGTATCGTCCAATTTCTGGATAATATTTTTCAAGTGCTTGCATGAGCTTAGGGCGTAAAACATGACACACGGAACACGAAGGGGAGCTAAAATACAAAACCATAGCCATCTCTTCACTAAGTTTAGAATTGAGTTCGTTTAAATCATTAAGGGTACTATCCATAAAGTCTCCTATTTTAAGTGTTATTATACAAAAGAATCGTTATAAAAATTTAATCGTGGAACTTTTCAAACCTATGTTTTGCGTACGTGGAATGACATTGAACACATTTATTTGTCATTTGAGTGTAGTATTTACTGACATTTTCTTTTTCATCAAACTCGGCAGCATTTGCTAGTTTTCCAGCTGTTTCATGAAAACTTCTATCTAAGTCGATAAAAGCACTTGAAAGCTTAGAATGTAATTCTTTTCGCTCAGAGGCCTTCAGTTCTTTTTTTAATATAAAGCTATTTTGAATGTTGCTTGCTTCACGGGTGATGGCTTCATACTCCCCTGCTACTATATGCGAAAAGATTCTTTGCATACTCGCTTCAATACTAAGCATCTCTTGAGACAACAGTGTTCTAACTTCTACAGAAAGAGCATTAACCCCAAGAGGTGCTTCAGCAGCTATGAGACTTGTCAATACGACTAAACATAAAAAGATTTTTTTCATTAGAACAATCCTTAAGAAGAAATTTGTTTTTGCAAAGGACTAAGGTCAAAGGCGAAAATAGAACCTTCACCCTCTTTAGACTCAATCATAAGTGTAGAATCCTGAATCTTTAAAACATAAGTAACTATAGCCAAACCAAGACCCATAGAATTATCCCAAGTGTTTTTTTGCACCCGATAAAACTTTGAAGTAATCTT
>NZ_JAEMVE010000104.1 GCF_029216045.1 Sulfurimonas sp. MAG313 | reverse complement strand
TTTAGGTGCTAAAGTCGTGCCTCTAATCGCTTCCCTGCGGGTGGCTTTCTTTTTGAATATCTCTACGTTAGATTACCTTGAAGCTACTAGTAGCTACTTCAATAATCTGCCTTGATATATTCAAAAATAAAACCATTATTTCTTTGACTGTTTAGTTAGTGGCGTAATATATGCGTGTATATCATCGTAGTTTCAACCGACTTATGTCCAAGCAGTTCTTGTATAGAACGTATGTCAATTCCTGCTTGTAAAAGATGGGTTGCGTAAGAATGTCTAAAGACATGCGAACTTACTTTCTTATTGATGTTTGATTTTTGTGCAGCAATTTTAATATTTCTACCAAAGGTTTTTTCCAGCACATGATGTCGTCGTGTTTCACCACTTCTTGGATCAACCGATAGGTTGTCCATAGGGAATAAAAATTTCCATTTTGGATCTTTTTTTGCATTTTTAAATTTACATTCAAATGCATAAGGCAAATAAACACTTCCATATCCATTTATCAAGTCTTGGCTATGGGTCTGTGTTACTTTTGTTATTTGGCTAAGTAATTCTTGTTTAATAATTGAGGGTAAAGGGAGAACTCTATCTTTTAAACTCTTTGAGTCATAAATATAGACTTTGTCAAATCCAAAATCAATGTCTTTTAAGCGTAAACGTAAAACTTCGTTCATCCTTAATCCACAACCATACATCAACGTTAGAATTAGCTTGTATACACCTTTCATATTTGAAATAATATTTTGAACTTCTTCACGGGTTAAAACAATGGGAAGATGTTTTCTTTCTTGGGCTCTTAATGCATTAATTCCTTGTGCTTTCATATTAATGTTTAAAACTTGTGTATATAAAAATAAGACAGCTGAAAAGGCTTGGTTCTTCGTTGAAGGAGATACTTTTTTCTTTACAGCCAAGAAAGTCAAGAATTCTTCTATTTCCTTTTTTCCCATCTCAAGAGGATGCCGTTTATTGTGAAATAGTATGTACTGTTTTGACCAAGAAACATAAGATGTTTCTGTTCTTATACTGTAGTGCATAAACCTAATCTTATCACGAAGTAAATCTAATAATTTTCTAGCCATAATAAAGCCTCCATTAAGCAGGACATTATGTCGGATAACGAAAAAATAAATAATTAGTAGGACATTATGTCTCATAATTGTCAAATAAATCCCGTATAGGACATTTGAAACCTAGATAATTATAAGATAAATATAGAAAAAACTTATAACTATGGCATTTTGTCATATTTTTAAAAGAATGTGTATTTGTAAATTGTCCTTTTCTCCATATATTTAAGCTTATTTGATATAAGATGTCCTTCTACAAAGAGTTATATTCCCAAAAGGTAAATAATTTCTTATCATGTCCACTCCATTAAGAAAAGGAAGCAATTGCGTATCATAATCTCTTTTATATTCACAATCGTGATTTCAGGTTGTGTTGGCATATCAAATATAAAATCTGTAGAAAAAGAAGACATGACTCAGCTTTATTCTATAAGAGGACATATGTCATATTTTGGTGATAACAATTATACAAGCTCAGAAGTTATTTCTTTATGGGGAGAGCCTGATAAGATACTTACAAAAAAAAATAATGAATACTGGACTTACAATCGTGAAGTTGCAATTAGTGGCATTCTAATTTGGGTTATTATAATACCTATTCCGCTTATTGTACCAACTGGATACAGAACAACAACCTTGATTTTCAACAAAGAAACTCTATCAAAAGTTATATATGAAGACACACGATTACCAACTGCATCTTGCGGTCTTTTAAATTTATATTTTAATCAATCCATTTGTGGAGTAATAGATTAATACATTGCAATCATATTTAAGTGCTTTAGTTTACAAGTACTCTACTTGATGATGAAGCGTAAAATATAACAAAAACGTGAGACTGTGAAAAAACACAGCCTCCATGGAGCGAATAATTTACCCAAGGGCGGGTAAATCATTCGCTCACGACGAACGTTATCCTCACAGTTTGTTTTTCACGGATAGTACTAAATTAAAATTTAATATGGTACAATATATAAAAGACTCTAAAAGGATTTTGCATGCATTTGAGTGAAGATATTAAACCGATTAGCTATTTAAAAGCTAAAACTGCTGATGTTATTAATAGAGTAAATGAAAATCAACGAACTATTTTTATTACTCAAAATGGAGAAGCTAAGGCAGTAGTCCAAGATATAAAAAGTTATGAAAACACTCAAAATACTTTAAATCTCTTAAAACTAATTATTCAAAGTGAAAATGATATCGACAGTGGGAATGTTATCTCACAAGATGAGATGTTTGATAATCTAGAAACACAACTGTTTAATTAATGCATAGATATAGTGTTGTATGGACAAAAAGTGCTCAATTTGATTTAGAATTAATAATTGAGTACATTAAACCAAGTAGTAAAACAATTGCGAAAGATATTTTCTTTGAAATTAAAAAAGAGTGCGATAACTTATACTTCATGCCTACGAGAAAAAGAGTTGTACCTGAATTACAACATATTGGTATTTTAAAATATCGAGAAATAATTCATAAAAGATGGCGTATAGTATTTAAAGTTGAAGATTTAAAGGTTTCAGTGTTATTAGTTGTAGATAGCAGTAGAAATTTAGAAGATTTAATGTTTCAAAGACTTTTACATAACAATGATAACAAATACGTGGAGTCACAATAATTTACCCTAGCGGGAAAATTATCGCTCACGACGAACGTTATCTTCAATCTATCCAAACTTGACTAAACGTACGATATTTGGTACTATTATGGAAAGGATTGATTATGACAAAAGTAATGACCGTGAGTCAGGCTAGAACAAATATTTATAAAATAATGGATGAAACTGCTGAAACACATCAACCTATTATGATTACTGGAAAAAGAAATAATGTAGTAATGCTTTCGGAAGAAGATTGGAATGCAATTGAAGAGACTTTATTTTTAAACGCTATACCTGGTATGGCTTCCTCAATCAAAGAGGCTATGAATGCTCCAAACAGTGAATTTAGTGAAGATATTGAATGGTAGCTTATAAAGTCACTTATTCTAAACAGGCTTTAAAAGATGCTAAAAAACTTTCATCTGCTTCTTTAGATAAAAAAGCAAAATAATTAATTGAACTTATTAAAAACAATCCATTTCAAAAGCCTCCTCCCTATGAAAAACTTGTTGGAAATTTAAGCGGTTCATTCTCACGTAGAATAAATATTAAACATCGAGTAGTTTATGAAGTGATAGAAGATGAGAAGCTTGTAAGAATCTCAAGAATGTGGACTCATTACGGAGAATAAGACAACAGAGATAGTGTCCAGAGATAGTGTCAGGTGTTCAATCTTCAATAATATAAATTTTATGATATGATATTAAAAAAGACAGGCGGGGTTGATGCCAAGAAAACCACGGATAGATTTAGCAGGATACTATCATTTAGTAAATCGTGGTGTTGCTCGTGAAGATTGAACACCTGACACTATCTCCTCAAGTCGAAAACTTACTAAAAAATATTTGAAGGATTTAAAATGAAAAAAATAAAATTAGATAAAGAAGAAAGTAACCTTCTAGATTCACTTGAATCTGGCGAATGGAACTCCGTTGACAATTTAAAAGAAGAGATTTCTTCGCATCAAGAGATTGCAAGGAATACTCTTAAAAAAGACAAAAGAGTAAATCTCAGAATGTCATCTAAAGACCTTGAAGCTATTAAAACATTTGCTGTAGAAGAAGGGCTTCCCTACCAAACACTTATGTCAAGTGTATTGCATAAGTTTATTACAGGTCGTCTTATTGATAAACAAGCAGGATAACAAGGCCTAGTAGTGAACGTAAAGAATCGTCACTGAAGACGACCGTTATGAGTTGCTTACGCATAAATTGATAAAGGTACAAAAACGAATAAGCTTTTCATATGCACCCCAGAGGTAAATTTCCACTTTTATTTTCTTCTTTTTACTTGCGAACTGTGTAGTTTAGCTAAATGAGGACACTGCTTTACTTTTTCTCCTCCAAGGAGAAAAACTCAAGCAATGTCCCCATAGCAAAGGTAATAAGCATACTTGTTAAGTATCTTCTTTTACAATAAAGGGGAATAGGATCAATGGCCGTTAAGAAAAGAATAGAGTATTCAACTTAGTAAAAGTATATCAATTAATATATAACCTCAAGTTTACTTAGCCCTAGAAACTAATACCCCACCCAAAACAATCAAGCCAATTCCCGAGAATGTCCAAAAATCTGGGAAGGCGTCTCCTAACATATAACCAAAGCCAATTGCAAAGGGAATATTAGTGTAAGAGATTACGCCTATGATACTTGCCTTGGACAAGGAGTATGCCTTGGTTAAGAAGTATTGTGAAGCAGTTGAGACAATGGACATAAAGCCTATAAGTAGCCATAAATACCACTCACTATGCCAGCTTATACCTGTAAATAAAAATTCTAAGAACTCAGGTGGATTTTTTACCCAGATTGAGATTATAAAAAGAATTAAGGGAAGAAGTGTCCCTACTCCCATAAACGAAAGCATAATAACTCTGGTGTCATATATGTCTTTAATTTTTTTAATCGTTGCGTAGGCAGCGGCAGCAAAAAATCCACCCATCACACCTAAGAAATGAGCATAAGAGATAGAAAGTCCCCAAGGTTTTGTGATAAAGACTATACCTATAAAACCTATGGCTAAAGCCAACATAGCCTTTTTACTTAAATGTTCATTCACTAAATAAAAAGCAAGTATGGACACGAAAAATGGAGAGGTCTTGTTCAGAGTAATGGCCTCACCAAGAGGGATAACAGTAATCGTATAAAAAAACAACACCATAGCCGAGGCTCCAAACACTCCTCTTAAAAAAAGAAGATGAAACTTCCCACCCTTTAGAATAGGGGGTGTATGTTTAAGTGTATACAGAACAATAGCCACCCCTAAAAGATTCCTATAAAAAACAATTTCTAAAGCAGAGAAGTCTTGTGAAAGTATTTTAGCAATCGCTCCATTTAGTGCTGATATCAGCGCTGAGAGAAGCATAAAAAGTATACCGCGGTCCATGTTTTTAATCATTTGAAATTGTAGCCAATATTTTCTACAGACTCATAAATCCTTGGTCTGATATTGCCATCGTGAACAAACTAAAACTTAAATTCTAAAGTACACTCTTTCTAAGGCTTCTGCAAAACTTGGATGCGCCATTATGGTTTTAGAGGCTAGGCCTGTATCCATTTCTCCTGCTAAGGCCATTGCTATAGGAGCAATTAATTCTTCTGCGTCAGGGGCTAAAATCTCAGCTCCAACGATTTTTTTATCCTTGTCAGTGTAAACTATCATCACCCCATTTTTAGCCTCGTGAAAGTTTGAAGCAGAAAAGGCATTTAGTTTTACCACTCCTTCACAAAGATCTTGTGTATCTGAGGGGGTTTGACCTATAGAAGCCACTGACATAGGTAAGGTATGAATAAACTGCACCACTGTACTTAAGTCTAATACAGGAACCCTCTTACCTAATATCTTTTGAGTCACATTAATCACCTCAGCCCTAGCTGCGTGAGCTAATTGCAGTTTTGCATTACAGTCACCTATGGCGTAATGATCTTTTAAACTGCTTTCAAAATATTCATTGGTTGTTATTCCCTTTTCTATCTTAATCTCTTTAGTTTGTATTACAGATAGGTTTGGTTTTCGTCCTGAACATACTAAGAGCATAGGGGTATGAATATCGTCTTGATTTTCTAGGCTAATGATAACCTCATTTGATTTTGAGACCGCCTTTATAATATTGTGATTTTGTAAAAGATGTATGTCCATATACTCAAGCTGTGTTTTCATTTCTTTTTGAATTAAAGCATGAGCTTTTTTTTGTAGGCCTTCTCCTCTAGAAAGTAAACGAACCTTAACTCCATTAGAAGCAAAAAATGATGCCATTTCTAAACCAATAGCTCCCACTCCATAAATACAAATTTCTTTAGGTAACTTTTGTAAGTTTAATACCTCATCACTGGTAATAATATTTTGAGCATCATAGTCTATGCCCTTAGGAATATAAGGAGACGAACCCGTGCCAATGACTATATGTTTAGCTTCATACACTCTATCCTTAACACTCACCTTATATGCTTCTTTAATAATGCCCTCCCCCTCAATAAGATCAATATCCTTACATTGAGAAGTCACCGCCTTTGTCGCGCTAGCAATGAGTTTATCTTTTTTAGCCACTAAAGTCTTCATATTTAGACTGATACTGCCTTCAAACATCGGATTTTTACTCTGATGCGCGGTCAAGGCGTAATGCAAAAGCATTTTAGAGGGTATACACCCTTTATGTAGACAAACCCCGCCTAACTGCTTCATATCTTTTTCTATTAAGGCGACTTTTAAACCTTTTTTAGCCGCCATAATGGCACCCGCATAATTTAATCCTCCACCTATATAAATAATGTCATACATACTTTAATATCCTCTTGAGAAATACTTTTTATAAGCATACCTCTTTTACCCTTAAGTGCCTGAGCATAATAAATAAAGACATTTTTTTAAGCTTTTAAAATGAATCTGGAGTCATATGTTTCATTGCATAATTACGAGTTAATGGTATTCGCTAGTTTTCTCTAGTATGGCAATAATAAAGTAAGTTTTGAGAAAGAGTATCTTTCCTTGTCAAAAATACAAGGAAAAAAGAGTTATATTGCTTTTAAAATAGCTTCAAAATCTGGGGCTTGTTTAATCTCAGGTACAAGTTGCTTATAGGTAACCTTACCATCTTTAATAATAAATATCACACGTGCTTCAATACCTTTTAAAATATTTTCACCCATCAAAGTACCATAAGCCTTACCAAAAGCCTTGTCTTGAAAATCAGAAGCAATGGTGATTTTATCAATCCCATGCGCTGCGCAATAACGTTTACCTGCAAAAGGCAAGTCCATTGAAATCACTGTGATACGAACATTCTTTAGCTTTGCAGCCTTAGAATTAAAGGTTCGTGCTTCTAAGTCACAAATAGGTGTATCAATACTAGGCACTACAATAAGAACCTGAGTATAGTCCGTCTTACCACCAACACTCACTTCTTTTAGTTTTGAGCTAACAAGCGTCACTAAAGGTGCTTTATCACCAACTTGAATCTCATTTCCTACTAGTTTCACCTTTTTTCCACCAAGTGTTACACTCTCACTTGTTGAAGCATATAAGCCTACACATACTAAAAGTATCGTTACAAAAAGTCTTTTTAAGATCATTATCATTTTCCTGTTATGTTATTTTCAAACGTAGTTTAATGTTTTTTTATATTACCTGAAGTAAAATACCTTTTAAGTATAGACTATTAGGCATGTTTAAGATATAAGGATGATCTTTATCTTGATACATATGCTCTAAAACCTTAAGCTGTTTACCTGTATCTCGAGATGCATCTAAACATACAGCCATAAGTTCATCCATTCCTACATGATATGAACAAGAAAACAAGGCAATTATTCCACCAGGTTTACACACACGAATACCATTTAAGATAAGGTGTTTAAAACCTGAGAGCGCTGCCTTAGATTGTTCTGCATTTTTTGCAAAAGAAGGAGGATCAAGTACCACAATGTCATACGTTTCTTTTTTATCGGCTAACTCTTTAATATAATCCATAGCATTAGCAGTTACTAAGGTAGAACGGCCATCATCTGCAAAATCATTTAAGGCTATATTCTTTTCAACCTGTCCCATTGCTGTAACTGACGAGTCTACAAAGGTAACATGAGAAGCACCTGCATTAAGTGCATGCATACCAAACCCACCTACATTACAAAACAAGTCAAGCATAGTAGCTTCTTCGTTTACATACTCGGTTAAGATACCATGGTTAAATCTTTGATCCAGATAAAAGCCTGTTTTCTGAGAACTTTTAAGCTCTAAGCCAAACTGGCATCCAAACTCAACCACTTCAATAAACTCAGGCACCTTTCCATGAATCGCGCCTTCATTTGTAGTAAGCCCCTCTTTTTCCCTTGCATTAGCATCAGATTTTTCATATATAGCAATAGGTTTTATAATCTCAAGTAAAGAACCAATAATTTCTTTTCTAAGTCTTTCCATACCCGCTGTATTTATAGCAACCGTTAAAACCCCATCATAAAAATCTACAATTAAACCCGCAAGTCCATCTGCTTCTGAATGAACAAGTCTCGCTGAGTTAGAATGCTCTAAGATAGAGTCTCTCGCTCCAATAGCGATTTCTAATTTCTTTTTTATCCATTTTGCATTAATAGCTACTTTTTCAAATGAAAGCATACGTAAGGTTATAACAGACTTGACATTAGCATAACCCACACCAAAACACGTGCCTTTTAAATCAACAACTTCTACAATTTCACCCTCTTCAAGACCTTCAGGTAACATAGCGATCTCATTTTGATACACCCAAGGGCTAAATACACGTAGTTTTTTAGCAGCAGAATTCTTTACAACAAGTTTTTTCATAATTTTTCCATTATTTTATTAATATGATATTGTAACTAATATATACTTTCATCATTATGTTTTAAAGGTTAAAAATGCAATTATGTGTCGCCCTTGATTTACCCACTAAAGAAGAGAACTTAGTTCTTGTAAAAAAGATTAAAAACTATGATGTATGGATTAAGGTTGGTTTTCGCTCTTATATCCGCGATGGAAAAGAGTTTCTTGAAGCTATAAAGGCCATTAACCCTAATTTTAAGATTTTTCTTGATCTTAAACTTTATGATATTCCAAACACTATGGCTGACGCAGCAGAATCTATCATGGGATTAGGCGTAGATATGTTTAATGTTCATGCAAG
>NZ_JAEMVE010000103.1 GCF_029216045.1 Sulfurimonas sp. MAG313 | reverse complement strand
TTTAGTGCATAAAGACTTGAAGGAGCTATGAATAGCTTCAAAAGTATTTAGGTGCTAAAGTCGTGCCTCTAATCGCTTCCCTGCGGGTGGCTTTCTTTTTGAATATCTCTACGTTAGATTACCTTGAAGCTACTAGTAGCTCCTTCAATAATCTGCCTTGATATATTCAAAAATAAAACCATTATTTCTTTGACTGTTTAGTTAGTGGCGTAATAGTTCTGTTTTATTGTTAATGGCATAAGAAAGAGCACCTGATGGACAGGCAGAAATTTGAGAAATTATTTTTTCGTTTGTATCATCATCTGGGAAAATCCAATCAAGAGAAGATCCACTGTGAAAGACAGAACTCAAACCTTGTACACATTTAGCCGCGCCAGAACAAATTGACCGATTAAAATGAATACTAATCTCTTTTCCATCATAAACTTGAAGTTTTTCTTCTTTAATTTCTCTCCTACTACTAAAGCCTGCCTTTACGTGAGCACCGTCACAAAAAGGTTTATTCTTGGAGTGTCCACAGCGACAAGGATGTGAAGGGTTATCTGTTTCAAAGACTTTGCCTTCTTTTGTACATACAACCTTCTCACAATCCACTTCTAAGGGTCCATTTTTGAATCCATTAATCTTACAGCTCATCTTAGTTTTCCTTCACATAAGTAATAGGGCACCTCTAAAAATCCTATCTTCACTCAGAGGTGCCCTAGTGTTTAAATACTATCACAGTATTATATTTTATTACTTAGATTTAGGTATTATCTTTTTTCCAAAAGAATACTAAACCTTTTATAAAAAGTTTATACACAAGAGGCCAAAATGAGCATACAAAAATCCAATGAATTTTTTGAAAGTATTTATAAACAAAGTCAAGGAGATGTAAAACAAATCCCTTGGGCAGAACTAAAAACCAATTCTTTTTTAGAAGAATACCTTAGCATGCACATTGGTGAGGGTAAGGCGATTGTAATTGGCTGTGGTCTTGGAGAAGACGCCTTTGCCTTAGGTGAAGCAGGATTTGAGGTTACGGCTATAGATATTTCTCAAACAGCCATTGCTTGGTGTCAAGACACATATGATTACACAGATATAGACTTCAAGGTACAAGATATATTTGAGTTGCCTGAGTCTATGTTAGAGCAGTATGACTTTATTTTTGAGTGTCGTACTATTCAATCACTCCCTTTAATGTATAGAGATAAAATTATTAGAGCCATCTCATCCTTACTTAAACCAAAAGGGAAAATTTTAGCCATTGCAAATGGTAAAAATGAGGGAGAGAAGTTTGATGGTCCCCCTTGGCCACTCGCGCGTAATGAGCTAAGACTATTTGAAAACTATAACTGTAAAGAGCTTGAATTTAGTATCTTTGCTGAAGACAAGGGCCCTTCAAAAATGAAGTTTCGTGCATTATATGAGAAAGAATGAACCACTGATCTAAGTTTTAGCCAAATATCTCTTGGTTTATCGTATGAAAAATGTTAAAATTTCATCACCAAAACAATTAAGGAAATATAATGTCTTATGAATTAATCCACAACGAAAACGAAAATAAATACGAATACCATATTGACGGACATATCGCTTATATCACGTATGATGACCAAGATGGGAACATGCACTTAACACATACCATAGTTCCTGAAGAACTTGCAGGAAAAGGTTTAGCGAGAACACTTCTAGAAGATGTCTTACAGCAGATTAAAAAAGCCGATAAAAAAGCCGTCGCAAAGTGTTCTTATATTGTCAAGTACCAAGAAAAGCATCCTGAGTTAAAAGACTTATTTGCATAAGTTTATTGTATCAACTTTTCTAATTTTTCTTTTTTTTAGCTCACTATGTGCAGATAACATATGGGATAGTGCTGTCCCTCCTGCTGAAAATATGACTGGGTTCAAACAACATCAGGCGAATGGCTTAAGGGAACTATCAAAGGTATGTATGATAGAAAGCTTGAGTTTGACAGCAAAAAATTTAAACTTCAAATCATCAAATGGGAAGATGTCCAGCAACTTATTTCTCAATCAGAAACTAGTATCAATATCGAGGGTAAAGGCAAGGTTGTAGGGAAACTGTACATCCATGATGATATTATTATTTTAAGCAATGAAGATGAGAGTCTAGAACTAGAACGCAATAATATAATCTCATTAACTAATGGAACGGATGGGGAACTTTCTTACTGGTTAGGTAAAATCTCTTTGGGTCTTAGCGTGAGTAATTGAAACACTGATAAAGAAGAATACACAGGCCAATTAAATGTCAAACGACAGACTTCCGACACACGATTAAAACTCGACTTTTTAGCAAGCTATTCTGCAGTAAGCAATATCACAACTGAAAACAATCGAAGACTCGCTTCAAGTATAGATATTTTTCTAACACGTAAGTTTTTCTGGCGACCTACCTTTGGTGAGTATTATAAAGATTCTTTCCAAAATATTAAAGCAAAGTACACAGTTGGTATGGGTGCTGGTTATGACATATATGCTTCTTCAAATGTAGACTGGATAATATTTTCTGGTTTAGCCTATCAATCAACAGATTTTATCAGTGTGGTCAAAGGTGATATAGAAATTGCTACTACTCCTACACTGGTGCTAAAAAGTAATTATAATTATGACATTACAAGTGATATTCAGTTTATTTTAAATTATCAAATTTTTATTGTTAATGATGTCTCAGGTACGTATGAGCAACATATCTTAGCCAGTATTGAAACAGAATTTATAAGTGACTTCAAACTTAATTTTACTCTTATTTGGGACAGAATTCAAAATCCAAATGAGGGGGTTAAAGATGGACTTCCTTATACCCCAGAACAAGATGACTATAAGTCAACCGTTGGCATTACTTATAGTTTTTAAAGCTTATCTTTAAGAACTCTTCTTTCGAGTCTCTTTCTTACCTTATGTTTTTTCAATAATTTTCTTCTCTTTACCTATTTAACGTCTTCATTTGCTATAATTGCATTAATAAAAAAAGTTTGAGGATAACATGAAAGAATTTGTACAAAAATATCGTCCTTATCCACAGGTCGATTTACCAAATAGACAATGGCCAAATAACATAATTAACAAAGCACCAATCTGGTGTAGCGTAGACTTACGTGATGGTAATCAAGCATTGATCACCCCTATGAATATGGACCAAAAGCTCGAATTGTACAAACTCTTAATTAAACTTGGTTTTAAAAATATCGAAGTAGGTTTCCCCTCTGCTTCAGCGATAGAATTTGATTTTTTACGCCGTTTAGTGCAGGACAACCTTATTCCTGATGATGTTACCGTTCAAGTGCTTGTGCAAGCAAGAGAGCATTTAATTGCCAAAACATTTAAATCACTCAAGGGGGTAAAACACGCCATTGTTCACTTGTATAATTCTACCTCTGTGGCTCAAAGAAAGATAGTTTTCCAAAAAAGCCAAGATGAGATTATTAGCCTCGCTGTTGAAGGCGTTGAAATGGTTAAAAAGTATGAAAAAGAGCATGATGGGAAAATTTCTTTAGAATATTCTCCTGAGTCCTTTACAGGAACAGAGCTAGACTTTGCCGCGCGTATTTGTAATGAAGTAACTGCGTGTTGGGGTATATCTGAGGATAGAAAGGTTATTATCAACCTTCCTGCAACAGTTGAGATGGCAACACCAAATGTATATGCTGACCAGATAGAATGGATGGGAAGA
>NZ_JAEMVE010000102.1 GCF_029216045.1 Sulfurimonas sp. MAG313 | reverse complement strand
GCCATTAACCCAACAATAGAAGATTTAAGAAGGAAATAATCCACACCCATATCTAAAAGACGTGTGATTGCACCTAAAGCAGAATTCGTGTGTAATGTAGAAATAACTAAGTGACCTGTAAGTGCTGCTTGAACAGCGATTTGAGCTGTTTCAAGGTCACGAATCTCACCAATCATAATAATATCTGGATCTTGTCTTAAGATAGAACGCAAGGCATTTGAAAAGTTGAACCCTATATCTGCTCGTACTTGTATTTGTGAAATTCCATGAAGTTCATACTCCACAGGGTCTTCAACCGTAATAATCTTGGTATCTTCTGTATGTAAATCATTTAATAACGAGTATAAAGTAGTTGTCTTACCTGAACCCGTTGGACCTGTTGTTAAGAAGATACCATTAGGTGCCTTTGAAATCTCTGTTAAAATATCCATAGAATCTTTATAAAAATCTAAGCCTTCTAAACTATACGAAATTGCTTGTTTTCCCAAAAGACGTAAAACAAAACTTTCTCCAAAGGCTGTAGGTACAGAAGACGAACGTACATCAAATTCTTGTCCTGCAATTTTCAAACTGATACGCCCATCTTGAGGGAGTCTATTTTCTGAAATATTCATCTTTGAAATTAGTTTTAAACGCGCGATAATAGCCAACTTCATTTTTAAAGGAACCGATTCTATGTCGGTTAAACGGCCATCAATTCTAAAACGTACTTTTATACCATCTTTATACGACTCATAATGTATATCTGATGCTCTAGCCTTAATAGCTTTAGTGAAAAAGTTATTCACGAGTTTAATAACGGGAGCTTCAGAAGCCAGTTCTTTTAGCTTATCTACCTCATCTTCGTCTGCATCAAACACATCTTGAGCATTATCAAGTTCATATTGATTTTCAAAGTGTCTTTGTTCATCTGAATATAATAAATAAGGCTTAATAGACTTTTGAATTTGTGATTCAATGAAGGAAAAGGCATCTATCTTAAAAATATCATCCACACCAACAAATAATGTTTCTTTATCCATTTCAAAAGGATATATTTTATTATTAACAAAAAAAGTACTAGGAATGCTTTCAAAGTCAAGTATAGTAAAGTCATCTCTATCTAAGGTATTATAGAGTTCAACACCTAGTTGTTCAGACAAAACATCAAAAAGTTGAGGCTCAGAAATGATACCACTGTTAAGTAAAACAGTCCCAATCTTGCCTCCTATCTCTTTTTGAATAGCTAAGGCTTCTAGAACATGCTCTTCTTTACAAACATTATTGGCAATTAAAATCTCACCAAAAAGTTTTATTCCCATATAGAAATATCCGCATCTAAATCTGACCCACCAGCAGTACCATTCGCACCAAAAGAAAGAAGTTCATAAGGGTTATCATTTTTACTTTCACCCTTATAGTCATAAGGAGTTCCCCAAGGGTCTTCTTTTACAGCCTTTGGTAAATAAGGACCATTAAATCCACGAATATTACTGTCTCTTTTTTTCCATAAAATAGCAAGACCTTCTGAAGTAGAAGGGTATCTGCCTGTATCAAGTCTAAAAGCATCTAAAGAAGTAGAAAGCATCTCAACTTGCGCTTTTGCAGTCTTCACCTTTGCGTCATCTAGTTTTCCAAAAAACTTTGGTGCAACTAAAGAAGCTAAAAGCCCGATAATAACAATAACAACTAACAATTCTATAAGCGTAAAGGCTGATCTTTTTTTCATAAATATTTTCCTGATTATTTTTTGAAATTATAGCAGGGTTTTACTTAACTATAAACCAAGGGTTTAAAAGCTCCACCTTATTATATACAAGAGAAGCCTCTAAAATCGTGTCAAATTGATAGCTCATCTTATTTGCTTCTCTTACTACAGCGTCTGCGGCAGCGGTGTCCCATTCCATAGTTGGTGCTAGTCTTGGATAAACGTCTGCTTCCCCTTCGGCCACCATACATAGTTTTAATGAGCTTCCTTTTGAAACTTGTTTAATACTTTTTGTGTCTAAGGCATCTATAAAGTCTTGTGTTTCTTTTGACAGATGTGACTTTGAAGCAACTACGATTAAGGATTCTTTAGGGTTTTCATTCTTCTTTAGGGGAAGTTTTTTGCCATTTTTAAAAGAACCCTCCCCTTTTTTTTTGCCTTATACATGTCACCAAGAGCAGGAGCATATACAACACCTAAAACAGGTGTGTCTTTGTGAATTAATGCTATATTTACTGTAAATTCTCCATTTTTTTTTATAAATTCCTTGGTTCCATCTATGGGGTCAATTAACCAAAAATATTCCCAATTTTTTCTTATCTCATACTCTACTAATTTATTTTCTTCTGAAAGTAAGGGTATCTCAGGATAGTTTTTTATTAAGGCCTTACATATAATCTCATTTGATTTTAAGTCTGCCTGGGTCAAAGGAGATTTATCATCTTTATATTCTACTTGAAAATCTTTTTCATAAATCTTCATTATAGCCTCACCAGCTTCTTTGGCAATACCTACAATCGTTTCTAAGTCTATTTTATCAAGCATCTAAATATCCTTTGCTTTCTAAATACGCAAGTATTTTATTTACTACATTTTCAATACTGTCTTTATCGTTATATATATGTAGTTCAGCTTGCTTTGGTGCTTCATACGGCGAGTCTATGCCTGTAAAGTTTTTAATCTCACCCTTTCTTGCCTTTATGTATAAACCTTTTGGATCTCTTTGCTCACATACGACTAAAGGGGTATCAATAAACACTTCAATAAACTCGTCTTCTAATAAGTCTCGAACTTGTTTTCTATCTTTTTCAAAAGGAGAGATAAAGGCCGTTAAAACAATGAGTCCTGCATCAATAAAAAGCTTAGACACTTCTGCTATACGACGGATATTTTCTATTCTATCTGCATCACTAAATCCAAGTCCTTTATTTAGACCTAAACGAACAGTATCCCCGTCTAAAAGATACGTATGCTTGCCCCTGTTATGGAGTTCAATTTCAAGGGCATTTGCAATAGTTGACTTGCCACTTCCACTAAGTCCCGTAAACCACAAGACACAAGGTTTTTGATTTTTAATGCTGGATCTTTTCATTTTACTTAATTCATGCGCATGATGTATTATATTATTTGACATAATTTTCTTTTATATAGTTAACAATTATCTTAGTGGCTTCTTCAACCTCAATTTTTTCTGTATCTATAATGATTTCCGCATGTTGAGGCTCATCATAAACATCATTTATACCCGAAAAGTTTTGATATTCACCCTTAATTGCTTTTTCATATACACCCTTATAATCACGTTTTTGACAGACTTCAACACTTGCTTTAACATACACAACAATATTGTTTTCAACCATCTCACGGATCACTTTACGTGATTCTCTATAAGGAGATACAAAAGAAGCAACGGTAGAAATAGAATTGTTTTGAAGGGTCTTTATAAGATGCGCTATACGTAACATATGTTGATTTCTTTCAATTCTAGTAAACCCAATATTTGGAATTAATTGACGTACGTCTTTTGAGTCAATTCTCTCTAATGGGATATCAAGTTTTTGTAGTTCTTTATAAACACTGTCTGCTATCGTTGTCTTACCTGAAAGAGCTAACCCTGTAAACCAAAGATTAAAAGGTTCAATTCTTTTTCGCCCCCACTTAATCTTTACCCATATTCTTTCATGTCCCCAGTATAAACCGACTTTTAAAAATGTTTCAATAAGTCCCGCGGCTATAGCTAAGTCAAGTCTTCCAAAAAAAATATACACAATGATTATCGTTGTACCCGTGGCTAAAACTCGCCAACTCAGGCCTTTTACAATGGAGCGAAGGTTCGTTTCTTTATGCATTAGACAATCTTACATTCCCACTCAGGGAATGTTTTTCTTATATATTGATTTAAAGCTAGCTCTTCTTGCGTATACTCCCGAGTATGTTTATTAAGCCTTGTCTCATCTTCATTAACACTCATAATCATTCCCGAAGCAACCGTATTATTACTCACACGATCAATAACAATAAAGCTTCCTGTAAAACGGTTATCCTCATAAACATCCATGGAGATAGCTCTTGAAAGCTGCATCTTACATAAGGCTATATCATTTAAACCCAAGGTATTCACTTCTTCTTTTTCATAAGTATTCACATCCACCTTATAAAAAATACTTTCAAGACTACCTGATATGACTGAAGTGGCTCTTTTAATATCATATTGTCGCCCCAACTCCATCTTTTTTTCATCCATCCAAACTAACATAACATTTAAGGTATTGCTTACTACAGGAAGGTTTTTAGAATGAACAATCATATCACCACGTGAAATATCTATCTCATCTTGCGTTGTAAGGGTTATAGCCATTGGGCAATAGGCCACTTGTGTAGTAATATCTCTATTGCCCTCACTTATATCCCCTGCGTTAATAATAGTTTTGACCTTAGTACTTTTACCTGATGGCAAGATAGTAATCTCATCACCTACTGTTACTTCTCCTGAGGCAATAGTTCCACAAAAACCTCTAAAGTCTAAATTGGGTCTATTTACATACTGAACAGGTAATCTAAAGGGCTCTTCTTTTTCTTCTTTTGATATATCCATAGTGTCTAAGAGCTCTAATAAAGGCTTTTCCTTATACCAAGGTGTATGTATACTTTTATTTACAACATTATCACCCTCTAAAGCACTTAATGGGATAAAATAAGTATGTTTAATCCCTAAGCTAGCTACCGCATCTTTATAAGCCTTAGAGACATCCTTAAACACCTCTTCACTAAAGTCTACAAGGTCCATTTTATTTATGGCCACTATAACATGTTTAATCCCAAGCAAAGAAACGATATAACTATGTCTACGTGTCTGTGTTAAAATTCCCTTACGTGCATCAATAAGAATAATAGCTACATCCGCTGTCGATGCTCCCGTAACCATATTTCGAGTGTATTGTTCATGTCCTGGAGTGTCGGCAATAATAAACTTTCTATTATCTGTGGCAAAAAAACGGTAGGCAACGTCTATAGTAATACCTTGTTCTCTTTCACTTTGTAAGCCATCCACCAATAAAGCCATATCAATTTTTTCGCCTGTCGTTCCGTATTTTTTACTTTCACTTTCAGCCGCTTCTAATTGGTCATCAAAAATCTTGTGAGAATCATATAGCATTCTTCCCATGAGCGTACTTTTACCATCATCAACAGAACCACAGGTCAAAAAAACGAAGCATATCTTTATCTTCATGTTCTTTTAAATAATTGATAATATCCATTAAAAATATCCCTCAATCTTTTTAAGCTCCATGGCCCCTTCTTGATCCTTATCTATTACCCGACCTTCTCTCTCACTGCTCGTTGATAAAAGCATCTCTTTAATAATTTCAGGAAGAGTAGTTGCGGTTGAATTAATAGCGCCCGTTAAAGGATAACATCCTAAGGTTCTAAAACGTACCATTTCTTTTTTAGCTTTTTTTCGTAATTCTTGAGGCATGCGTTCATCATCAACCATAATCTTCGTTCCATCAATGTCTACCACCTCATGTTCTTGGGCAAAATACAAAGAAGGAATAGTGATATCTTCTAGATAAATATACTGCCAAATATCTAATTCCGTCCAGTTACTAATAGGAAAGACTCTGACACTTTCACCTTTTTGAACCTTGGTATTATAAATATTCCAAAGCTCTGGTCTTTGATTTTTAGGATCCCATCTGTGATGTTTATCTCTGAACGAAAAAATACGTTCTTTTGCGCGAGATTTTTCTTCATCCCGTCTTGCTCCACCTATTACAGCGTCATATTTTCCTGCATTAAGAGCTTGCTTTAAGGCCTGAGTTTTCATAATATCTGTGTGGACCTTACTCCCATGAACAAAGGGTGAAATATCCATATCTAAACCTTCAGGATTAGAATGCACAATAAGCTCAAATCCTAAATCTTTGGCTCTCTTATCACGAAATTCAATCATCTCTTTAAATTTCCAACGTGTATCAATATGTAAAAGAGGAAAGGGAAGTTTAGCAGGGGCAAAGGCTTTCATAGCTAAATGAAGCATTACGGAAGAATCCTTACCAACTGAGTACATCATCACAGGATTAGAAAATTCTGCCGCAACTTCTCTTAGTATATGAATAGACTCCGCTTCAAGTTGTTTTAAATGTGTTAAACGTTTTTTACTTAACATTATACTTTTCTAAGTACCATTGTATTGTTTTAACAATACCACTATCAAAATTTTCATCTGCTTTCCATCCAAGCTCATTTTCAAGTTTTGTGGCGTCTATTGCGTAACGTCTATCATGTCCGGCTCTATCTTCTACAAATGTTATCAATTCTTTATAACTTCCATTTTTGGGTACTTTTTCATCCAGTATAGAACAAATGGTATCGACTATTTGAAGGTTTGTTCTTTCATTTCGTCCGCCAATATTATAAACATTTCCCTCTTTACCGGTATGATAAACCATATCTATACCCTTACAATGATCTAATACATATAACCAATCACGTATATTTTTACCGTCTCCATAAATAGGAATATTTTCACCTGCTAAAGCTTTTCTAATAATCGTAGGAATAAGCTTTTCATCATGTTGTTTTGGACCATAATTATTTGAGCAGTTTGTAATAACCGTATTCATTCCGTAGGTCTCTTGATAAGACCGAACTATCATATCGCTACTAGCCTTTGAAGCTGAATATGGAGAGTTTGGAGCATAAGGTGTCTCTTCTGTAAATAAGTCTGTCTCATTCAAGGTACCATAGACTTCATCGGTGGAGATGTGATGAAAGCGGCAATTTTCATAAGATTTTTTATACGTAAAAGGTTTGTCCATCCAATACTTTTGAGCCACATCTAAAAGAGTAAAGCTACCATTTACATTCGTCTCTATAAATACGCCTGGATTTTTTATGGAGTTATCAACATGAGATTCTGCAGCAAAATGAACCACACCTTGAATATTATATTCGCTAAATATAAATTCTACTAATTCACGGTTACAAATATCACCTTTTATGAATTTATAATTTGAATTATTTTCACATTCTTTTAAATTTTTTAAGTCACCTGCATAAGTTAAAAGATCTAAGTTTATAAGCTTGTATTCTGGATACTTTTCTAAAAAATAAGGTACAAAATTTGAACCAATAAAACCTGCTGTTCCTGTTAATAATATATTTTTCAATTTATATTTCTCCCATGATTTTTAAACAATCTTTTAAACTATCTTTCCAATACGGCACACTGATTTCAAACTCTTTTTTAATTTTAGACTTATTCAAGATTGAGTAAGATGGTCTTTTTGCTGGTGTTGGGTATTGAAAAGTTTCAATAGCATTCACTTCACAATTAACATGACTCAACTCAAAAATAGCCTTTGAAAAGTCATACCAAGAACATACCCCTTCATTTGAATAATGGTATATTTCAACACTATCATTTTTTAACTTTGGCACAGCATCTAAAATCACCTGAGCTAAATCTCTAGCATACGTTGGTGTGCCTACTTGATCAAAAATAACACCAAGACTGTCTCTTTCTTTACCAAGTCTAAGCATCGTTTTAACAAAGTTATTTCCATAAGAGGAATAAACCCAAGAGGTTCTAATAATCATAGAATTTTTAGGGTTTACTTCTATAATAGCATTTTCACCATCAAGCTTGGTTTGTCCATAAACACTTTGCGGACAGGTTTTCATATCTTCTGTATAAGGGATATGACTTGTCCCATCAAAAACATAATCTGTTGAGATATGAATTAAAGATATATCTCTATTTTTAGCAATTTTTGAAAGTAAGTTAACACTTTTATGGTTAAGAATCTTTGCTTTGTCTTGATCTTCTTCAGCCTTATCAACCGCCGTATAAGCAGCGCAGTTAATGATTATATCAAAGCTCTTACTATCAAAAAAGTCTTCAAGCTTACATAAGTTACTTAGGTCTAAGGTGTCTTTGTTTGTAAAGGTAAATTCATACTGTGAATATGCTTTTGAAAGTGCTTGTATTTCACTTCCTAGTTGTCCATTAGCACCTGTAACTAAAATACTTTTAATCATATAAGCTTACTTTAAAATCGAAACACTCTGCATCTTTGAATTTTGGCTGCTTTGTATCTTTATCTGATAGTTTCATTTCTTCTTTTATTATTTTCCAGTCTATCCCTAAGGCATCATCATCAAAAGCCATACCTCTGTCGTTCTCAGGTGAATAATAATTATCAACCTTATACGCAAAGACGGTATCATCTTCTAAAACAAGAAAACCATGGGCGAAACCACGAGGAACTAAAAGTTGCTTTTTATTTTCAGATGTGAGTTCAACACTTACATGTTGACCGAAAGTAGGACTTCCTTCTCGAATATCCACTGCAACATCTAAAACCTTGCCTTGGATAACACGAACAAGTTTTGTTTGTGCACAAGGTGCTAACTGATAATGTAAACCTCTAAGCACACCACGAGATGATTTAGACTCATTGTCTTGAGCAAAGTGTATCTTAAAGCCTAAAAATTCATCTAATTTATCTTGTCTAAATGTTTCTACAAAATATCCTCTATCATCACCATGTACAGTAGGTTCTATGATTATAACATCAGGTATTTTCGTTCGTATAAAATTCATCGTGCGATAGAGCCTTCTTCGGCTCTTTTTAATAAATATTGACCATATTGATTCTTTTTTAAAGGCTGAGCGAGGGCAATTAATTCTTTTTTAGAAATGTATCCCATCTCATAAGCGATTTCTTCTATACAAGCCACTTTTAGTCCCTGACGCTTTTCTATAGTTTGTATAAACAAAGAAGCCTCAAGTAAACTTTCATGTGTTCCTGTATCTAACCATGCATAGCCTCGTCCCATAGACTCAAGCTTAAGGTCTTTTGCTGCTAAATAGCTTTGATTTACTGTTGTAATTTCTAATTCACCGCGATCAGATGGCTTAACTTCTTTAGCTATTTTAACCACAGAATTTGGATAAAAATATAAGCCCACTACTGCGTAATTACTTTTTGGTACAGCAGGCTTTTCTTCAATACTTAACACATTTCCATTCTTATCAAACTCAGCCACACCATATCGTTCAGGATCATTTACATAATATCCAAAGACAGTTGCTTTTTTTTCATTTCTAGCTTGCTTAACTGCCTTATCTAACATCTCAACTAAACCATGTCCGTAAAAGATATTGTCACCAAGAACAAGGCACACATCATCGTTTCCAATAAAATCTTCACCAAGAATAAATGCTTGAGCAAGTCCATCAGGTGAAGGTTGAACTATGTATTCAAACTTCATACCAAGATCTGAGCCATCTCCTAGTAATTCTTCAAAACGTGGTAAATCATGAGGAGTAGAAATAATAAGAATTTCTTTAATGCCAGCAAGCATTAAAACAGACAATGGATAATAAATCATTGGCTTATCATAAATGGGTGCTAATTGCTTAGATATACCCTTTGTAATAGGATATAAACGAGTGCCACTTCCACCGGCTAAAATAATACCTTTCAAATAAAAATCCTTATATTATAATTATCTAATAATATTAAAAATTCAGTTAAGATAATGTTAAAAAGTTAAAAAGAGTGAGAAAGTTTCGGGCAATGCCCGAAATATAGAAAGAGAGTAAAGTCTAGAACTACCCGTTACGTTTTTTCATGATTTCTTCAGCAACGTTGCGTGGAACTTCTGCGTAGTGATCAAACTCCATAGAGTATGTACCACGTCCTTGAGTTGATGAACGAAGATCTGTAGAATAACCGAACATTTCAGATAATGGAACAAATGCGTCAACGATCTTGTTACCAGAACGATCACCCATGTTGTTTACTTGACCACGACGACGGTTAAGGTCACCGATCACGTCACCCATGTAATCTTCAGGCACTTCAACTTCAACCTTCATCATTGGCTCAAGGATTGATGGAGATGCCTTACGACAACCTTCTTTGAATCCCATTGAAGCAGCTAGTTTAAAGGCCATTTCGTTTGAATCCACATCATGGTAAGAACCATCATAAAGTGTAACTTCAATATCTTCGATTGGGTAACCAGCAAGAACACCATTTTGTGTAGCTTCCTTACAACCCTTTTCAACTGCTGGGATATATTCTCTAGGAACAGATCCACCTTTAATTTCGTTATTAAATACGAAACCTGAACCAGCTTCACCTGGTTGGATTTTAAGATAAACATGACCAAACTGACCACGACCACCTGATTGCTTAGCATACTTGTATTCTTGGTTAACAGTTTCTTTGATTGACTCACGATAACTTACTTGAGGAGCACCAACTTCTGCTTCAACAGAAAATTCTCTTCTCATTCTATCAACAAGGATTTCAAGGTGAAGTTCACCCATTCCTGAAATAATAGTCTGACCAGTTTCATCGTCTGTGTGAACTCTAAAAGAAGGATCTTCAGCTGCTAGTTTACCTAGAGCGATACCCATTTTTTCTTGATCCGCTTTAGTCTTAGGCTCAACTGCAACAGAAATAACTGGTTCTGGGAAGTCCATTCTCTCAAGAACAACTTTTTCGCCATTCGTCAGTGTATCACCCGTAGTTGTAGCCTTAAGACCAATTACTGCACCGATTTCACCAGCATAAATTTCTTTAACTTCTTCACGTTTGATAGCGTGCATCTTAACGATACGGCCGATACGCTCTTTCTTGTCTTTTGTTGTGTTATGTACAAATGAACCTGATTCTAAAGAACCACGGTAAACACGAATAAAAGTAAGAACCCCAACAAATGGATCGGTCATAATTTTAAAGGCTAGTGCTGCAAAGTCACCATCATCAGTAGATGGAACTTCAACTTCAACTTCTTCATCATCCATCATTGTTCCCATGATAGGAGCAGATTCAACAGGAGAAGGAAGATAATCAACAACAGCGTCAAGTAAAGTTTGAACACCTTTGTTTTTAAATGCAGTACCTGGAGTCATTGGAACAATGTGCATACCAAGAGTTGCAGCTTTAATAGCAGCTTTAACTTCTTCTTGTGTGAATTCTTCGCCATCAAGAAATTTTTCAGCGAAATCATCATTGCCTTCAACTTCAGCAAGAGTTTCCATCATTTTTTCTCTGTACTCTTCAGAAATTTCTTGTAAAGACTCACGGATATCTTGCTCATGATAAGCAGAACCCATTTCAGCATCAGTATCCCAAACGATTTCTTTCATTTTAACTAAGTCTACAACACCTTCAAACTCAGCTTCTGCACCGATAGGTAGTTGAAAAGGCATTGGATTACCTTTAAGACGATCTCTAATTTGACGCTCTACTTCG
>NZ_JAEMVE010000101.1 GCF_029216045.1 Sulfurimonas sp. MAG313 | reverse complement strand
TATGCAGATACTATTGCTGACTTAACTGGTGATGTTAAACAACTTGCTAACTATGGTGAGTATTCAGGTGGACCAACTACTGGTGAAACTGAATTCTACGCTGATACACTAATTGATCTTATGACTCGTCATAAAGATCCTGAAGGTCGTAACAAGATTATGATTATTGGTGGAGCAATTGCTAACTTTACAGATGTTGCTAAAACATTTACAGGTATCATCCAATCATTCGAAAAGAATGTTGATAAGATGAAAGAGCATAATGTTCAGATTTATGTACGCCGTGGGGGACCTAACTATGAAAAAGGTCTTAAAGATATTAAAGAAGCAGCAGATCGTCTTGGTCTGTATATTGAAGTTTATGGTCCAGAAACACATGTTACAGACATCGTGCGTATGGCACTAGAGAAGTAGGGGATAAATATGGCAGCATTATATACTAAAGATACACAAGCAATTTTTTGGAACAACAACAAAAGCGCTATTCAGCGTATGCTTGATTATGATTACACTATTTCTCGTGAAACTACTTCAGTTGCAGCTATCGTAGCTCCAACTTCAAGTAACAAATTTGAGAAATTCTTTTTTGGTCCTGACGAAGTTATGATCCCAATTTTCAAGAACACTGCAGAAGCAGCAGCAGCTTTTCCTAAGGCTGATGTTCTTTTAAACTTTGCATCTTTTAGAACGGCTTATGACGTTACTATGGAAGCAATTGCACTTAAGGGTCAATTTAAGTCAATCATGGTTACAGCTGAAGGAATCCCTGAGCGTCTTGCTCGTGGAATGAATCAAGCTGCACGTGACGCTGGTGTTACTGTTATCGGGCCTGCAACTGTTGGTGGAATCGCTCCTGGCGCATTCAAGATTGCTAACGTTGGTGGAACAATTGAAAACATTGTTAACTCTAAACTACACCGTGCAGGTTCTTGTGGACTTGTAACACGTTCAGGTGGTTTATTTAACGAACTTTCTAACATCATTGCTATTAACGCTGATGGTATTGCTGAAGGTGTTGCTATTGGTGGAGACAGATTCGTTGGATCAGTTTTCATTGACAACCTTTTACGTATGGAAAGCAACCCAGAAGTTAAATATATGATTCTTCTAGGTGAAGTTGGTGGTACTGAAGAGTACAAAGTGATTGAAGCTGTTAAAAATGGTCAAATCAAAAAACCAATTATTGCTTGGTGTATCGGTACGATTGCTAAACACTTCTCAACAGGTGTTCAGTTTGGTCACGCAGGTGCATCTGCTAACGCAGAAGCTGAAACTGCTGAGTCTAAGAACATCGCAATGGCTGAAGCTGGAATTCACGTTCCTGCATCTTTCAACGATCTTCCTGCAACAATTCAAAAAGTTGTTGCTGACTTAACAGCTAAGGGTATCATTACTGAAATCGTTGAGCCAGATCTTAAAATCGTTCCTAAGGTTCGTAAGGCTAAAGAATTTATTTGTACTATCTCTGATGATACAGGTGAAGAAGCTACTTACGCGGGTTACCCAATTTCAGCCGTTGCAACTCCAGAAACTGGTTTTGGAATTGGTGATGTTATTTCACTTCTATGGTTCAAAAAGCGTTACCCTTCATGGGCAACGGATTTTATAGAAACGGTAATCAAAACGGTTGCTGACCACGGTCCAGCAGTATCTGGAGCACATAACTGTAAAGTAACGGCTCGTGCAGGTAAAGATGTTATTTCTTCACTTGTAACTGGTCTTCTTACTATTGGTCCAAGATTTGGTGGAGCTATAGATGATGCAGCTAGATATTTCAAGTACGCTAATGATAACGGTATGACTCCTAAAGAGTTTATCGCTTACATGAAAAAAGAAGGAAAAACTATTTCTGGAATCGGTCACCGTGTTAAATCGGTTCGTAACCCAGATTTACGTGTTTCTGGTCTTAAGAAGTTTGCAGCGGGCGCTTTCCCGTCAACACCTCTTTTAGACTTTGCTCTTGAAGTAGAAGCACTTACTACATCTAAGAAAGAAAACCTTATCTTAAACGTTGATGGTACTATTGGTATCTTAATGGTTGATATGTGGAGAGCTCTTGGATACGGTGAAGATGAAATCGATGGTTTCATTGACGCGGGTGCATTAAATGCATTCTTTGTAATTGGTAGATCAATCGGTTTCATTGGTCATATCCTAGACGAAAAACGTCTAGGCATGCCAATGTACCGTCACCCTACATCAGACATTCTTTACAGTGTCGACAAAGCAGAAGAGATTTAATCTCTTTTCTTGGCTCATTCTGAGCCATCCTTCTTTAAAAACCTCTTTTTCTTTTCTCGTTAATTTTTGATTCTTTTTCTTCTGCTATAATATAGACAATTGTTATATTAAATAGATTATGGGCACCTCTAAAAACCCTATACTCACTCAACGATTAAGAGTGAATTTCTTGTATCGCCCTTTGGGAGGTCTTTTGAAACGTAATCTTGCACAAGTTTTTCCATCGCCAGAGCTACGGCTATGACTCAAGAAAATTCTTGCACAATCTTACATTTCAAAAGATCTCTGAGTGAATATAGAGTTTTTAGAGGTGCCCTTAAGTCATTACTTTCAGTGTAAGAAGTAAAATGTATAACTATATGTACATTTAAAAGGTAAATGCCTTATTATTAACACCTAAAATAAGGTACGCTATCGTCCTGCATGTCTCTACCAATTTTCAGCACTTGTGCCTTTACTCTTTGTTGCCACGTTCGTCATGTACAATAGTACACTCCCTCACTATGCGCCTTGATTAAAGAAATAATTGATGAAAATTACATTTTCTTTAGTAAATATAACTCTAAACTTCAAGAGTTAAAAATCCTGTTTCTTGAAACTTTTTGTATTTTGAAGCTCTATTCTATAGTTACTTTTCCCCGTAAGATTTTTTTCTGGGCATGTTTTTTCTTGGAAGTGAGTCGTCGTTTGACTGACCCTTTTGTGGGCTTAGTGACGACCCGTTTCTTTTGGACGAGATTGACACTTTTGATGAGGAGGGCAAGGCGCTGCATTGCTTCGTCCCTATTTTGCTCTTGGCTGCGGTGCTGTTGCGCTTTAATGACGATGACACCTTCTTTAGTGATACGTTTGTCCTTGAGATTTAACAGTCTTTCTTTATAGAACTCCGGCAAAGAAGAGTTCTCAATATCAAAGCGAAGATGAATTGCCGCAGAGACCTTGTTGACCTTCTGCCCACCAGAACCCTGAGCGCGAATGGCGGATAGTTCTATTTCACTCTCTTCAAGAGTGACCGAACTTGATATTTTTAACATTTTTTTCCTTCTATGTCACTATTATACTTGTTCAATCGTTATAATGTCAAAAAAGGTTGCAAGAATTATGTTGCTTGAGTCAGAACTTATAAAGGGAACGCTTATTAAACGTTATAAGCGTTTTTTAGCGGATGTGAAACTTGAAAACGGGGAAAATGTTACCGCACATTGTCCTAATACTGGTTCTATGAAGGGCTATAAAGAAGAGGGACTAAGGGTTTGGTTAAGTAAGAACAATAACCCTAAACGAAAACTAAAATATACCTGGGAGATGGTGGAAGATAGCTCAGGAGAAAAGATATTTGTTTATGCTGCTAAGGCGAACACTCTGGTTAAAGAAGCCATTGATGAAGGTACGATTGAAGAACTTCTAGATTATGACAACATCCGTACTGAAGTGAAATATGGGCGTCAAAATAGCCGGATTGATCTTCTTTTAGAAAAAGACAATGAGAAATGTTATGTTGAGGTCAAGAGTGTAACTATGAAGGTAGGGGATATTCTTATGTTTCCTGATGCGGTGAGCACTCGGGGACAAAAACATTTAGAAGAGCTTATGGAAGTTAAAGAACAAGGCGATAGAGCAGTTCTTTTCTTTGCGGTATTAAGAGAGGGAGGGAAAGGCTTCTTCCCTGCTAAAGAGATAGATTCTGTTTATGCACAACTTTTGCATACGGCAAGAGATAAAGGGGTTGAAGTTTTAATCTATCAAGTTGCATTTAAAGGTTTAGAGATAAGTTTGGAGAAAAAGATTGACTTTATATAAAGGTGATAAAATGAATGTTTTTTACACCTTCTTTAAAAGGCTTCAAAGACGTGCCTCAAGGGATCAAGCTTGTAACCCTTACAAAAATCAAAATTTATTGGGTAACCTAAAACTATACTTTGAATACCTTTATGAATTTAACCAAAATCATATCTTACTTATCGGTGAGGCTCCGGGTTATAAGGGATGTCGTTTAACGGGTATTCCTTTTAGTTCTTGTCACCTTATTCAACATTCTCAGCATAAACTTTTTAGGCATCTACGCGAAAAGATTGTTTTAGAAGAGAGTACTAATGAAAATACTGCGGCTATGATTTGGGAGCAGTTAGAAGACAAACATATTATTCCCATTTTTTGGAATGCTTTCCCCTTCCATCCCTTTAATAAAGGAAACCAAAAATCTAACAGAGCACCTAACTCTTCAGAAATCGAAGAAGGGCAGTGGTATATCAAAGAGCTAATTGAAATATTTGAACCTCGCACCATAGCTGCTATCGGAAGAAAGGGTGAACTAGCCCTTAATAAACTTGATTTAAACAAAGAAATTAAATATATCAGACACCCTTCTTATGGAGGAAAGTCTGATTTTATTAAACATATAAATGAAGTTATGAGTTAGAAAACTGTTTATATGATAAACTTTCACTAACAAGGACTATCATGAAAGAAAATATAAAAATTACGACATACCCTAATAGTAAAAATACAAAAACTGAAACATACCAAGATGGAGATGCTTTTATTACAAGGCACTTTTATAATGGAAAAAATGCTTATGTTAAGGAATTTATTACGGTTGAAGATGGGATTAAAACAGTCAAACATAATACTGAAAAAGGCGTTGCTTCAAAGTTAGAACATTTTGTAGATGAGCTAAGACAGGGGTTAGAAACTAAATATTTTGTTTCAAAAGCTGATGGTAGTGCGAAGAGTACAAAGAACTATGATAAAGGTAAGTTACATGGTGAAAATATAACTTATAATGAAATGGGAAAAATCATTAAACATGAAGTTTTTGCTACAGGAAAGCTGGTGTTGAAATATTTTGGTGAAGATAATGATAACGGCGAGATTACAAGGTTTGAAATTATTGACGAAGATAGTGTTGAAAACTTACCAACAGAAGAATTTGAAAAACTACAAACGTTAAGAAGCTAAATGGTTATTCAAGCAACAAAGAAATTACAAGACTTTTTAGGCATAAAAACAGATACCTTACCTAAGTATGATGAAGTTTTTGAATCATGGCATGGAAATATTTTTATGATTGGACGTAAAAAGTGTCTGCTTATAACCCATAATGAAAGTCTTTATTCTATTTTTATTTATGGGATTACTAAAAAGCATATTCCTAATCTTCTTAGTATCATTTCTGACTTTTTAATAGAGATACTACGTCGTGATGATTTCACCATACCTCAAATTGAAATCATGCTTAAGAGTTTAGATAGTCTAAAATTTACTAAAACATCAGACCGCTCAGTAACGGGAAATATGAATGATATGGTGCATATATTAAAGCATTATAATATGACAGAAGATGAATTAGACTTAGCCAAATTTATAAACCATACTCCTTACAAAAGAGGTGACTTTCACTTTCCTGAAAAGATTTTGAAAACTATTTTGGACTCAAAACAAGCTATGCTTAGGACCTGATAGTAAACTATATACCCCTTAGCTAAAAAGTGTTAAACCTTTTGTTTTGTAGCTTACTAATATTGATATATAATAGGTAAAAAATTAAGAGTTACATAAAAAGAGTAATAAATGGCTATTGATAATTCATCATATGACTCATTAGAAAAGACCTACGTTGAAATACAAGCTTTTTTTGATAAAAATCAACTTAAAGCTGAACATTCGGTGATGATAGTAAAACATGACGAATTAGCGGAGTTGTTAGAGGGGTTTGATGTTGAAGCCCTTGAAGAACAGTCTAAAGACATTAATGCTCTGCATAAACAACTTAATGAGATAACAGAAGTTTCGAAGAAGATTGTTGAAAATCTTAATGATACTTCAGACTCCACTTCTAGTGCCGCAAGAGTTGTTAGTGGATTAGATGAGGTGTTTTCAAAAATTACTAATTTAATTGTATAAAAAAAGGATAATGAACTCTTATGGATAAAAACGTCATTGATAAAGAAATTGAAAGGTTCATGCGTCCAACAGTATATACCGGTGTTAAGCCCTTGTTCCTTTTAGTTGAAGAGCTACCTACTAAAGAGTATCCAGGTGATATTATTGATGTGGTTTGGCTTCACTGTAATGATGAAAATGAGGGTGAATTTACTTATATTACTAAGTTTGCTGTTGAAGGAAAGATTATAGATAGACATTATTTTTCGCCTGAAGAAATGGCGCTGTTTCGTGGTAGACTTGCCTTGCCTACTCAAGATAACTTAGAGAAAATGATCTTACATCGTGACCTTAAAAAAGAGATTGAAGAGGTGAAATCTAAACGAAATATCCTTGGAAAGTTTACGCAGAAGGATTTAGAAAATTTAGTTAAAGTAATGCAAAAAGAAGATGAAGTTTTTCTTTTTAAAAAGGCATATGGAGAATGGACGGACCCCTTTTATGATATAGACATAGACGCTCCTTTTGAGATAGTTGAAATACAAGAGCATACTGCTGAGGCTTTACAGTATCACCTAAAACATCCTAAAACGGGTCACATAGAAAAATATTCAATAGATAAGTTTTATGCTTATATAATTGGCGCTAAAGCAGATATAACGGGTTTACAATTAAAAGATGAAAGCTATAAGATAAAAATAGAAACACTTAGAGAGGAAGCTCAAACAGTCCTTCTTAGTATTGAGTGGCTTGAACTTAGTGATAAACGTGTAAAATTTATAAAAGATACCTTGCCTAGACATCCTTTTGACGAGTATTTTAAGTATGTTGTTAAGGGAAATGAGCGTAAATTCGATGTGCCTGAAAAATTGCTAAAAGGACTTGAACTTGTTATTGAAAAGCATATGCCTGATTTGATAAGTCCTATAGGAATTCATTATATTCCTATTGATAATCTTCTTTATCTTTTTCATGAAATTATTCCTAGGCAAGAGGCGCTTCTTGCCTTAGAAGTATGTGATGTTATTAATGAGCCTTCTGCTCTTTTGCTTGGTCTTGAGGGACAACATACATTGCCGCCTAAGTTTTTAGTCTCATCCACTCATATCGCTTATGCTTATAAGAAATTTCCACGTTTTATTGAGACCTGTGAACAATATATTTTAGATGATAAAGCTAAAACAAATAAGTAACCTAAAGAGTATTAGAGTATTATCACGCTTATTAAAAGCAAGAGTAAAAGAGGTATAAGATGGTGTACGATAATATAGTATTAATAGGCTTTATGGGCTCAGGTAAGACTTCTGTGGGTAAGTCTCTTGCAAGACAACTTAATAAAGATTTTGTGGATGTTGATAGTGTTATTGAAGCAGAGCAAAACTCTAGCATTACGGAGATTTTTGCAGACAAGGGAGAAGAGTATTTTCGTGCTCTTGAGCAAAAATGTATTAATGAACTTACAGAAAAAAAAGGTCAAGTGATTGCTACGGGTGGTGGCGTTCCTATACACAGTACTATCTCAGATAAATCGCTTATAGTATATATAGACGCTGATTTTGATGTTATAGTGAACCGTTTACCAGCAAAGGAACGTGCTAAACGACCTTTATTTAATGATGAAGTTAAGGCTAAGGCCTTGTTTGATGAACGTAAAGATACCTATAAAGCACTAGCAACCTTTAGTGTTGACGCGAATCAAAAAATACCGACCTTTATCCATGTTATAGTTGATTATGTTTTAGATCGCAGAGTTTTATAGTTCTTTTTCTTGTTCCATCTTTTTCGCAAGATACGTCGAAGTTGGAAGATCTACTGTGTTTACATGTAGAACAATCCACTCAGGGGTTCTTCTTATAAAATTAGTGATTTTAGTAATATCCTCATATCTTTTCCAGTATTTTATCGCGTGATCTAGTTCTTCTAAAAACATATCATGGGCTGTTTTATGCATGTCATATTTTGGAAAATCATATTTTTGCATTAAATTTTCTTCACTAGCAAAGTGTTGATGCACATGTTCAATATATTCATCTATTTTCGCTACGAGTTCTTCTTCAGTGGCTTCACCCCTTTCATGATAAATAGCAAGTTTATCAATGGCATTAAGAATTTCAATCTCATCTTCGTGTGTTTTTTGCATCTGTTCTAAATTCATCTCTTCTACTTGTTCAATGTAAACTAGTGCCATAAGAACTCCTTCGTATAATAAATTACCCTATTATAATATGAAACTTCTAAGAAGTTATTGACGTATGTCATTTTTAAAGGAAGGTCACAAGATAAATTAGAGTATTATCACGCTTATGAAACCTACAAATAACCTACTCACTAAAGATATTAAAAAATTAATCTTTCAAATTGCTATTCCTTCAAGTATAGGCATGTTTTTTAACACTATGTATAATGTGGTAGACACCTTTTATATTGGTCAAATATCCACCGAGGCCATTTCTGCATTGACCTATAGTTTTATGGTTTTCTTTATGCTTTTGTCAGTGAGTTTTGGGCTTTCCTCTGCTATTACTGCTTATGTTGGTGGAGCGCTTGGCAAACATAAGAAAAATATGGCGCGCATTTATGTGTCTAATGGGATAAGCTTATTTATGTTAATTGCCTTTGTCTTATTACTAATAAGCTTTATACTTTTAGAGTATATATTTGTGTCTATGGGTGCATCGGGCAAGGTCTTAGACTACGCGCTTGAATATACCTACATCATTCTTTTAGGTATTTTTCCTATGCTTATGGGTTTAGGGGCCAATGCTGTTTTAATATCTATTGGTGATACTAAGAGTTATAGAAATATTTTAATTTTAGGATTTGTTTTAAATCTCATTCTTGATCCATTATTCATATATGGGTTTTATTTTATACCAGCACTTGGCCTAAGTGGAGTCGCCCTTGCCACAGTCTTAATCCAGTACGTCACACTGACATATATGTTGTACAAACTTTATAAAACAAGGCTTTTTGATGGAGTTAGATTTTTTAAATCCACTCCAAATATGCAAGCTTACAAACATTTAATGAAGCAGGCCATTCCTACGAGTATTAATATGTTTTTGGGGTCTTTAGGAAGTATGATTACTATGTACTTTGTCTCTACTTACGGGTTTAAAGCGGTTGCTGCCTTTGGGATAGGGTATAGAGTTGAACAAATTATCTTACTCCCCATGTTAGGATTAAATACCGCCGTTATAGCTATAGTTTCAAATAACTTTGGCGCTAAAAACTTCAACCGCATAGATGAAGTGATACACACGGCCTTGAAATATGGATATATCATGAGTGCGATTGGAGTCGTTTTAATAGCCTTATTTGGAAAATATATGATTATGGTCTTTGATACCGATACTCAGGTTGTGGACATCGCCTACATTTATATAATATTTGAGAGTTTTATGTTTTTCTCATTTATAACCTTGTTTATCTCAACTTCTACGCTTCAAGGAATTAAAAATCCGTTTATGATACCTTATATTAGTTTTTATAGACAAATCTTTATGCCTGTGGTTTTCTTTTATATAGTCGTAAATGTCTTTGACTTGCCTATTATCTATTTATGGATAAGTATGTTCCTTATTATCTCTTCTGCGGCAATATTTATTAAATATTATGTTAAGAAACAATTAAAACTAGCTAGAAATAAAAGCTGAGTATTTAAGCTATAATTTCAAGAATTAATATAAGGGCACCTCTAAAAACCTTATATTCGCTGAGTGAGTATAGGGTTTTTAGAGGTGCCCATAAACAGATATTTTAAAAATAGGAAGAACTATGTTCCCAGGAAAAAAGATTAGAGAAGGCTTTACCATGAAGGTTGAGGGAGTACATCTTACTCTTCCAGAGCTACATACTATAGCAGCAGAATTAGGTATTGCAACCAGAGATGTACTTACCAAAGATGGTGTCCTTACCATTTATAACACCTCCGATACATGCGCTGAAATTGTTAATGACAATACTTTAGCCACATTTGTTGCAATGGCACTAGATATTTCTGCTGAAAATATTACAAATATAGAAGCAACAGTA
>NZ_JAEMVE010000013.1 GCF_029216045.1 Sulfurimonas sp. MAG313 | reverse complement strand
ATTTTTCAAAATCAGATAATTTTAGTTTTCTTGCAACAACATATGCTTTACGTAATAAATCAGTAACAGGTATATCACTTTTTAGTGCATCTTGCTGAAGTTCAATTACTATTGGTTTCAATATATTCCTTTTAAGCTAACTCTATATTAGAGGACATTATAGGTAAGTAAGCCTTAAATATCATTATTATTGGACACTTTCTTGTCCTGCTTTTTGGATGACATCCCCATGTTTATGGGGTTTGTGTTTTCTTAGGTTTTATATGCTTATGAAACTTAAACTAAAAGTGTCCTTTTAAGTCGGATACAGCGTATTAAATACTTATAGGTGAGGGGTAATTGTAAATATTGGGTTAAAAGGACATAATATCCCTTAAAAAAATAAACTAATTAGTATTGTAGTACTTGCTAAAAGAAGCATAATCCTTTATTAATGTTGTTTTATTGGCCATTTAAACTAAGCCCTATCTTGCCTTTTTCTAGGTCTATAGACACCACTTCTATCTGGGGTAGGTATTGGTTGATAGAAAGTACTTCTAGAGGGTGTGAGATGCGTTTTGCACTCATCTTTGAGATGTGTATCATCCCATCATTTTTAAGCCCTATATCTACAAAGGCACCAAAGTCAGCGATATTTCTTACTATGCCTGAAACAAAAGAGCCTTCTTTTAACATTTTTATATCCGTTAATCCTTCTTTAAAAGGGATAGCTGGCAAATCTTCTCTAGGGTCAAAGCCTGGTTTTTGAAGTTCTTTGATAATGTCTTTTAAGGTTTCTTTTCCTACTTTAAGTTCATTAGACTTCATTGCTACATCTAAAGTATCTAAGTCTAAACCTTCTAATGCTTGAGCAGTTTTATATGACTCAGGATGAATACCTGAATTATCAAAAACAGACTTTCCATCTTTAATACGGATAAAACCTGCTGCTTGCTCATATGCCTTTGCCCCAAGTCCTTTTACCTTAAGCAGTTGTGCCTTCGCCTGAAAATTTCCATTTTCTTCTTTATATTTAACAATGTTTTGAGCTATTTTTATACCAATACCTGCAACATGTGAAAGTAGGGTAGCTGAAGCAGAGTTAACATCAACGCCAATTCTATTTACCAAGTCACCTGTTACATCATTTAACTTTTTTTCTAAGAGTTTTTGGTCTACATCATGTTGGTACTGCCCAATACCTAAAGATTTTGGGTCAATCTTAACAAGGGCCGCCATAGGATCGCGGAGTCTTTGTCCAATTGAGATGGCTCCACGAATAGTCACGTCAAGATTGGGGTATTCTTCAGCCGCTAGTGCCGAAGCTGAATAAACAGAAGCCCCTGCCTCTGAAACTACAGTGTAGTTAAGTCCTGCTTTTTCATCTGCATTAAGTCTTGCAAAAAACTCTTGAGTCTCTCTTGAAGCGGTTCCATTTCCAATAGCAACTGCCTTAATAGAATACTTTTTAGCAAGCGCAAGCACAACTTTTTTAGACGCTTCATAATCATTTCTAGGTTCAGTAGGATAAACAACGGCGTGTTCTAAATAATCACCATTTTCATTAATCACCGCTAACTTACAACCTGATCTAAAGGCAGGATCAACACATAATATAACTCTTTGACTTACGGGAGGCGTCATTAAAAGTTGGTTTAGATTCTTACCAAAAACATTTATGGCCGCTAAGTCTGCTTTTTGTTTAAGTTCACCCATAACTTCTCTTTCAATGGAAGGAAGTAATAAACGTTTTAGACCATCTTTATAAGCAACAAATAAAAGCTTGTCTGAGCTTGAAGATTGTTTAGGAATTTTATAAGTTTTAATGTTTTCTTCAATTCTGTCTGTATCAATACTAATCTTTACAGAAAGTTCTTTTTCCTTAACAGCGCGCATAATGGCAAGGAATCTATGTGAAGGTATGTAAGCAACTTTTTCGCTGTGCTCTGCTAACTTGGCATACAAACCTTTTTCATTAAACCCTTTGGCTTTTTTTACATTTAAAGAACCATGTCTCAGCATAGTAGCTCTGATAGCCTCGCGCTCTCTTGGCTGGTCGGCGTACCTCTCAGCTAAGATGTCTTGCGCACCTTTAATAGCTTCTTCAAGAGATGTTACTTTAGCTTTAACAAACTCTTTAGCCTTCTTTTTAAATTCTACTTCGCTAAGTCTTGCTGATTGTAAGATATTGGCTAAAGGAGTCAGTCCATTTGCCATTGCAACACTAGCACGAGAACTTTTCTTTTCTTTGAAAGGTCTGTAAATATCTTCTAAAATTCTAAGTGTTTGTGCCTCGTTTATGCTTTTAACTAAGGCAGGGGTAAGATCAGCCCTTTCAGCAATAAGACGTGAAACCTCACCTTTACGCTCTAAAAGTTTCTTAGAACTTTCATAAATTTCTTCAAAATCACGAAGCACATCATCACTAGCGCCACCAGTAAGTTCTTTTCTATATCTCGCAATAAAAGGGATAGTAGAACCATCTTCTAAAAGTTTTAAAATATTTTCTATATGTTCTTTTTTAAGGGGTGTTTTTTGCTCTAAGAGGGTAATTAAATTATTCATAGGGAGATTATACAGTTTTAAAAATATAAGAGAAATATTTAGGCTAAAACTGCATAAAGTGAAATCTTAGAAGGTAAGTTTTACTTTTTTTGTAACATACTGATGGATAAGAGAAGAAAGTATAGTTTGATAAGGTATGTTAAGTTCAGCACTTCTTCTTTTTAGCATTAACATGTCAAACTCAGTAGCTGTTTTAACAGCATCTAAAAGTTCTAACTCATATTCATCCATTTTCATAATGCTCTCCCTTGTATAATTTATGGTACTACTTATTAGCAAGAGGAGTAAGACCATTGGCTATAGTAGTAGCTGAAGGTGAACTCTTCTTTTCTTAATAAGGTCTGTAAAAATTTTCCAAATGATTTAAGCAAATTTTTCAGATTGAGCAGCATTTGGACTTTTTATAAGATTGTTTCCACTCTTAAGACATAAGTGCTGAACGCTCTCAAGTACTTCCATTGGATTCATTGCTTCATATCTTAACTGTGCTAATTCTTTTGTACAGGCTGCTATTTCATGTATCCATCCATTCGCTTCTGCTTCTTTTAAATGAGCTT
>NZ_JAEMVE010000100.1 GCF_029216045.1 Sulfurimonas sp. MAG313 | reverse complement strand
CAGAACTTCGTAACTTAGTGTCTAAAAATTCTCGTATTCAATCGGGTATGGAAGTCACCTTAGAAGAATTTGTAGACGACGAAGACACCAAGAACTTTGTCTTTTTGTTTCCCCTTTTAAAAAGTGAACCCAGCCAAGTCGAGATGGATTTTATAGATGCACATAAACTCCCCTTACAAGAATCCGAACGTTTTTTCTCTTTTCAAAATCCTCAGTATTGGATACATAGAGCAGAGTCTTTAGCCGCGGCTGAAGAAGCAGCTGCTAGGCAAGAGGCCCTTTTACGAGCAAAAAAAGCATCCGAACGTAAAAAAGCCGCCCTTCGTTTAGCTAAAGCAAAGGCATTTGCAAAAGAAAAGTTACGCAAAGAAAAAGAATACAGACAAAAACAATACAAGGCAAAAGTAGAACAATCACGTCGTAAAAAAGCACTCGAACAATGTGGAAAGTACATATCCGCTGATCAGTATTCTGGAAGAGAAGCTCTTTTAGAAGGAAATGTTATGTTTATGGTGTCTGAGCCAGGTAACAAAAAGTTTGGATATGGGATCAAAGCGAGAGAAGATCAAAAGATATACTTTATTCGTGATCCTAAAAATATTGCCAATGCAAAGTCGGGGCAGAGTATTTCATGGATATTAAAGACTATGGGAAGAACAGAAGCCTTAAGTAAAAAAACAAAAATCTTATACACTTATGATAAAAAATCAAATACAAAGTTTACTATGGCCTTATTCATTAAAGAGTGTACGATTAGATGATTAAGGTTCTTCTCTTAGAAGATGATGTTAATTTAAATGAAACAATAGAAGAATTTTTAGTAGAAGAAGGCTTTAAACTAAGCTGTTGTTTTGATGGTCAAGAGGCGAGTTCTTTAATCTATGAGAACAGTTATGACATCTTTTTACTCGACGTAAATGTCCCCTCCCCTAACGGTTTTGAAATTTTAAAAATGGCCAGAGATGAGGGGACAACTACTCCTGCTATATATATCACCTCCTTAAACTCTATGCAAGACGTTTCAAAGGGCTTTGAAAGTGGCTGTGATGACTATATACGTAAACCTTTTGCCCTCAAAGAGCTTCTTCTTCGCATAAATAATATTGTCAAACGAGATTTTTACCATAATGACAATGAAAAAGTAAAAATCGATGAACGGTTTTTTTATGATATAAAAGCAGATGAACTTTTAGATAAGAGCAAAACCATCCCTTTAAACAACAAAGAAAAGCTTCTTTTAAAACTGTTTTTAAAACACGTAAATGAGCAGGTAAGTCATGAACTTATTTACGAGAACTTATGGAGTTTTGAAGAAGAACCCAGTGATGCATCCTTAAGAACTTACATAAAAAATCTTCGTAAGATACTAGGAAAGGATAGAATTGTTAGCATTAAACGCTATGGTTATAAGTTCGCCTGAATTTAAATCTTTACGAGGCTTTATCGTTCTTTATACCTTTATGTGGATTTTTATCTTGGCTTTGTTGGCCTCTATTTATTATAAAAATGAAAAAGAAGTGATGCTTGCAGAACATAGACTCTCTATGCAGTTAGTCAATGAAACCTATTATCCTAACTTATTTTATCATTATATTGATTCAGCAGATACCCTTCCCGTAAACCTTGCTTACCGTACTGCTATTTT
>NZ_JAEMVE010000099.1 GCF_029216045.1 Sulfurimonas sp. MAG313 | reverse complement strand
CTAAAAGAAACATAAATTAAAATTCCAAGCACAGCTAATAGCATAGCTGTAATCCCTTTTTCTCTTAACTCATTTCCTACCTTGGGACCAACGATATCAACACGTCTAATCTCAAAATTACCAGAGCCTTTCAGTACTTCTCTCGCTACATCACCCATATCTGAAGTTACTGAAGTGCTTGATGTACGAACCCGAATAACAACCTCATCTGGTGAGCCAAATTCAGAAATACTTGCACCCTCGAAGAGTTCATTTTCAGAAATAAGAGAGCGCATTGTCTTAATAGGTGCAACGGTATCGTATTTAACTTGTATAACGGTACCACCAGCAAAATCAATCCCGTAGTTTAGACCCTTCGTCGCTAAAATTGCGTAGGACGCTAATACTAGTGTAAGAGAAAACACTAAGGTCATCATCTTCTTAGACATAAAGTCAAAGGTTCTTGTATATTTAAAAAATTCCATTATTGTGCCTTTATCCCGAACCAAAGTTTCACATTTTTACCTTTTTCAATTCTTTCAACTAACATGGAATAAATTCCATGTGTTCCTAAAATTGCTGTAAGCATAGAAGCTAAGATACCAATACTCATAGTAATTGCAAAGCCTTTAATCGCGCCCGTTCCATATATGTATAAAACAACGGCTGCAATTAAGGTCGTAATATTTGCATCTAAGATGGCGCTTGTAGCATTTTCATAACCTTGTTCAATCGCTTTACGTATCGATACACCTTCATATAAAAGTTCACGAATACGTTCGGTAATAATAACATTTGCGTCAACTGCCATACCAACGGTTAAAACAATACCTGCCATACCCGGAAGCGTTAAGGTGGCTCCAAATAAACTCATCACCGCTAAAAGGATAAACAAGTTGGCAATAAGGGCAATGTTTGCAACGATACCTGCTAACTTATAATACGCTAACATAAAGACAACCACTAAGATAAAACCACCTATTAAAGCGATAGACGCAGACTTAATACTGTCTGCTCCTAAAGAAGGGCCTACTGAGCGTTTTTCCATAAGATAAATAGGTGCTAAAAGCGCTCCTGAACGAAGTGCAATGGCTAAATCTTGTGCGCTTTGAGGCGTATAGTTTCCAGAAATTTGTCCATGTCCACCACCAATTCTTTCATTAATGACAGGAGCAGAGAACACCTTACCATCTAAAACAACGGCTAAATGATTTCCTACATTTCTTTCCGTGAAGTCACCAAAAATAGCGGCACCTTCAGAATTTAAAGCAAAACTGATAACAGGTTGATTTGTATCTTGGTCAAATTGAACCTGAGCATTAGTCAACATAGAACCATCAAGGATTTGAATCTCTTTTATAAGATACTTAACCCCTTCTTCCTCTGCGTCAGGAAGAATAATATCTCCATATTTTGCAGCTTCTGCGTCAGACATCTGATACACACGAGATTTTCTGTCTTCATCAACAGCCATAAGCTGAAGATAAGCGGCTCTTGAGATAAGCTCTCTTGCTCTTTGTTCTTCTTCTTGTGTCTTAATACCGGGAAGCTCAACAAGGATTTTATCTTCACCTTGTCTCGCAACCGTAGGTTCAGAAAGACCAAACATATCTAAACGATTACGAATCGTTTCAACTGCTTGTTCAATAGACTGTTGTTTCGTTCTTTCAACTTCTAAATCTGAAAAACTAAGGGAAAAAGCTAAATCTTTTTCAGCTACTTCAAGACCCTCAGTTTGTGCAAGCATCTCTTTTAGCGCAGGAATATCATCCTCATCTAAGATAGAAAATTCAACACCATCTTCTGTAATACTCAGTGTATCAACTAAAATATCGTTTTTTTGAGTGAAATATTTCACTGAAGCGGCAATAGATTTAAAACGTGCTTTAACAGCTTCTTCAGACTTAACTCCAAGAAGCATATGTAAACCACCTTGAAGATCAAGACCTAGTGTAATTTTTGCACCCTTTTCACTTTGCATTAGGGTCGGAAATGAAAAAGCAAGACCAAAAATAAAGGCTGCTAGGAAAATAACTACGCGATAATTAAGCTTCATCCTCGTACTTTCTTGCCACTGCATTTTTATCTAAACGAACCTGTGTATCTTTGTCTAGTTTAATGGTATAAAAGGCATCATCAACCTTAATAATATCTACAATAAGTCCACCATTGGTTACTATTTTATCACCCTTGGCTAACGCGCTTAACATCTCTTTATGTTTTTTGGCTTCTTGTTGCTGAGGGCGAATGATAATAAAATACATAATCGCGAACAGACCTACCATCATGATCATTGATTCCATGAATAAATCCTTATTTATTTAAATTACGCGAATTATATCAAATTTGACTTAAAGGGAATGAGTGAGTGAAGATATAAGGATTTTCTAAGCTCAACAAGAAAAAAATTTATTCTTTTCTCCTTAAAAAAGAGAGCTTAAAGAAAAAAAAAGCTGAAGGTTCTTAGACCTTCTTTGCTTTTGTTGCCATTTTAATATATATTTGAAGTATTTCAATGGCCGCGGGAGTTACTCCAGAAATTTGAGAAGCGGCTTGAAGGGTTGGGGGGTTAAAACTTTCAAACTTTTCTACCATCTCGTTAGACAGTCCTTTAACAATTTTAAAATCAAAACCTTCAGGAATCTTCATTCTCAACTGTCTTTTCATCTTGTTAATATCTTGTTGTTGCTTTTCTATATAACGTGCATATTTTGCTTCTATTAAAATTTGATTTTGCACATAAGGTTTAAACTTGGCTATACGTGGTTCTAACTTCAAAAGCTTTTCTAGCGTAAATGATTTTCT
>NZ_JAEMVE010000098.1 GCF_029216045.1 Sulfurimonas sp. MAG313 | reverse complement strand
GCCTTATTATGCTTTTCACCAAATACAGCGGCAGGTCCCATCGCAACAAGACCAAAAATCATAGCAGGAAGATAGGCTTTCCAAAGCTCAGCCTTATCCCAAGCAAATCCACCGTCTTCAAGTGCACCCGTTAAAATCAGAGGAATGATAACAAAGGCAATGGTCATTAAACCCTTTTGCATACCATTAATAATAAACATTCCTAAAAGGTTTGGATCTTTAAAAATATCTTTTGTCTTAATTTTGTCATGATAAACATGGCGAATACGTGGAGGAGTTGGTACTTTTACAAAGACTAATACCACCGCGATAGCTGCCATTGCCGCTGTTATCCAAAATAGTGCAGGAACGCCATAACTTGAACCAAGAACAGGACCAAGTCCCATAGCTAGTGCAAAACTCATAGCAATAGCGCCACCCATCATAGCCATAGCCTTACCACGTGATTCTTCAGGTACAAGATCTGAAATCATAGCAGGGATAACCGAACCAATAGCGCCCGCACCTTGAAGGAAACGTCCTAACATTAACATCCAGATAGTATCACTCATCGCTGCAAGTACAGAACCCGCAAGAAATACAAGTAAACCAAAAACAAGAGTAGGCTTTCTTCCCATCTTGTCAGAAATACTTCCAAAAGGAACTTGAAAAATTGCTTGAGTTAAGGCATATCCACCCACAATAATTCCTACTAAAAGAGCAGTCGCATCTTTCATATCCATAGCATAAATGGAAAGAACTGGAAGAACTAAAAATAGACCTAAAAAACGCAAGGCTATAATTGCTGTAAGGGGCCAGATTGTTTTAAACATGTAAAGAATCCTTAAATAAAGTTTACGATAAAATTACGCCATTATAATGAAAGTTTTTGAATTTAAAGATAAATAGGGATACGAATAATGAAACTGGTTCTCGCAACAGGAAATAAGGGCAAGGTAAGAGAAATAACAAAAATGTATAAAAGCTTTGAGGTTATTCCATATACGGATTTAATTGAGGCCTTTGACATTATTGAAGATGAGCCAGACTTTAAAGGCAATGCATTGATTAAAGCACGGGCCGTTTATAAGGCTTTAGGTGATGAAGATGCTATTGTTTTTGCAGATGATAGCGGTATTAGCGTAGATGTGTTAGATAGTGAGCCAGGTGTACTTTCAGCAAGATACGCGGGGGAAAATGTAAGCGATATAGATAACCTAAACAAGTTAATGAAGGCTGTGAAAGAAAAAGGTTTTGACTCTTCTGCTGCCTTTTATACCGCGGCTATTGCAATTGTTTGCAAAGAGGGTGAATATACAAGTCATGGCTGGATGTATGGAAATGTTATTGTTCAAGCAAAAGGTGAGGGTGGTTTTGGCTACGATCCGTGTTTTATACCATTAGGATATGATAAAACCTTAGGTGAACTTGATGATGACACAAAGTCAAAGCTGTCACATCGTTCACAAGCCTTAGCTAATGCTAGACCTGTGTTAGATGTTATTAAGCAAATGAGAAAGTTCTAAAGAACTTTTTTACTGAACGAATAGAAAAGAGATTCAATTGAACTAGAGAGACGTTGCAGTAGGTTCAAAGCTTTAGTGGCCATATTTTTTCCTTAGGGCTTCATTTACGTTACCCAAGAAATAAAAAGCAAGCTTTGTTCCACTTTATCATAGTATTCTTATAAAAAGAAAATAGTAGGGAAATATACGATATTTAAGGAGGATTCCAAAACTAGCCGTGGTGGTTTTCCGAAGGAAAAAGTTTATTAAACCTAATTACTACACTTAGAGTTCTACTCCGAATAATCCAAATAAGATTCCTGAGGCAATGAGATAGATTCCAAATGGGGTGAAATTGTATTTTCCTACGATAGCTAAAAAGCTTTTAACGGCTGCTAGTCCTACTATAAAAGAAACCACAAAACCAATGAGTATTAAAGAAATACCATTAAAAGATAAAGAATCATAATCTTTTAAGAGTGTATATCCTGAGGCGGCTGTCATTGTAGGAATGGCTAATAAAAAAGAAAAACTCATGGAAGTTTCTCTTTTAAGTCCTAAGAACATACCTCCTAAAATGGTGCTTCCTGAACGAGAAACTCCTGGGATTAAAGAAAGTGCTTGAATAAAACCAATACTTATTGCTTGTTTGTAGCTTACATCTTCAAGTTGGGCTGTTGAGTGACCTCTTTTGGAATATAAAAACTCTATGATTAAAAAGAAAACACCTGTGGCTATCATCCATAATATAATGCTGTTGGCTGAAAACATAGTTTCTATTTGTTTGTGAAATAAAAATCCGATTATCCCAGTTGGTATAAAAGAAGCAATAAGCTTTTTCCATATGTCTAAGCTTTGAACTAAGGTGTTAAAATAAATAAGCATAATAGAAAAGATAGGTGCAATTTGAATGATTATATTAAAAGAACTCATAAAATCATCTTGAGCAACGCCCATGAGTTGAGAAACTAAAGCGATATGCGCAGTAGATGAGACGGGAAGGAACTCTGTTATTCCTTCAACGATACCTAAAATTGCAGCTTCATAAAGTGTCATATTATCCCCTATGGTGGAAGTTTATCAAATATATAGTTAAATTTTGGTGAAGTTTATGCATTTAGGGTGTGTTTATCATCTTTATATGATAGATTTAATAGATAATTTAGCTAAGCAGAGATAAGATATTCCTAGATTAGGGGATAGTTTAATGAAGAAAATGACGTTTGCCAAAGAAAAAGAAAAAAAAGATACAGAGTATAAAGAGGGGTGGAAGGTCTTAATTGTTGATGATGAAGAAGAAGTTCATCAAATAACACGGGCCGTTCTTTCAAAGTTTGAGTTTGAAGGTCGCGGTATAGAAATGATAAGTGCGTACAGTGGGCATGAAGCGATTGAAAAGCTTAAAGAACACAACAATGTAGCGCTTATTCTTTTAGATGTGGTGATGGAAACAGACCATGCCGGATTAGATGCAGTAAAACGTATAAGAGAAGAACTTAACAACCGTATGGTTCGCATTATCTTACGAACAGGACAACCTGGTTCTGCCCCTGAACAAGAGGTGATTCGAGATTATGATATAAATGATTATAAGGAAAAGACAGAACTGACTGCTTCAAAACTCTACACCTCTGTAATTTCATCTTTACGTGCCTATAGGGATATCTCTATAAT
>NZ_JAEMVE010000097.1 GCF_029216045.1 Sulfurimonas sp. MAG313 | reverse complement strand
TTTCTCCAAAAATTTAATTTACCAATTTCTTTTAAATAGGCATATGTAAATTTTCAGAATATTCAAAAACTTAGATACAACGGCGGGGGCTGAACTCCATTAAGGTACACTTCATAAAACTCGTAGAGTTTTCTGGAGGGTATCTTGATGTGTGTTCCTGCCAATTGTTGTATGTAGCGTAGCGGAATACGACAATTGGTGGGGAACTCGTTTAGAGTTCAGCCCCCGCCGTTGTACGTTTCCGCTTCGCGGGAACGTACAACGACTGTCGTGAGAAATATGAGACCGCCCTTGGGTCTCATATTTCTCTCCACGTACTTGTTATGTCTTTATCTAAACCGTTCTTTTAGTTCTTCAATCGTAGGTGCATTTAACTTATGTAAAATTAAGTGGCAGTTTGGGCAAACAGGTATTAAGTCCTCTCTTGGTTTTATCTTATATTCTTTGCCCATCTCGGATAAGGGTGTTATATGATGTACATGAATTGAACCTTTACCAATGTCGCCATAAGTATACCAAAAGTCAAATTTACATATTTGACAGCTATATCCAAAGTGTTCTAAACAAGCTTTTCTAGCTTTTGGGTCACGTTCATATTTATTTATATAGACTCTTGATCTATTTCCTTCTGAAAAAGACTCATCTACTTCATCAGGGTAAATATCTATAGTTGTATTTAGAACTCTTTTAATTTCATTGATTTTAGTATCGTTATCTAAATAGTTTATTGCTCTTCCATTGATAATATTAAAGTCAATTTTTTTATTAGAGTTAACTATTTCAACATTTTTAACTTTATGACCAATTTTAAATTTGTCTCTATTTTTATTTTCAATTATCTCACCTGCAAAAACTGCTTTTGCTACAATATTGCCTATCAATGAAAAATATATAATATCTTCTGTTTCGATTTTTGAAATTGTATTTACATTGTAAAAATAATTATCTCTTAATGGTAATTCATTTTTAAAAAAGTCTTTTGCTTCTTTAGCTGTAGCAAACCCTTCAACTTTCTGGTCTAGTTTAAATAATAAATTCAAAGATTATCCTTTTGTGACATAACGTCTAAGTTGAGCGACCATCCCTCTGTAAAATTATTGGTGGCCAACTAGTTTTTTGTATCTTATCTAAGAAGAACTTAAAGAATTTGATAGAGGGATTGTTCGACTCCTACCCTTTGTTATATGGTGAGTAGTTGCGGCTATGGGCTTTCTTAGAAAGTATTGATGGATAGTAGGTGTTTTGATTTGGTGTAGTTCTTCTTATTTGGCTTATGTCTGTTTGTTCTTTTGGGACTGGAACCGGATTTTGTGCTTGAAATGTGTTGTTTTTGAATTTTAGAATGAGCTTGTTTATTCTTATATTGCTGTAGCGTGTTGGGATGATGAGAGATGATGTATTGCTCTTGGTGTTAGGTACTGTCATAAAGGTTTGCCTCCTGTTTTAGCTCTTGCAGTTTTTGTGTTAATACTCCTAAAACTACTTTATTATTTTGGACGACTACTAAGACGGTTTCGCTTTGTGTTGATTGGCATTTTTTTGCATTTTGTTTTTTTGACCTTGCTTGATTTCTCTAAGGTTTTATCATCTAAGGTTACTATCTTTTCATTGTCTACTTTTGAAAGTCTTTGATAGGCTCCATAATATCTTATTCTGTAAAAGCGTTTAGGGGCTATGTGATAAATAAACCTTTGCATGAAGGTGTCAGCATCTAGCTTCATTATTTTTTGTTTGGAGTTGTCTTTATAGTCTTTGTATTTGAATCTCACTATTTTCTTTTCAACACTTAGTATTCTTGAATTACTTAGGGCCACTCTGTGCGTATATCTACTCATATACTCCACAATTTTAGCACTGCTGTGAAATTGGGACTTTGAATATACCACCCACTTTCTGTTGACAAGATGATCTATGAAGTTCTCAAAGAAGCCTGTTTGATTAAACTCTTTATTTAGAGTGAGTTCATTTTTATAATAAGCCTTTTTTATTCCTTCAATCAGTTTTCCTCTAAACACCTTGCTCATTGCCTTTACCGGAAAGAGGAACTTAGAATTATATTTTGGTTCTATGATGGTGTCATCTTTTAAGATGCCAGCTCCTGCTACTATAAAATGTATATGTGGATGATAGACTAAGGTTTGTCCCCATGTGTGTAATATTCCAAAGAAGGATAGGTCTGTCTTTGGTGTCTCTATTTTTATGTCTTTCATGTTCCAGTATCTTGGGTTTTGCGCAAAGAGTTTTAATGTGTCCGATGTCGCTTGAAACATGAGATTATAAAAGAACCTTTGATTATGTATTGCTATATCAAAGAGTTGGTTAGGAACTGTGAAAACTGTATGGAAGTAAGGAACATTGATGGTTGTTTTTAGTCTATCTTGTATCCATTTAAAACGCTTCTGCCCTTGGCACTTTGGGCAGTTTCTATTTCTGCAAGAGTTATATGAGAATTCTACATTCTTACACTCACTGCATTCTCTTGCGTTATAGCCAAGGACTGATGTTCTACATGCTTGTATGTCATTGAGGGCTTTTCTTTGTACTGAGGTTGTCTTGTGGGTTTTTAAGAAATCATCTGCATAGAGATTAAATATATCTTGCAGTTCATAGTGAGGTTTACTTGTTTGCTCGTGTAGTTTACACATAATATAAGTTTGCCACTGATATGAAATATCTTGATGTTTTATGTCAATTTGTCATATCTTTGATGATTATTTGGGGATTACCTGCCGTAGGCCTCATATAACTCTTTATT
>NZ_JAEMVE010000096.1 GCF_029216045.1 Sulfurimonas sp. MAG313 | reverse complement strand
ATTTATTTCTCCCTCTTCAAAAGAGCATCACCTTTTACCTCAAGATAAGCTCATAAACCTTACCTTAGGCGTCTTAAGTCTAGGAGCTGTCTTTATAGGTTTTATAAACCTTCCTGTATTTTTTTCTGGAAATGAATCCTACTCTATATGGCTTAACCTTCCTGATTTAAAGCATCACCTGTCTCAAAGTACTGAGCTAATGCTTCTTCTTCTTAATGTTTTTGTTGCCTTAATGGGAATTTTCTTTGCTTTTAAAGCTTATAAACGCACTTCTGTTGATCCTATCCTTGGATTCTTAGATAAGCCTATAAAAAATAAGTTTTATGTGGATGAGATACTGCACAGTCTTTTTGTAAAACCCTTAGCATGGATGAGTATTTTTATAGTTAAGGTTATTGATGAAAAAATCATTGACTTTTTTATTCATAAACTCAGCTCAAGCTATCAAAAAATATCGTATTATACGGACACTGTTCAAAATGGAAATGTACGCTATTACGCCTTGTACATGTCTGTTGGCATAGTCTGTGTATTTGTGTATCTAGGAGTGTCCTAAATGGAAAGTATTCTATCACTTTTAATTTTCATTCCCATCCTTTCCGCCATTCTTTTATTTTTACTACCTTTTGATGTAAAATTCACTAGATATGCGAGCTTCACAGTCACCCTGTTCACCACTTTTCTTAGTTTATGGCTGTATAATAACTTTGAAGACACCAACGCCATGCAGTTTGTAGAGTCGTATGCGTGGATTAAAGAATATGGTATCTCTTATCATATTGGTATTGATGGGATTTCACTTATCATCATTATGATAACGAACCTCATCATGCCTTTGTTATACCTCTCTTTTTGGCATTTAGATAGAAAAGGGTATTGGTTAAATCTTTTGATCGTACATGGGGGATTAACCGGCGCGGCACTTGCACTTGACCTTATTTTATTTTATGTTTTTTGGGAAACTATGCTCTTACCTATTTTCTTTTTAATAGGTCTCTTTGGTCGAGAAAACAAAAATTTTATGTCTATGAAGTTCACCTTATATACCATCTTTGGCTCTCTTATGATGTTATTAGCGATTTTATACCTAGGACATTCACATAATCTACAATTTAATTCATGGAGTTTTTCGATTATGGACTTAAAGAAGCTTGTATTTGATGCACAAACCACCTTCTTTTTGTTTGCCGCCTTTATATTTGCCTTTAGTATTAAAATACCTCTTTTTCCTTTTCATACATGGCTACCTCAAACGTATAGAGCTGCTCCCATTGGCGCTATTGTAGTGATGTCTGCCCTTATGGCTAAGCTTGGAGTTTACGCTATTTGGAGGTTTGTGTTTACCCTCTTTGAAGAAACTGCCTTTAAAAGTGCACCATTTTTTGTTGCCTTAGGATTATTTGGGATGATATATTTTGGCTTAGCTGCGATGAAACAAAGGGAACTTAAAAAACTTTTTGCCTACTCTTCAGCCTCGCATCTTTCTTTAATAGTTATGGGAATTTTTACCTTTAATTATTATGCGCATTTAGGTGCTTTTTATATGATAGCCTCTCACGCCTTCTCCTCTGCTGCCTTGTTTATGATGCTTGGAATGATTTATAAACGTACCCAGTCCTTGCATATTCACACCTTAGGTGGAATTGTGCATCAAGCACCCATATTTTCTGCTTTTTTTGCATTCTTTGCCTTAAGTATAGTGGGTATTCCTCTAACAGGTGGTTTTGTATCTGAACTTTTACTTATTATTGGTGCTTTTAAATTTAATATCTTTATAGGTTTTATAGCCGCAACTACTCTTTTAATAGCTGTTTTGTTTGTCTTTAGAGTCATGCAAAAGGTCTTATATGGAAAGGTAAAACTTGAAAGCTTTGCTGAACTTCGTTTCTACGAGCTTTTATCTCTTATCCCCTTAGCTCTTTTAATTATAGTTATGGGAATATTTCCATCGTTCTTTTTACATAAATTCAAACCAACAGCAAAAATGCATACCTCACAGGAGAGTGCTTATGATAGAAAATAATATAATCATTTCCCTTCTTATCATTGGTTTGGGTGCTGTTTTTATGATGTTAATTGCGGCCTTTACTAAGTGGTCTAACTTGGTGCTCTCTTATCTTACTCTAGCTATTATTTCTTTAGCAATTTATTTTCAAATTGACTACTTAGGTGAGCTTTTTGCACTTGAAATCCAGCCAGAGCTTTTTAATCATATGCTGCGTTTTGACAGCTTTGCCTCGCTTTTTAATATTATCTTTTTAGTGGGTGCTTTTTTAATGATATCTACAGGGCGCGCCTTTATGCAAGCGACTAAATTTTTTATAGGTGAGACCTTTGCCCTTGTTCTTTTTGCTATCTTTTCTATGATGCTTTTAAGTATGGCAAATGAGCTTTTAACCGCCTTTATAGCCTTAGAGTCTGCCTCTGTTTCCATATATATCTTAGTGGGTATTAATAGGTACAATGTACGGGCTTCAGAAGCCTTATTTAAGTACCTCCTTCTAGGCTCATTTGCCGGTGCATTTTTTCTCTTAGGCATTGCCTTTATTTACGCACAAGTGGGGTCTACTCATTTAGGTGATATTCATAATTATATAAGTAACCATGACAATAATGAACTTATCATCATGGGGGGTATTTTAATGCTCATTACTATTTTATTTAAAATATCTGCTATCCCTTTTGGTGCGTGGACTTTAGATGTATATGATGGAGCGTCCTTACCCATCACTGCATTTATGGCAGGTACCTTTAAAATAGCTATTTTTTCTATTACCCTTCGTATTTTATTGGTTGATTATCAAAGTATTAGTGAGCTTTTTCAACCCTTGTTAATCTTTATAGCCGTTATCACCATTATTGGAGGCTCCTTACTCACCCTAGCTCAACAAAACATCAAAAGAATGTTAGCGGCTTCATCCATTGTTCATAGTGGATATTTACTCATTGCCCTTAGCGCAACCTCTACTGGACTAAGTGAGTCTTCCGCACCTTCTATTATCTTTTATTTAGTGGCGTATTTTTTATCTGCTATTGGAGCATTTGGAATATTGTCGTATATCTCGGTTTGGGATACCGAAAGAACCACCTATGAAGACCTTAAAGGATTTTCTCATTCACATCCCTTACTTGCGGCAATGATGTCTGTTTTTATGCTTTCTTTTGCAGGATTTCCTTCCACCATAGGTTTTTTAGGAAAGTTTTATATCTTTACCTCAGCTATAGAGTCGGGTCTTATGGGTCTGGCCTTTTTAGGAGTATTAGCGGCCTTTGTTTCTATTTATTACTATTTTAAAGTGATTGCTATGATGTACTTTTATGATCAAAAGCAGCACTATACTATGAGTTTTTCTTTTACACCCTTTGTTATTGGTATCGTGGCTATATCGGTACTTTGGGGAGGAATAGGAACCGGTTTAGTTTCGTATATTCCTGGAGCAAACATACTCATCCAAACAGCTCAAGCATCTATTTCATCCTTATTTTTGTAAGGATATAATGGAGTAAAAAATGCATATTAATGATAATAACTATCATTTTAAGTATCAATTAATACTTTTTATCTTATAATTTTTCATCCAAACAAAGGATGACACCATGGATACAAAACTACATTTCATACAAGCCAAAGATCAAATCATTGATCTAACAGGACGTTCTTGCTAAAAAGTACTTCTAAAAGTAAAAACATTAAACTCATTTGACTAAGCCTACTTACTTAGTCAAAGACCTTATTGTACAGCCTTTATAAAAGTTTTATGTACTTTAGTATAAACTATTGTTATGCTTAAATCTTCATTAAATATTTTATTTTTATCTTATCTTCTTTGTATACCCTCTCTTCACGCCGATTCAGAACTTGATAACCTTCTTGCTATGAGTATAGAAGAATTATTGCAAGTAGAAATCCAAGGCTCAACCCGAACCCAACAAAGTTTACTCACTGTACCTTCTTCAGTTACTGTCTTCACCCATGAAGAGATAAACAATCTTGGAGCGACCACTCTCAATCAACTTATGAATTATGTAGCAGGATTTCAATCCAGACGTGCAGGCACCTCATCAAATATTTATGCTTCTACTACTAGAGGACATAAGTCTGGTGACCCAGGTAGAAGTATCTTAATTATCTTAGATGGACAAAGACTTGATAGTGACTATAATGGAGGCTCAGGGATTACCTATTCCCTTATACCCCTTGAAAATGTTAAAAAAATTGAGTTTATACGAGGAGCTGGTTCTTCTTTATATGGTTCAGGAGCATTTTCTGCTGTTATTAATATTACAAGTTTAAAAGATGTCAATTCGGTATCTGCACGTTTTAATGCCGATTCCTATCAAGCAAGTGCCTTAGTTTCTATAAAAGAGGAAGATACTTTATTTTCTGGTTTTGTTAAGGGGGTCAAGGACAAAGGGCAAGAGTATACCGAGTTAAAAGACACCCTTGGAAATGGACAAACCACCGCAAGAGACCCTTATAATTCTGTTGATGTGTACCTACAAGCAAAATATAAAGACTTAAGCCTTTACTTCTCATATAATGAACGCGATATGCAAGGTTTTTATAGTTTACAAAGGCTTTCAAAAGATAATTACAAAAAAAATAAAAACACATATCTTCGAGCAAATTATGAACTAGACATTAGCCCTGAATATATTTCGCAGGTATCTTTATCTTACATACATGCCCAAGATGAATTTCTTATCGAGTTAGCACCACAAGGACAAACTCCTTTTTTAAATGACGCTTTATATGGAAAAGCCGCAATTGATGAAGACATTTATTCTTTTGAATGGTTTAATTCTTATACAATAAGTACGAACCAGTCCCTACAGTTTGGAGCAGAGTACCGGTATCTAAATATTACAAAGGCTCAGGTTCAATACAATTATGACATTATAAACACTCCTCCTCAAAATCCATTTTATAATCCCAATTATTATGACTTTGACTTATCTAAAAAGAGTTCTCGTAATGTTTATGGCTTGTATGCACAATATCAAGCCAGTCTCATAGAGGACCTTCATCTTACTCTAGGCTTTCGGTACGATAAGTATAGTGACTTTGGTGAGTCTTATAATCCTAGAGCTGCCCTTGTTTATCAAGCCTTTGAAGAAACTTCCTTCAAACTTTTATATGCGAAAGCCTTTAGAGCTCCGGCTAAAAATGAATTAGATTTACAAAACAATGGCGTCTTAGTCGGAAACCCTAATTTAAAACCTGCGATTATAAATTCTTATGAGGCTATCTTCTTACAACAGTATCAAGGCCATTCCATCTCTTTATCGTATTATCTTAATAAAATCGATGACATTATCTTAGCTGTTACACAAGCAGATGGTTCTTTAACACGCGATAATATTGGAAGTGGTGATTTTAGAGGTATGGAAATTGAATATATTGCAGAACCTATGAAAAACTTTCAAGTAAGGGCTTCGTATTCACATGTATTTGCAAAACCTGACTTCGTGATTACCTCATCTAATGATATCGCTTCTACTATCTTAAATTATAATACAAAGAGCTATAACCTGAACCTATCTGCTTTTTATAATTCTTCTTCACAAAATAATGACAACGGTGTACTTAAAACCCTTCCCTCGTATACCCTAGTCAACACTAAACTCAGCTATATGCTTACAAAAGATAGTAAGATTTTTCTGCAAGTCAATAACCTTTTACATACAGAGTATTTCACACCAGCAGAAGGTTCTTCTTTTAGTATAGCCATACCAAACCGAGGAGTAGAGGGCTTTTTAGGTTTTAATATTTTATTTTAAAGAATAAAAACTTATAGCATTTTTCGAAGCGAAAATAAAAGACTCTATAGGTCGTCTTGGTGGAAGAAGACTGAGTCTATGAGGAGAAATAGCACGAGAAATTCCTACATAAAATTGTGACGGTGCAAAAATCTCATCTAAATTAATCACTAAGTCTAAAAGGCTCATTCCCTGAGACTTATGTATAGTAATAGCGTAGGCTAAGGATAAAGGATATTGAAATACATCAAAACGAGACACTTCTATTTCTTGCTTTTTTCCTTCTATTAGCTTTTCTTTCCATTGTTTTTTAGAATACCTTTCTTGTTCTACTCGGACAAGCTTTCCATCATCTTTCATCACGTGAATAAAGTTTTCTTCTTCATTAATACGAACAATTATTCCTTTTTCTCCATTAAAATAGTTCCAAGAATTCCGCATAAAAAGGATAGGTGCATTGATTTTTAATTTTAAACATAGAGGAAGTCTAGAATCATTCATAAAACGTTCTATTTCATTATCTTTTACATTTTTCTCAAATGTTTCCACCCTCGTTTCAAAACTATACATCTCCCCTTCTAACTCTGAAAGTTCAGCTTTATTATGCCTATGAACAGAGGCATTTTTTCCAAATAGCACGGTGTGATTTTGCATATCTGAAGGCATAGGACGAATAAGTGAAGAAAGGTAATCTACAACCTCTTTGTTCTTTATTCCATAACGGATTTTATCAAGTATATCAATAAACTTTTCGTCTGTACTTCGTTTGACCTCAGATAAATTGTAGTTTGTAAATTCAAATCTTTGCCAAGCTTCTGATTCAAAAGCAAAACCATAAATACTTTGAATAAGTATGTCAGGATTTTCATAAGCAAAACGATTTTTATCATTCTCACGAATAACAGGAGGAAGTTGTAAGAAGTCACCAGATACTATAAGTTGAGCATGTGAGTCCGCTTGAAGGAGGCGTAAACGTATCATATCCATGACCCCTGAACTCACCATAGATATCTCATCAATAACAATAAGATCAATCTTTTTTAAAAGTTTAGAAAGCTTTTGATCAATAGATATCTTTCCCACCCGTTCTAAATCAAAAGAATGATTACAAATACCTAAAGAAAAAAAACTATGAAGAGTCTGTCCCATAATTAACGAAGCCGCCATCCCCGTTGAAGCAAGTTTTACCACCTTCTTACCTTCAAGTTCATACTGAGCAATTAAGGCCCTAAGTAAAAAGCTCTTACCTACCCCTGCTCCACCCGTTAAAAATATATTTTTGCCTTCACTTATAAGGTCTTTTAGCTTTTGTAAGTCTTGCACAATTCTCTTTTTTGTTTATAACATAATACCCATAAGTGACTAAAAAGACTGTTTTTATATCTTACAGTTTATACACTAGTTAAAAGTTAAAAATTCTTTTAATCAAGTTTTAAATATAAATATTTTATGATATTTACATAAAATATCATAAAAAGTAATATATGAAACTTGTTCCTAAAAAACTTATTCCTAAATTTTTATTATTATTTTTAATATTTTCCTTTATATCAGCCTCTATCTTTGTCTATACCTTTAGCTCTATTATGGAACCCATAGCTCAAAAACAAGCGAACTTTGATATCACAATGTCGGCAAAAAACATTGCATTACAACTTAAGATAGAGCTTGCTAAGGCTGAGACTTTGGCCTTTGCCTTAGCCAAACTAGGTCAGAATTTATCAGGTTCTACTCAAAAAGATAAGATACTTTTAAAAAGTCTTATTTCTTTATCTGAAGACAATCCTCGAATAGCAGGAGGTGGAGTTTGGCCGGAACCTTATGCCTATAATAAAGAAACAAAATTTGCTAGTTTTTTTTGGGCAAAAGATAAAAATGAAAAATTTCTATTTTATAATGACTATAATGAAGAAGGAAGTGTAAGTTATCATAATGAGCAATGGTATGTTCCTTCTAAGTACACCAAGGCTTCACGTGCCTTTTGGTCTAATTCTTATATTGATCCTTATTCCAAAGAACCTATGGTGACGGTGACTGTACCTATGTATAAAAATGAAAAATTTGTTGGAGTCTCTACTGTTGATGTAAAGCTACAAGGATTAGATGATTTACTCTATAAACAAGTTGAGAAGTTTAAAGGCTACGCTATATTAATAGACAGTGGCGGAAAGTTTTTATCTCATCCCGATAAAGAAAATGCTCAAATCAATCATGCATATATAAACTCTTTACAATACACCTCTTTAGTACCGAGTTTTCAAAAAATTAACCAATATATTGAAAATTCCTTACAAAAGGTATCTGAATCTTCTACTAATTTAAAACTTCGTATTAAACTCTTACAAGAAATATCGTCTATTTCAAAAAGAGATATTTATATACTTTCAAATTTAATATCTAAGGATATTAAGGAGTCTATGACCGTAGATTACATTTATAATATACATGCCTCTTATTTTGATGAATTAACAGATAGTATTATTCTTAACTTTCCTCAAACCAATTGGAAGTTAATAATTTATATCCCTCATTCTTATATTTATGCTAATACAAAGGAAGTTTTAAATACTTTGCTTCTTATCTTTAGCGCTATTTTTGTTTTACTTATACTTTTTGCTATCTATCTTTTACGCTATTTACTTATTAATCCTATCGCAAAACTAAGAGATGAAATACGAGCTATTTCTGAACAAAGTAACCCTTTAAAATTTTTATCCATAATGAAAGAAGATGAGCTCAGTGATCTTGCAAAAAGCTTTAATGCACATTCTAAACTTTTATACGATTCAAAAGATAAATTAAGCTCAGCTTTAAAAATAAAATCCGATTTTCTTGCCAATATGAGCCATGAGATACGCACTCCTATGAACGCTATCATTGGCTTTATTAACATCTTGCATAAGTCTGAAACCGATTTAAAAAAACTTGAGCAATTAAACATAATCAAAAACTCTGGAGAGTCCCTTCTAGAAATAATTAATGATATTTTAGATTTTTCTAAAATTGAATCAAGCCAATTAAAAATAGACAACAATGTCTTTATAACAAGAGAACCTATAGAAAGAATTTTCGAGCTTTGTTCAAAAAAAGCTGAGGAAAAATCTATAAATATGCATATTTCTATACAAGAAGATTTACCTCTTTATGCCAAAGGTGACATCTATAGAATTAAACAAGTCTTGACAAACCTGGTCTCAAATGCCTTAAAGTTTACTCCAAATAAAGGTGAAATTCATATTAAAGCAAGTTTATATGATGAGCATAATCTTAAGATAGAAGTCATCGACAATGGCATAGGGATTGATTCAAAAAATAGCTCAAGAATATTTAATTCTTTTGAGCAAGAAGATTTATCGACTACTAGAAAGTTTGGAGGCACAGGACTAGGTCTTAGTATTGCCTCAAAACTGTCTGAACTCATGAGGGGCAGTATCCATTTAAATTCTGAACAAGGCAAAGGAAGTAATTTTTATTTTGTTTTACCTATATTTGAAGAAAAAATTTATGAAAGTGAATTTCCACAAGAAGAACAAGTACTTGAGACAGAGCATTTTAAAGGGCACGTCTTAATAGTAGAAGACAATAAAACAAATCAAATCTTATTGACAATGCTTCTTGAAGACCGAGATATCACTTCAGAAGTAGCCAATGACGGTATTTTAGGCGTTACGGCCTATCAAGAAGGGGACTTTGACCTTATCTTAATGGATGAAAATATGCCCAATATGAATGGCATTGAAGCTACAAAGAATATTAAAAATCTTACAAAATTTAAAACTAAAAGCATTCCTATCATAGCTGTAACCGCAAACGCTTTAAATGGGGATAAAGAAAAGTTTTTAGATGCAGGTCTTGATGACTATATGGCCAAACCCATTATGGAAGAAGAGCTAGATAGAATCTTAAGTACTTATCTTAACTAAGAAAGTATATGTATTTGAATTTTCTTTAAAAATGCCGATATAAGTTTATTATGGAAATTACATCTTCACAAAAACTCGCCTTACTTTTTCCAAAGTCCAACAAAGTGCTCAGTAGTATCTTAGAAAATGCTTCCCCGCAGCAATTAGAGACACTTTCTCAGGCAAAAGATTTAAAAGCTATTTTAACTGAGCTCACAATACAGACCCTAGATACAACTAAATCAAATACTATACTTCTTGATATTTTAAAAAACTCAGATTTTTTTAAAGAGCTGGGGAGTTTTCCCAAAGAATTGAAGATTTTAGTGGAACTTTTAGAGCAGTCTAAAGCTCCAGACAAAACTCAAACCAATAGCTTAGAAAAGTTCATAAAACTGTTACAAGGTTCTTTAATAGATATCAAACAAAGCGATGTTAAAAGTTTACAAGATTTTGTAAAAAATTCTGGTGTTTTCTTAGAATCCAAATTTCTTGAAGAGCCTAAAGCAAAAGAAATTTTAAAAGGTGCCTTATATGAAATTAAAGACCAACTTAGTAAAAGTGAAAAGAGCATGGCACCAAAACTTTTAACTATAGTTCAGTCCTTACTTGAACATAAAACTTTATATACCAAAAGTAATAATCTTATCTCTTTAAAGTTTGTTAAAAAAGAACTTGAACCGCTACTGTCTTCTTTGAAAGACATAAGTAAGAGTGCTGAACCCATGTATTCTAAAGAGCTAAAAGTCTTAAGCTCAAAACTAGAGCAACTTCTAATACCCACTACTAAGGAAAAAGGATTTTCTCTCAGTAGCTTTAAAAACATCATTTTAGATATCTCTTCTGAACTTCGTATCAGCGCTCAACCTTCTACCAAACTTTTAAATGCACAACTTGAACCAATAAGTACAAAAATTTCTTCTATATTAGAGCATTCAAGCCCTATTCCCTTACTTAAGAAGCTCTCTTTAGCCTTAGAGAACATTCGTATTCCTCAAGCTTCTAATATACCTATACAAGAAGCAAAGGTTAACAGTCCTGCTGTTAAAAATATTCCTAGTACTACAGAACTTCTTATCTCTTCAAATAAAGATATTCCTGTAAATAAAACGTTAGCCCTAGACAGTAAAGAAAACACTAAACCCATACAAAACAAAATAGACCTATTAGAAAACAAGACTCTGGATAGTCTAAAAAGTACAAGAACCGCAGAAACTCCAAAACTAAGTTTAAAAAATCTCGTAAATTTTGAAGATATCAAACACGAGGTTAAAACCTTGTCTAGGATGAAAGTAGAAGATATAGAAGCTCTGAAACCTTCTCAATTTACCCTGTTTTTTAGTTCATTAAGTGAAGAAATAAGGCCCTTGAATATTCAAAGTACTAAGGGAATTTTTGAAACTATTGAAAAGATACTTATGGTTTTAAAACAACCAAGCCAAGACTTTATGAAAGAAAAAATACCAAAAGAAATCAAAAGTTGGATAGCAAACTTTGATAAAGAACTAGAAAAAGGAGATATCGTTTTTTCTAAATCTTTTCAAACACAGATATCAAAGTTAAAAAATTTTTTTGCCCCTTCTCAGATACTTGAGAATAAACTTCTGCAAGAAAATCTTCAAAAAGATTTAAAAGCCTTGCTTATTGGCTTAGAAAAAGAGGTTGGTTCGCTTTCTACAAATAATGCTACTGAGGTATTAAAAAGT
>NZ_JAEMVE010000095.1 GCF_029216045.1 Sulfurimonas sp. MAG313 | reverse complement strand
TTCTTATGTAAAAAATGGTAAAGGTGAAGACGCTTTAATGAACGACTAACCTTATAAATATCCTTATATCCTTGCGTCTCTATAATAAACTTACCTGTAACTTTTGGTGCAACTACTATTTCAATGAGCCCATCGTCTAAGGCTTTAAAGGCTTCTTTAAAACTATTATAACTTACCTTGTTCATCTTTTTTGTAGGACCTTCAATAAATTTAACGCCCTTTATCACACCTATCTTATAAGCTTTTAGGTCTTGCCACTTTTTAATCATCACCTCATTATCTTTTCCAAATGCAATTGCCTCTACATAATTAATAGGTACTGGCACACGTACAAGATTTGGAAACTTCTTGCTGATTTTTTTAATCCGTCCAGGTTCTCCATCAAGTTGACCTGAGTTAGAAAGCATTAAGGATTTTGATAGTGAATGTGAAACAATTTTAAGGTCAATCCCCAACGAAGCATACGCTCTTTTCAAAATTTCAGCGTTTGTGCTTTGTACCATATTGCCTTCATCAGCATTGAGTACAATCTCTCTGGCATTTAATATAAGTGCCGTCCATAGTAGTATCATGAATATTTTCATGTGATCCCCCGATCTTTTTGTATTACCTAATTGTAATATAAGAGAGTAAAAGTTATGTAAAGGTTATTAATTAGTTATAAAACCTCAAATACCATCCAAAAGAATTGAACTTCAGACTTGGATATGAGAGTATGCAGGCATAAATAATTTTACTATTTTTTAGAAGTTAAATTTGCCAATCGAAACTAAAACAACTCGGTAAGGTGTCTTTTTTTGCCATATATTTTGCCATATAAAAAGCGGATATGTATATTGAGCTAATAGAGATGAGAGAGGCTAGTGCAAGTGTTGAAATACCGCTTAACCCTTGTCCTATGGTACACCCATAAGAAAGAATCCCTCCAATACCCATCAAAGCACCCCCCCAAATACGGGTCTGAAGTTTATTGTTTTTTGGAGGTGGAGCACATGAAAATCTATATTTTTTATTAAACTTAGACATCAAAAAACTTCCAAGTAAAACACCAAAAACTACACACACGCTAAAAGAAAGAGTACTCCCACTAAAAAACATTAAATATTCCAAGGTTTTACCTGTAGGAAAAACAAAACTCAATGCTTCTACGGGTACGCCTTCAAACTCATCAAAACCTATGTATCCTGTAACGAACCACGATGCACCAATTAAAAGACCTATTAAAACACCATCACTTGTTAATAATAAGTTTTTTAGATTTGGAAGAACCCTCCATAAAACCACTGCAAAAAAGGTTAATATTAACCACATGGGCATAGCTTGATTGGGTATATATCCTGATAATTGAACCAGTGTTTCATTTGTTTTTAAAAAATTTAAAGGATAAGAAAGCACTCCCCTAGAGGTCATATATCCAAAAATCCCAATCGATACTAAGGTGACTAAAGAATGTAAATCTCCTTGAGCAAACTTAACAAGATGACGGCTACTACATCCATCTGCTTGCATCATGCCGATACCAAAGAGAATTCCCCCAAATATAATTAAAAAATAATTTATATCTGTTTGTAAATATATGCTTTGATATAAATCTATATCATATGCATACGATAATAGTTGCGAAGATATAATCGCAACAATAATAGCACTTAGAACAGAACCTAAACGTCGTGTTGATTTATCTAAAATATAATCTTTGATAGAACCATTGAAGCAAAATTGCGTCTTTTGCGCTATAAGCCCATAGCAAAAACCTATAAATAATGCAAAAATATTTACTATTTGATACAGTTCTATATCCCAAGAATCCAACATAATATGCTTCCTTTTTCTTATTATAAGTAAAAAGTGTAAAGACTTTATAAATATAGGGTCTTACTTAAAATCTCTTAGTTTTGATTTAGCGCTTAATTTATTATATAATCGTGTTTATTATTTGATACTATCATGGACAAGATAACTAAGATAAATTATTAAAGGTTAAAAATGAAGCAATATTTAAAACTTTGTAAGCGAATCATTGATGAGGGAACTTGGATTAAAAACGAAAGAACAGGAAAGTCTTGTTTAACTGTGATTAATGCCGATCTTCAATATGAAGTAGGAAAAAATGAATTTCCTATGATAACGACACGAAAGTCGTATTTTAAATCTGCTATTGCTGAGTTTTTAGGTTACATACGTGGGTATGATAATGCTGCTGATTTTCGTGCCTTAGGGACTAAGACTTGGGACGCTAATGCTAATCTTAATGAGGCGTGGTTAAACAACTCTTACCGCAAAGGTGAAGACGATATGGGACGTGTTTATGGCGTTCAAGCAAGATCATGGAAAACGCCTGAGGGAAATACTATAGACCAGCTTAGAAAAGTGGTAGATAACTTAAAAAATGGCATTGATGATAGAGCTGAAATCATTACCTTTTATAACCCTGGAGAGTTTCATATGGGTTGTTTGCGTCCTTGTATGCATACACATACCTTTTCGCTCATTGGAGACACCCTTCATTTAACATCCTATCAACGTTCTTGCGATGTTCCCTTGGGTCTTAATTTTAATCAGGTTCAAGTTTTTACATTTTTAGCCTTAATGGCTCGTATCACAGGCAAAAAAGCAGGTACGGCTTATCACAAAATTGTAAATGCGCATATTTATGAAGACCAATTAGACTTAATGAAAGATATTCAAGTAAAAAGAGAACCTTTTGCTTCTCCGCAGCTTCATATCTCAGACAAGATACAAAGCCTAGAAGACTTAGAAACATGGGTGAGTATGGACGATTTTTCTATTTCAGGGTATGAATGTCATGACGCTATTAAATACCCGTTTTCGGTGTAATTCATGCCTATTATCTCTTTAATAGCTGCTATGGCTAACAACCGTGTTATAGGTAAAGACAATCAAATGCCTTGGCATTTACCTGCTGATTTAGGACACTTTAAGGCCCTAACCCTAGGTAAACCAATCATCATGGGTAGAAAAACCTATGAGTCCATTGGCAGACCTCTTCCTGGACGTAAAAACATTGTTATAAGTACTAACAAAAACTATATCCTTGAGGGATGTGAAACTGTTTGTTCTTTAGACGAGGCTATAAACCTTGTAAAAGAGGTTAAAGAAGTGATGATAATTGGAGGAGGTTTTTTATATTCGCAGACCTTGCCTAAGGCCAATAAACTTTATCTTACCTTTATAGACCTTGACGTTGATGGGGATACTAAGTTTCCAGATTATGAAAAACTAAGTATAAAAGAAATCAAAAGGGAAAAACACTTAAAGGATGAAAAAAATCCTTATGATTATGAATTTGTGGATTTTGAAGTTATTTAAAAATTAGTTAAATAAACTTTCTATGGCTTTTTCACTTTTTTCTCCGCCTGCAATTTTTGCTATGTATTGCACGTACATATGCATATACTGTCTTGCTATCATATCTACATCATCTACCACTCTTAAATGTGGCTCAATCAGTGTTTCAAAAAGATAGGTATCGTTTTCTAAATAAGTAATAGCGTCCGTAACTTGAGAAACAGCAAATCCATAATAAATAAACGAGTCAAAAAGGGCATGCAAGGCTATAATATGTTGTTTTGAAGAACCTTCTTTTAAATTAATATACGTTTCTTCTGCGTTTCTCAAGGCTAAAATTGTCTTTTCTATCATAACAATCTCCTATAAGTTTAAGTATTTTACCCTAACTCTTTAAAGCATTATCTTTTAAAAAAATGTTAATTTAATGTGACAAGAACAAGCTCTCATCTCTCTTATAACTTACTTTCTTAACCGAACTCTTTGAGAATGAGTAATGGCTACTGCCATTGCGTCCGATATGTCTAAGGGCCTTATCTCTTTTTTTATACCTAGCAAGCGTTGCACCATAAAGGCAACTTGTTCCTTTTGAGCCTTTCCCTTACCTGTAAGTGCTTTTTTAACTTGTAGAGCAGTGTATTCTTCAAATTGGCCATGTTCTAATAAAATCTTCAACATAATGGCTCCACGAAATTGGGCTAATTTAATGGTTGTTTTTGGATTATGCGCATAAAAAATATCTTCCATAGCAACTTCATCAATTTTATGTGCTTTAAAAATTTGATCAAACCCTTCAACCATTTGCGGGATTTGTAGTTGAAGACCTTCTGGTTTCATTTTTATTAGTCCCGCTTCTACTAATTTCAAAGAAGACCCTTCAAGCGAAATAATCGCATAACCTAGGTTTCGTGTACCTGGATCTATACCTAAGATATTCACATCACTTCCTTTTCCCTATTATAGGGTTTTATTCACATTTATGGGGTATTTGTTCACATATGTGAAAAACTTTCTATTCACATCGTTTATATCCGCTATTTTAGCCAAAACTCTTTGTTTTTTTGTTATTATTCACTTTTCACTATGTGAATAACTTTTACCACTTTTAAAAGGCTCTTAATGACTATTGGTGACTCCATCCTTGTTCAACTCAAAGAAGAAATTCCTGAAATCGAATATAAAAGATATATTAAACAACTTAGCTTTTGTACAGAAAGTTCAAAAACTGACTACGCACTGTTTTTAGCTCCCAACCCTCTTATCGCATCTTGGGTCCGAACAAAATACAGTGAAAAGATTGCTCATTTATTTGAAGTTAAAACAAGCGTTAAACCTCAAGTAGCCATTGAACTTAAAAACAAACGACCTTTAAAAGCACAATCAAAAGACAGTGTTACTAGTACATCCCCTCAACATTCTGCTCATCAAAGCTTATTAAATCCAGCCTATACCTTTGATAACTATGTTGTTGGAACTTCTAACCAGTTTGCTTTCTCTGCTGCTCAGTCTGTTTGTGAAAAGCCTGGTGAAGCCTATAATCCTTTATATATTTATGGGGGAGTTGGTTTAGGTAAGACTCACCTTATGCAAGCTGTGGGTAACCGTCTGCAAACTCTTGGAAAATCGGTTATTTATTCTTCTGTTGAGCAGTTTGTTAATGATTTTACCCGTCACCTTAGAAATCAAACTATGGATAGATTCAAAGACAAATACCGTAATTGTGATGTGCTTATGATTGATGATATTCAGTTTTTATCCGGAAAAGTACAAACTCAAGAAGAATTTTTTCATACCTTTGAAACCCTTAGAAATGAAAACAAACAAATTATTTTAACCTCAGATAAACATCCTAAGCAAATTGCTGGTTTAGAAGATAGGCTTAAAAGCCGTTTTGAGTGGGGTTTAGTAGCAGACATTCAAGCCCCTGAACTTGAAACTAAAATTGCCATTATTAATAAAAAATGTGAAATTAATCGTGTTAATATCACTAAAGATGTGATTGACTACATAGCAACTATTATTGATAACAATGCTAGAGAGATTGAAGGTATATTGTCTAAACTACATGCCTACGCTAAACTAATGAATCAAGAAATCACTCTTGAATTTACAAAAAATGTTTTAAAAGAGCATATTAAAGAACAAAGAGAAAATATTACAATTGATGACATTGTAAAGTTTGTTTGTAAAGAGCTAAATGTTAAGCCATCTGAAATTCGCTCAAAAAACAGAAGTAAAAACATTGTTTATGCACGAAGGGTATCTATCTACCTAGCGCGTTCTATCACACAAAATACTATGCCACAACTTGCTCAGTACTTTGGTATGAAAGATCATACTACCATCTCACATACTATGAAAAAAATTAATGAGCTTCTTAAGTCAGATGAGAATTTTAAGCTTAAAATTGACGAACTTAACAACAAAATATCAGCAGGACAAACACCTTAGTACAAAATATGCAAAAAAAAAGATATAATTTCTTAGGTGAACAAATGTGAATAACTTTTTAAATAGATTCACATCTGTACTAATGCACTAGATAGGGATTTGAAGCTATTATTCACATATTCATCTCCCCTACTACTACTACTACTATTTTATAAATATATATAGGGATTTCAATATGAAGATTTCAATTGCTAAAACAATTCTAGAAAACATACTTATTCATTCACAAGCTTTTTTAGAAAAAAAAGATACTTCTCAAATTACATCGCATATCTTTTTACAAACCCACGCAGGTAAATTATTAGTTCAAGCAACCGATCATGAAATTGGTCTAAAAGTTCAAACCGATCAGTTAGAGACTTTATCTCCAGGATCAATAACTGCTAATGGTAAAAAACTTTTAGATATTGTTCGAATATTAAAAGATGACTTTATAACCTTAGAAAGTATTGGCGAAATGTTACATATTTCTCAAGGTCAATCAAGTTTTAAATTACCAACTTTTAATGCTAATGAATTTCCAGAATTTCCATCTGAAGATTCAAAACCTAAAATTAATTTAGATTCTGCAAAGTTAATTTCTTCATTAAAAAAAATAACTCCTGCCATTGATAACAATAATCCAAAATTTGAACTCAATGGTGCACTCATAGATATATCTAAAGATAAAATTTCAATTGTTTCAACAGATACACGTAGACTAGCCTTAGTAGAAATAGAAAACAATTCATCTGAAGAGCTCTCAATTATTATTCCTAAAAAAGCAATTATTGAAATACAAAAATTATTTTTTAATGCCATAGAAATTTATTATGACAATACTCATTTAATTATAAAATCAGATCAATATACATTTTTTACAAAACTCATAAATGGAAAATTTCCAGATTACACCCGAATAATTCCTAAAGAAACAAATTATAATTTATCACTTCCTAAAGCTATGATGATAGATGCTATTAAACAAATAACAACTATTTCTAATGATTTGAAGATTACCTTTGAAAATGGCTTAATTACCTTTGAGTCCTTAAGTGAAGATAATATAGAAGCTAAGACACAAATGGCTTATGAAACACCTTTTACAGAAGCCTTTGTGCTAGCTATAAACAGTAAATATATATTAGATTTTTTAGCACAAATACATACAAACGAATTTAATGTTGGCTTAAACGAATCAAACCTTCCTTTTGTTGTAAGTTCGGAAGACTTTAAAACTATTGTTATGCCTATAGTTATTTAATAAACAAATGCTAAATATTCAAGATGATATAAGTGATACCGAGTTAAAACAAAGATGGAGACTGTACTGGATTCATTGTATTTTTGAGTATTCTAATATTAAATTACAAAGAATGTCTTGGATAGAAGCAGATGAAGATGCTTGGCCTAATAGGGAGATTTGGGAATCCTCATATGAGCAATGTTATAGTGCTTATTTTGATAACTTAGCCTTAGATGATGCTTATGAAAAAGCACTAAAATCAAGAAATGTGTCAAAAGAAGAAGCACTTGAAGCAAATAAGTTTCATCAACTTTCATATTTATATATTGAACCATCAGAAGATCCAGAAGAAATTTTAAGAGATATACAATGGTTAGAAGTTGTAGAATCAGCAAAAGAATTTTGGAATTTTTTAAAAAATTCTGTACAATCACAAAGAGAAATTAAACTCATCAATACTTTAGAAAAAGACTTTTTATAAAATAATTTCATCTTTAAATACACCTAAAAGTATCACTCAAACATATTTCTACTACTTATATGCCTCTTAAACAAAACATTTAGATAAAAAACGATAGAATAGAAACAATTATGCTCTAAAGACTCTAGAAGTCGCAAAAAGCAAAACTTTTTTAGGAAGTGATATGGCAGAAGCAAACTACGGCGCAAGTAACATTAAGGTCCTTAAAGGACTAGAAGCAGTACGTAAACGTCCTGGTATGTATATCGGTGATACAGGTCAAAAAGGACTTCATCACCTTATTTATGAAGTGATTGATAATTCTATTGATGAGGCTATGGCTGGATTTTGTGACACTATTTCAGTGACATTAACTAAAAAAGGTACAGCACTTATTTCTGATAATGGTCGTGGTATTCCTACTGACTTTCACGAAGGTGAAGGAATGTCAGCAGCTACGGTTGTTTTAACAGTACTACATGCTGGTGGTAAGTTTGATAAAGATACATATAAAGTATCTGGTGGACTGCATGGTGTTGGTATCTCAGTAGTAAATGCACTATCGTCTGATCTTAAAATGACGATTAACCGTCAGGGTAAGAGTTTTGAGCAAAATTTTCAAAAAGGTATTCCTCAAGAAGCCTTGTTTGAAACAGGAACAACCCGCAAAACAGGTACACATATAGAATTTTTTCCAGATCCTACTATTTTTGACGCAATTATCTTTGATTATGAATATTTATCACGTCGTTTAAAAGAACTTGCATATTTAAATCCAAAAATTACAATAAAATTTAAAGATGACCGTACAGGCGAAGACAATACCTATCATTTTGAAGGTGGAATTGTTCAATATGTTGAAGATATAAATAAAAAAGAAGCTATCATAAAGCCAATTTATTTTTCAGATAAACTTGAAGATATTGAAGTTGATGTGGCTCTTTTATATTGTGAAGCCTATGATGAAAAAGTATATTCTTTTGTAAATAATATTAGAACACCAAATGGTGGAACTCATGAAACTGGATTTAGAATGGCACTTACTCGTGTTATTTCAAATTACAATTCTAAAAATGGTGCGATTAAAGAAAAAGACGTAAAAATTTCTGGGGATGATGTTAAAGAAGGGCTTATTTGTGTGGTTTCTGCTCGCGTTCCTGAACCTCAATTTGAGGGTCAAACAAAGGGTAAACTAGGAAATGCTTATGTACGTCCTTTAATTCAAAAACTTACCAATGAAATTCTTTCTAAGTATTTTGAAGAAAATCCAATTGAAGCAAAGATAGTTGTTCAAAAAGCATTAATGGCTGCTCGTGGACGTGAGGCTGCTAAAAAAGCTAGAGAATTAACCCGCAGAAAAGACTCAATGACTGTTGGAACACTCCCAGGTAAACTAGCAGATTGTCAAAGTAAAGATCCTGCTATTTGTGAATTATATCTAGTGGAAGGGGATTCTGCGGGTGGTTCAGCTAAGCAGGGTCGTGATCGTGTTTATCAAGCAATTTTACCTCTAAAGGGTAAGATTTTAAATGTTGAAAAAGCACGTTTAGAAAAGATTTTAAAATCAGATGAAATCACGAACATGATTACGGTTATGGGTTGTGGAATTGGTGAAGAATTTAATCCTGAAAAACTTCGTTATCACAAGATTATCATCATGACCGATGCGGATGTTGATGGTTCTCATATTCAGACACTATTGCTTACTTTCTTCTTTAGATACTTTCCTCATATCGTTGAACAAGGGTATTTATATTTAGCTCAGCCTCCACTTTTCCGCTATAAAAAAGGAAAAACAGAAATTTATTTTAAAGATGATAGAATGATGAACGATTTCTTAATTGAAAACGGCGCAGAGTCTTTAGTAGTAGATGGTATAGGGTTATCTGATTTAGTTGAATACCTAAAAGTAGCCGATCATTACCGTGGCTCATTAGAATCATTAGAGCGTAGATACGCGCTTATTGAACTAATTCGTCACTTTGTTGAAAACCCAGATATAGCGGGAATGAATCATACTCAATTATTTGACGCGGTTAAGTCTTTCTTAGATGAACGAAATTATAATATTTTATCTTCTCAATCTACTGAAGAATCTTTACATCTATTTGTTCAAACAAATGATGGTATGGAAGAGCTTATTATTGATGATTCTTTATTCACTTCTCCACACTTTACGGAAGCACATTATATTTATGAAAAGCTTCGTGACTGGGGAATTCAAACAGATCAAGATCCTTTAGAGATGTTAGAAGCAGCAACTGAGTTTGCCAAGAAGGGCTCATATATTCAGCGTTATAAAGGTCTTGGTGAAATGAATCCTGAACAACTTTGGGAAACTACAATGACACCTGAAAATCGTGTTCTTTTACGTGTTAATGTAGACGACGCAGAAGTCGCTTCTGACACCTTTAGCTTGTTTATGGGTGATGAAGTTGAGCCACGTCGTAAGTATATTGAAACACATGCAAAAGATGTTAAACACTTAGACGTATAATAAACTATTGGGAGAAGATAAAATGATAATTTTTTTCACATCTTCTCTAAAAAGATAAACTCATGTTATATCCACATAAAAAAGAACGATCGCACCGTTTTTTATTAGCACTTCGTACAGGTCTTCCTCTTTTTATCTTAGCTACCTTGTTAATGTCCTTTCGTCTTAGTGCTTATTTTGAAACTATGCCCGCAGGTTTTTATATGGGTGCTATATTTATTTTAGCCATCTCGATTTATTTTATTTTTTATATGATTTATAGGGGCTTTAATGAACAAATTACCGATCCTATAACACATACCTTTACAAGACAAAAAGTAATATCTATTTTAAAAGAAGAGATTGTAAAAGATAAAGACTATAGTATCATACTAATTAGTATAGAAAATCTGGCAGATATAAATTCTAAATATGGAACGAAGGCAGGGGATAAAGTTCTAAAAAAGGTTGCAAGAGAGGCAGGAAGGTTTTTTGAAAATAAAGGTTTTGATAAATTTCCTATTGGACACTTTAAAGGCGGTGATTTTCTTATTGGATTAAAAGGAAATTATAATTCTATTCGTCCTTTTTTAGAAATGATGTGTATAAAGTTTGATGATTTCATCATCGATGATATGGAAATCAAGGTTATAGGTACCATAGTCGATAAAAGTCTTAGTTCGGATGTATTATCCTTAGTGGAGCGTCTTTTTGAACTTAAAGAGATGGAAATGGAAGAGGGTGAGCATATAAAAACACCCACAGTTGATGATATTTCTTTGTTTGAACTTGAAGAAAACATTCGATATGCTATAACAAATAGAAATTTTTCACTAATGTTCCAACCTTTAGAAGCAGATGAAAAAATAGTACAGGTGAGTATAAAACTACAAGGAAAAAATGATAAGATTATTCATCAAAAGACTTTTATACCCGTAATAAAGCGTCTAGGTTTTGAGATGGAGTTTGATGAGATTCTTTTAGAAAAAATACTCTTAAACTGTAAAAAATTAGATAAGGTAACCTTTGCCTTTAATATTTCACCTTCGGTTCTTAGAAATAAACGTTTTATTCAAAGGTTTAAGCAAATGGTTGAAAAAGAAACAATTGATTTTTCACGTTTGATTATATTGCTTTATGAAAAAAATATTTATTCTAACACAAAGCGGTATAACGATCTTTTGCAAGATTATAGAGCCTTAGGGGTGCGTTTTTGTTTAGACAATGTTGGAGCTATAAATTCTTCCATTGAGTACATAAAACGTTTAGATATTGATATAATTCGTTTCGACAAGGCATTTTCAAAAAATATGGATATCCTTAGTTATGCCTCATTTTTACGTGCTTTTATAGATATTTCCAAAGATTTGAAACTTAAATCTTGGATAAAAATGGTGGATACAAACGAATTAAAACTAGAATTTAAAGAAATGAATATTGACTATATTCAAGGAAATGTTATTTCTAAAATTATAAGCTATGAAAAATTAGAAGAGATATTGGATTAAAATAGACAAGGAAGTAATATAATGAAATACGGCGAAAAAATAGTAACTGAGTTTGATGTAGAAAAAGATTTAGAAATTTGGCCAAATGAGCACAAAAAAAACTACTTAATTAAAATGACTTTACCTGAATTTTCATGTTTATGCCCACGTTCGGGTTATCCAGACTACGCAACTATATATTTAGAGTATACACCTGATGCATATGTGGTAGAATTAAAGGCAATTAAGCTTTATATTAATTCATTTAGAGATAGAAATATCTCACATGAAAATACAGCTAATGAGATATATGACATCTTAGAGAAGAAGCTTAAACCTAAGTACATGAAGGTTATAGCTGATTTTAACCCACGTGGGAATGTACATACCGTTATTGAGATAGACAGTTCAAAAATATAAGGGTTTTAAAGAGTTTTTAGAGGTGCCCTTAATTTATAGTGGTAAAAGGCTCTAAATTTTTATGTTAAGGGATGCTCTTACACATTATCCACACATTGAAGCCTTATAATACCAATAGAAAAAGAAGAAGATTTAACCCCTTTGCTTCTTCTTTATTCTGTGATTTATTTTTCATTCAATTCTCCCTTGACAATTTTAGCTTATGTTATTCTCCCCTTTGGACATAAGCTTTCTCTTGCAAATGATTATTTTTTAAGTAACGTGTACTGCATCTTTAGATATTTCTAGTGAAATCTGTTTTTTTAAGAGGATCTTATTTCATCAAAATAAAAGTAAGAGTCTTCAAAAAACGCTATAATTGTAAAAAAATAATATAAATTGTGAATTATGATACGAAAAGTTTTTAAAAAGAAAAAACCTAATCCTAAACTTGATGCAATAATGAAGAAGTATAAGATTCCTCGTGAGCTTCTTACCATTAATAGAAAGATGGTGTCACGGGCTATTTTAGTGGGTATATTTATAGCAATGATACCTATGCCTATGCAAATGTTAGCAGTTATTTTAATCGCCCCATTTTTTCGCTTCAATGTACCTATAGGCATTTCATTAGTATGGATAACAAATCCCTTTACTATGCCTGTGATTTATTATGTTGAATATATAACAGGAAATTTTTTATTGATGAAAGAAGGCGTACAAGAAATTGAATTAAGTTTGCAATGGTTTACAGATAACCTTGCTAATATTTTTGTACCTCTTTATGTGGGTACAGCCTTTTATAGTATTATTTTATCCCTTGGTGGCTATTATTTAGTTAATTGGCTTTGGATAATGTCAGTGGAAGAAGATAAAAAAAAGAAAAAAAGAAAAAAAGATGTTTAAGTCTAAGGGTTTAGATAATTTTTTAACCATTTTATAGCAGCTTTTTCAGTCTTAATTTTCCCCTCAAGTTGTTCATCATAAGCTTCTTGTAGGATGACTTTAAATTCCAAGCCTGGTGTCATCCCCTCTTTTATCAAATGTCTACCTAATAACAACTCTTTGGGTTGCTCTTCATGTACCTTTAATTTTTTAGCTTTTTGAAGAAGCCACTGGCCTGCAGGATATTTTTTATTTTTAGCCTCAGTTGTTGTGCGTCCTAAATGGTCTGCAGTGGCTACAAGAACAAGGTCTTGTATATTTACACGAGTGGATAATCTTCTAATAGCTGAGTCTTTAGATTTTTGCTGATACAGCTGTGATGGTACGAGATGTTCTTTAATAAGGGGATATATTTCTTCTAGAAGAGACTTTTCATTAGTAAGTCTAGTGATAAATGAATTGGTTGGTTCTAATATATGTTCATGGGCAATAGAAGATATTTTTCCTTCTACTTCTGTGGTTGCTTCTACCTTTCCAAAATCATGGCATAAGACAGCTAGCATTAAAATGAGGTTCTTTTTCTCATCTTTTGTGCGTAGTTGTGCCATGGCATCTAGACTCATCATGGTATGGGTCCAAACATCACCTTCTGGATGATACGCTTTATCTTGAGGAATGCCTTGAAGGTTTTTTAATTCAGGATATAGGGCATTCATCTCATCTAAAAGTTCAAATCCTTGTGAAGGTTTATCGGATCTGAGCAAAAGCTTTTTATATTCTTCAAAGATGCGCTCTTTAGGAAGTTCATCCAGCATCTTTTCTTCAACCATGTTTTGACAAAGTTTTAAGGTGTTAGTATCTAAAACAAAATTAAAACGTCCAGCAAACTGAACAGCTCGAAGGACACGAAGAGGATCTTCAACAAAGCTTTTATCATCCACATGACGAATGATGCCTTCTTCTATGTCTTTTCGGCCATCATAAGGGTCTAAAAAGAATTCAGTTTTGATATCATAACCAATAGAGTTCATAGTGAAGTCACGACGCTTAGCAGCGGTTGTGTAATCAAGCTGACCATTGGTTTGTATATGAAAACCTTTATGGCCCTGTCCTGTTTTTGTTTCGGTACGTGGAAGAGAAATATCTAAGTCGTATCCATCAAGTGATATTTTTAAAACCCCAAAGTTTTTACCTACTTCATGTACCGGTGCTAAGTCTTCAAGTACAGCGCTTAGTTTTTGTAAGGAAGCAATTCCATATATCTCAATATCTATATCTTTACTTTCAAGACCCAAAAAATGGTCACGTACAAACCCACCGACTATAAAGGCTCTTGCCTCATTATCCATTAATGTTTGTGCTAGTTTTATAATGGATTCTGGTAATTTCATAATAACCTTTTTAGGGCTTCTTCAAAAAGCTCTTCACTTTCATCAAAACTGTCATCAGAATTAAAAATATCACTCATACAACCGTATAAGTCTTCATTTTTGATGATAAGGTTAAAGGCTTCTTGTCTATCTTCAAGCCAGGCTTGATTGTTTTCTTGATAATTTGAAAGCTTCATCTTGACATACTCCATCACGTTGTCAACATCTTCAGAATCTTCCATTAGTTCAAGAAGGTAATTTGAAGCGGAACGAAGTTCTACCTCATATACTTTTTTATTCATAAAAATTGCTACTGCAAGAAGTAAGGAAATTGCCTCTATTTTTCGCCCATAATTACGTGTTTTCCAATGGATGTAGCATTTCCCTAAAAATGAAGTGTGTTCTATAAGAGTTTCTGTAGGCAAAGGTTCAGTCTTTATGATTATTTCTTATATTATACACTAAATAAAACAAGATAAATAAAACGGTTATATCTACGAGTTTACTTCTGAACAAAGTTTTAATGATATAGCTTCTGTTTTGTCACTAAACTATCTCCAAAATGTCTTTTGATTGTTACCTTCTTGTACTTTTTAAGTAATCTTGCACTTTTATAATGCCCCATCAATAATTCAAAGGGGATAGAATGAAAATAACACTTCTTGCAACTGCTTTATGTGGTCTGCTTAGTACAAGTTTGTTTGGTGCTAGTTTACCAAATGAACAAGTAACATCAGTTTGGTATACAGATGCTCAAATGAGTCTTGAAGAAAAGATTAATCGTATTAAAAAGACAAATAAGGCTAAAAACGTTATTTTATTTATAGGTGATGGGATGGGTATTTCAACGATAACCGCATCTCGTATTTTAGATGGTCAAAATAAGGGACAACTTGGTGAAGAGAATGTTCTTAGTTTTGGAAAATTTCCTTACAGTGGCTTAGTTAAAACATATAACACAAATTCTCAAACACCAGATTCAGCAGGGACAATGACAGCGATGGCTTCAGGAATAAAGACGAAGATGGGCGTTCTTGGTGTCAATGAATTTGGTGCGCGTGGAAATTGTGCGGAGTCAAAAGACAATGACGTTATGACTATGATGGAGTTGGCAGAAAGAAATGGCATGTCAACAGGAGTTGTATCAACGGCGCGTATCACACACGCAACACCAGCAGCGACTTATGCACATACACCAGAGCGTAACTGGGAGAATAATTCTAAGCTTACAGAAGAAGCGATAGCAAATGGATGTGAAGATATAGCATCTCAATTGCTTTCATTTTCTTATGGAGATGGGATAGATGTAGTTATGGGTGGAGGGCGTAGAGAGTTTATGCCTAAAGAAAGTACTGATGTTGAAGGT
>NZ_JAEMVE010000094.1 GCF_029216045.1 Sulfurimonas sp. MAG313 | reverse complement strand
TAAAATAAATGTGGCTATGTGCGAAAGTATGCAGCCAGGACACGTTTCTAGTCAATGCCAAAACTATGATGATGAAAAAGCAAGACTAGCAAATCTTCCTCTTTATGATGAAGATGGAAAATGTTTAAAATGTGAAAAACCTGAAAAAGTAGAAGTACGAAGGTAAAGATTTAGCTAAGATTCCCCCAAACTACAGTAAAAAACACCTTAGAAAGAAGAAATTATGCAAGCTCACGAAAGATTTTACGGAATTTCTGATGATTTTCGCTCCCCTTATGCAAGAGACAGAGATAGGATTATCCATTCAGGGTCTTTTAGAAAATTAGAATATAAAACGCAGGTGTTTTTAAACCAAGAAGGTGACTTCTTTAGAACACGGTTAACACACTCCTTAGAAGTCTCTCAGATTGCGCGTTCCATTTCATCGCAACTAGGTTTAGAAGAACCCCTGGCCGAGGCTATTGCTCTTGCGCATGATTTAGGGCATACCCCTTTTGGTCATGTGGGTGGAGATGAGTTAGATACAAAGTTAAGACAAGCAGGATATGAAAATGGCTTTGAGCATAATTATCAATCCTTTAGAGTCCTTACTTTTTTAGAACAACGATATAAAGGATTTTATGGTTTAAATCTTTCTTTTGCTACCTTAGAAGGGGTTTTAAAACATTCATATCCTTATAAAAAAGAATTTCTTCCTAAAAAGATAGATGAAATGTTTAACCTTGAAACCCACCCATCAATAGAAGCCATGGTTGTTGATAGAGCCGATGAGATAGCGTATATGAGCCATGATATAGATGATGGTATACATTCAGGGCTTATCTCTTTTGAGACACTTAAAGGTAGTGAGTTGGCCCAAGAAGTTTTAGCTAAGGTTTATGAAGAAGGCATTACAGAAAATGAAGACGAGATGTTTAGATACCGATTTTCGTCACATTTCATAAACCATCTTGTCTATTCTTTATTAGAGTTCTCTAAAGAAAAGGTAGATAACTCAAAGGTCTTAAGCGCGTGCATATCAAGTTCACAAAGCATACCTATAGGGTTTGAGCCAGAGCTAGAAACAAAGATTAAAAAACTCAAAAAGATACTCTATCAAGAGTTATATCAACATAAAGAGATAGTAAGAAAAATGTACGCAGGGAAAAAAGCGGTGCAAGGTTTATTTGATGCTTTGATGGATGAGCCAAAAATGTTACCAAAGTATTTTGTAAAACAATTAAACTCACGTAAAAAACACCGCGTTATAGCCGACTACATAGCCAGTCTCTCAGACCGTTCAGCCATGGCCTTATATAATGAAATTTACGGAAAGATATAAAAAGAAGTTGCTGCGTAAGAGTACGGGGACATAACTTTAATTCTCACCCTAAATGGGTGAAAATTAAAGCTGTGTTCCCCCTTCAACTAAACACCAAAGTACCAAGCCAAAAGAACCTAGTTCTTAAGATTAATAAGTGTATTTAGTAACTGATCTGAAGTAGTAATAGTCTTACCATTAGCCTGATAACCACGCTGAATAATAATCAACTGCGTGAGTGAACGTGATAGGTCAACGTTTGAGGCTTCAAGAGCAGACGACTGAATAAATCCACGCCCAGCAGTAGCAGCCTCACCAATAATAGGATTACCTGAGTTAGCGGATTGAATATAAACATTTCCACCATCTGCAGTTAGTCCCTCGTTGTTAGCAAACTTAGCCATACCAATTTGAGCCAAACCAAATGAACGACCATTTGAAAATGAACCCACTAATGTACCCGATTGATCAATTCTAATTCCAAGTAAATCTCCACCAGTAAAACCATCTTGTGAAATACCAGAAGTGGAAGATGGTGCATCAAACGAGGTAAGTCCATCAAATGCATTTGAAGTACCAAAATCAAAACGAACTTGCTGATCAGGGGAAGAACCATTATTTCCAGTAAAAGAAACACTTGGTGGTGAGTAAGTTGCTAAGGATCCATCATTGTTAAATCGAACAGAACCTTGTCTTTCATTTAAAGGAGCAATGGTATCTATGGTCGCAGGTTCGGGAACACTAATATTAAGCGCCCATGTTGAACCCGTTGTTGCATCTAAGGCAGTTTTTCGAAATTCCATTCTAAGGGTATGTTTAGAACCTAAAGAATCGAAAATATCAATACTACTTGCATGTATCGCAGCGTTAAATGATTGAGACAGTGCTTTTCCTGTTGTTCCTGCAGGTAAGGTAGCATTCATAGATTCCATAATTTGAGTAAAACGAATATTTTCAGTTGGTCCATTGGTGTTTTTAGTAACTTTTAAATCTATCGCGGCAGTACCATTAACATTAGATAATTCAAACTGCCCTTGTTCATTTACTGTTACGTTAGGTGTGCCTGCAATATCTGCTTGGGCTTGGTTTTGAAGGGCTATACGAAGGTCTTCCATACTTGTGAACTGTTTATCGCCACCTGCACCTGTTAGTGGTCCTGTTGTACTGTAGTTGTATTCATAAGCAGTTGTGTCAACACTTGCCGCACCAATGGTAATTCCAGAGTCATCAGCTGCCCCAGCTGCACTAACATTAATATTATGAGAGGCATTCCCATCTGCATTTGTATTGGTTAAAACCAGGGTTCCAGTAGTTCCATTGGCACGTATTCCTGTGATAGAAGTTTGGGCATTTATAGAGGCTGCAAAAGCTTGAGCATTTTGGACTGAACTTTGCGCAGGCACAGTAACTGGCGTTGCCGGTGATGTAACTTGCAAGGTAGAACCATCATCAAGGGTAAATGTAATATCAAGGGTTTGTCCATCACCCGCTGGAACAGCTGCCCCCGCTGTTATGGTAGAGGGTACAAAAGACGCCCATATTCCCTGACCGGCTTGCAAGCTAAGAGCTTCTCCCGTTTCATTAAACATAACACCAACATCTTCAACATAGGTTGTGTAATCTGTATCTGTAGTTAAAATTTCTCGTCCGCTTGGAAGGGTAATATCACCATTACTTGCAATGGAGTACGTCGCAGCAGAATTTTGAATAATTGAACCTGAGTTTAAGTTTGCTTTGAGTGTTAAATTTTCAGTAGCGTTTGCTGGTGTTGTTAGTCCAGGAGGAATTTCAATACTAACAATGGGCGCTGTTGAATCAACGACACCAGTTGCTTCATCTCTTAACCAACCTTGAGCAATAAAACCATTATTATCAACAAAGTTTCCACCACCATCAAATTTAAAATCCCCAGATCTTGTGTATTTATAAGAATTTCCACCATCCCCACTAACGATAAAAAATCCATCCCCTTGAATTGCAACATCGGTATTTTTATCAGAATTTTGAATAGAACCTTGAGAAAATATACGTGTAACAGAGGCAACGGTTGTCCCTAAACCTACTTGTACCGCATTTTTACCACCTAATTGGCCTTGTGGGGCTGTCGCAATTTGATTGGTTTGGGCTAAAAGATCGGAAAAGTTTGCCCGCGAGTATTTATACCCAACGGTATTGACATTGGCGATATTATTTGCTTCAACATCCATAGCAACTTGGTGGGCTTGAAGACCCGATACCCCAGAAAATAAAGATTTTAACATGATAGATCCTTTGTTTGGATTAGTAATGATTAAAAGCAAATCTTGTTCCAACTTTAGGATATTAGTATAAAGAAAGTTGATATAAAAATATATAAGTTTATTTAGTCTCTTATATATAAGTTAAAGGATTAGGGGAAGATATTTTTTAAGATTTTTTGAGCTGAGAAGGTCTAG
>NZ_JAEMVE010000093.1 GCF_029216045.1 Sulfurimonas sp. MAG313 | reverse complement strand
CAAGAGGTGATTCGAGATTATGATATAAATGATTATAAGGAAAAGACAGAACTGACTGCTTCAAAACTCTACACCTCTGTAATTTCATCTTTACGTGCCTATAGGGATATCTCTATAATTGAACAAAATCGTCTTGGATTAAAGGCTATTATAGAATCTAGCAGCGATATATTTCAACTTCAATCTTTTAAAAATTTTGCTCAAGGGGTTTTAACTCAACTAATTTCATTAATAGAAAGAAATGTACCTAGCTTTGATAAAAATGCTTTTTCTATGGTTAAGGGGAAGGACGGATATGAGCTCTTAGCTTCCACTGGAATGTACTTAAATCAGTCGGTAGACGAAATCTTATCGGATAAGATGAAGGTTTTATTTGAAGCAGCAATACAAACAAAGTCTCATGTTGAAGATGGTGATGATCATATTTATTATTTTGAAACTAAAAATGGAACCTCTTCTTTATTTTATTTTCTAGGAGGGAAGGTTCTTAGTGATGTGGATAAGGCATTGATTGATATTTTTTCAGTTAATGTTAGCATTGCCTTTGAAAACATACATCTTAATCAAGAAATTTATGACACCCAAAAAGAATTAATTGAAAAACTAGGTGAAGTAATAGAAACACGTTCTAATGAAACTGCTCACCATGTTAAACGAGTGGCTCAAGTGTCTTATATTTTAGCTAAAGGTTATGGCCTATCTGAAGAAGTTGCCCTGCATATAAAACTGGCCTCACCTATGCATGATATTGGTAAGGTAGGAATCAAAGATAATATTTTATTAAAACCAGGTAAATTGACTCCAGCTGAGTTTGAAATTATGAAAACACATGCTGCCTTAGGTTCAGATATTTTAGAAGGTTCTTCAAGGGCACTTTTGCAAACAGCGTCTATTATTGCTAAAGAGCATCATGAAAGATGGGATGGTTTAGGATATCCAGATGGTAAAGCAGGGGAAGATATCCATATATATGGTCGAATTACTATGGTTGCTGATGTGTTTGATGCATTAGTGCATAAGCGAGCCTACAAAGAAGCTTGGCCCTTAGAGGATGCTTTGAAGTTTTTAGAAGATGAAAGTGGAAAAATGTTTGATCCCCGTCTCATAAAGATATTTTTTGAGCAAAAAGAAGAAGTTTTAAAGATTTGTTGTATGCGAAGGAAAGAGCATGAAAACATATAACCTCATTTATGAAAGTGAAGCGTCTTTAGAGAGCTTTATAGATAAACATAAATTTAAAGATGAAAATAACGTATTGCTTCAAATTTTTACAGGAGTTTGTGAAGAAGACTTTATAAATACTCTTGTTAGCTCTCTCGTAAAACTTTTACCTCACATAAAGATTGTTGGTGCAACCACAGATGGCGAAATCATGGATGGTGATATCTTTGAATTTTCTACGGTCTTGTCCTTTAGTTGCTTTGAACAAACAAAAATTCAAACGTACACGGTTGCATTGGAAGAAGACAGTTACGCGACAGGACTCTCTTTCACAAAAACGATAGAAAATATTAAAGATGCCAAGTTTCTTATATCTTTTGTAAGTGGATTAAGGGTGAATGGAGAAGACTACTTAAAGGCTTTTGAAGATGAGGCAAAAGAGCTTGTTATTGCAGGTGGCCTAGCAGGGGATAATGCAACCTTTTTAGGCACGATTATATTTACTGAAAAAGGTGTGGCAAAATACGGGGCTGTAGGTGCAGTTTTTTACAATGAAAACTTACATGTGCATACGCATTTTAATTTTTCTTGGGAAAAAATAGGAAAAATGCTCACCGTAACAAAAGCGGATAAAAACAGGGTGTATACGATTGATGGTATTAAGGCTTCTGAGGTGTATAAAAATTACCTAGGAGATGAGATAGAAAAAATGCTTCCCGCCACAGGTATTGAGTTCCCTCTCATCATTAAAAAAGATAAGATGAGTATAGCAAGAGCTGTTTTAAATCGACATGATGACGGATCGTTAACCTTTGCGGGAAATATAGAAGAAGGCGCTACGGTACAGTTTGGATATGGTAATATTGAGTCTATCTTAAACGAGGCGCCCAAGTGTACTAATGAACTTTTAAACAATCCTATAGAAAGTATATTTGTTTATTCTTGCATGGCACGAAAACATCTTTTAGGAAAGGGTATTGTTGCTGAGTTAGAACTTTTAAACAGACTCGCTCCTATGAGTGGCTTTTTTACGTATGGAGAATTTTTTCATGATCAAAATAATTCTAATGAGCTGCTCAATCAAACAATGACTATTGTAACCCTTTCTGAAGGGGATGCTCTCTTAACAAACAAACATGTTGTGAGTGAAGATGTCACGAAGGACAGTGATTCACACACAGTGTCCGCCTTGTCTCATCTTATTAGCGTGACGTCAAAAGAATTACAAGAATTTAATGAAGATTTAGAAAGTAAGATTTTAGAAAAAACATCTCAACTACAAGAGTTAAACAGTGACCTTGAACAAAGAGTGTTAGAAGAAGCTAGAAAGTTAGAACTACAGTATGAGGTCTTAGTTGAAGCTGAAAAAAAGTTAATAGAAAATGAAAAGTTTGCCTCTTTAGGGACTTTAGTGGCAGGGGTAGCTCATGAAATTAACACTCCTGTTGGTTTGTCTCTTACGGGTATTAGTCATATAGAACATGAGTTGAAAAAACTTAAGATGGCTTATGATGCAGGTGAAATGAGCGAAAATAATTTTACATCGTTTATGGAAGAAACACGCATGATGAGTAAGTCTATTCACACTAATTTAGTGAAGGCTGCGCATTTAGTGAAAAGTTTTAAACAAGTTTCTGTAGACCAGTCTAGCGAAGAAGACAGACTTTTTAATGTGAATGATTATGTAGAAGAGGTGTTAATAAGTCTACGTAATAAGATAAAAGAAAGCAAACATAGGGTTGAGGTTGATATAGATAAAAATATCTTTATAACGAGTAATCCCGGATCTTTGTCTCAGATCTTAACCAATTTGATTATGAATTCAATGATTCATGCCTTTGATGAAGACTTTGAAGGTGAAATGAGAATATCTGCTAGTATCAAAGATAAAGACTTGATATTGCGATATAAAGATAATGGAAAAGGGATGGATAAAGACACAAAATCTAAGATTTTTGATCCATTTTTTACAACAAACCGTAGTCAAGGGGGAAGTGGCTTAGGCATGAATATAATTTATAACATAGTTACTCGAAAACTTAAGGGAAATATTAGAGTCCTGAGTGCAGTAGGGGAAGGAACAGAATTTGTAATTCATATTCCAGCTGTATGTGAGGAAGCATAATTCTTATGAAACACATTGGTTTATTTTTCTTAAGTATACTATCAAGATAAAAGGACTAAACTTGATGTAGTGTAAAGGAGTTATAAATGAATAATGTTAATAAATATGCCAATATACAAAATGAATTACCCAAGTTACAAAAAGTTTTACTTGATGCTATTCAATCCGAATTTTTAGAAATTCAAAGTGTGAAAAAACAATGTGAAAAATATCCAGGTGCTTGCGAAAAGATAGATGGCTTAGAAAAGGCTTATTTTGTAGTGTATTCAAAGTACGTTAAAAAAGCAGATCATAGATTTGAACGGTTTATATTTTTAGATGAAACAGGGCATGAAGTGTGTGATGTCAGTGGTCAAGAGATGGAACTATATGGTCTTTTAGCCCCTTGTATGAATCTAGAATTATCAAAAGAATATGAAGAAGGACTCTCTCACCCTGTTTAATAGACAACTTAATGGAACACCTCTTGCTATATAACTATTAATTATTTAAGGAGTTGTCATGCAAAACACAGTTGTTGAACATTTAAGTGGATACCCACAAAAATTAGTCGATTTACAATGGCTTGAAGATGAACTTTATGATGTAAACCAAGATGAGGTTAACTTCGATTGGAATTGTCAAAAAAAATGCGTTGAACATCAGTTTTCAGATGATTGGGAAATTGAATATTACGTTTTAGAACACTGGGCCGAACATGTAGGTGCAAGGTTTACCATGACTGATGATGCCGATAAAAATGGCTTCTATTCGGCTTTTATTTATAGATAAGATGCTAAATTATAAGTAGACTTCATAGCAATATGAAGACTGTTATAAGCACGAGTAGATAGGCTCTACTAACCCACATTACTTTCTTTTGAACTCCTTCTAAACTTCATTTATTATGCTCAGGCACTTAACAAAGACAAGCTTAACCATCTTTTAGATATAATTGCGCCCGTATGTTTATAAAACAGCTTTGAAAAGTTATTTTTTAAACATATCAAACATATTTAAAGAAGGAAGCTAATGCTGCTTTTTACACCAGGGCCAACTCCTGTTCCAGAATCAATCCGTTTAGCAATGGCGGAGCCAACACTTCATCACCGTACTCCAGAATTTGAAGCAATTTTTGAAGAAACAAGAAAAGAGCTTTTTAAATTATTTAATACAGATGAAGTTATTATGCTTGCTACCAGTGGTACGGGGGCTATGGAAGCAGCCGTCATTAACTTATGTCATGACACACTTTTAAATGTGAACGCGGGTAAGTTTGGTGAACGATTTGGTAAAATTGCTAAGGCGCATGGACTTAAAAGTGTTGAACTTAAGTATGAATGGAATACGCCGACATCCGTGCAAGATGTATTAAAAGCCTTAAAAGAAAATCCTTCAATAGACGCGATAGCCATTCAAATATCTGAATCTGCTGGGGGCTTACGTCATCCTGTAGAAGAGATAGCTAAGGCGGTTAAGGCACTTCGTCCTGAGGTCATGATTATTGCAGATGGGATTACAGCCATTGGTGTAGAAAAGATAGATGTAACACATCTTGATGCAGTTTTAGCGGGAAGTCAAAAAGCATTAATGCTTCCTCCTGGTCTTGCTATTATTGGTCTTTCTAATGCTTCGATTGACAAAATAGGGGAGGGAAAGGGATATTATTTAAACCTTGCCTCAGAGATTAAAAAACAAAAACAAAACACAACAGCGTATACAGCAGCTACAACATTAACGATAGGTTTAAATGCTATCTTAAAAGAGATAGATGCTAATGGTGGCTTAAGTAAGCTTTATAAAGAAACATTTGCAAGAGCTACTGCTACACGTGGCGCGTTGGAAGCCCTTGGTCTTCACTCTTATCCTTCGTGTCCAGCCTTGTCTATGACGACTATAGATGATGAAAATGCTTCTGAAATTCGTAGTATCTTGAAAAAGGATTATGAGGTTAATGTTGCAGGTGGTCAAGATCATCTTAAGGGTAGAATCTTTAGAATTAATCAAATGGGACTTATTAAAACATATGAGTCTGTCTGGGTGGTTAATGCCGTTGAACTTGCTCTTGCTAAGCTAAAAAGACGTACTTATGATGGAACAGCGAACAAAGTATTTAATGAACTTTATTTCAAAGAAATGGAAAAATAAGCATGAAGTTAGAACATGAAATTCCTCAAGGAACAAGACTTTATTTTGGTGAAACGGCTAAGATAAAACGTCGTATTGAAGCTATTGCTTCAGATGTACTTTATGGCGCAGATTATGAAGAGTTGATTACGCCTCTGTTTTCTTATCATCAGCACCTTAGTATTGCAGATGAAAAGCAACTTATTCGTGTAAATGATACACAAAATTACCAATTAACGCTTAGAGCGGATTCAACTATTGATGTTGTTCGTCTTTTAGATAAGCGTTTAGGTAGAAATACTAGCCATCAAAAATGGTTTTATATTCAACCTGTTTATTTATATCCATCTAAAGAGATTTATCAAATTGGTGCTGAATATATTGGTGAAAAAGATTTATCAAAGGTTCTTCAAACAGCTATTGATGTTGTTAAGGCCTTAGATATTAAACCCCTTTTGCAGTTGTCAAATATTCGTATTCCTGAACTCATAGCCAAAGAGTTAGATATTGATCTTGATCTTTTTAAACATATTAATATTCAAAAGCTTTTAGATACAAAAGTGTCTTGGTTAAAAGATATTATTTACCTTGAAAAACTTGAAGAAATTGACGCGGTTATTGCGGTGGTTCCTGATATTATTAAGGTAGAGTTAGAACGTATTAAGGAATTGGCGCAAAACATAGAATATGATAATTTTGTTATTGCTCCTTTATATTATGCAAAGATGCTTTATTATGATGAATTGTATTTTAGAATGATAGAAAAAAATGATGTTTATGCTCGTGGTGGACGTTATATAAATGACGAAGTGACTTCGGTTGGCTTCGCACTGTACACAGATAAAATTATAGAGAAATTAGAAGGTAGCAAATAATGGCAAACAAGCAAGCAGATTTAATCGTTGGTATTCAATGGGGTGATGAAGGTAAAGGTAAGATTGTTGATCTTATGGCACAAGAGTTTGACGCAGTTGCGCGTTACCAAGGTGGACATAATGCAGGTCATACAATCTGGGTTGATGGGGTTAAATATGCACTTCACCTTATTCCTTCAGGTATCTTAAATCCATCAGCACTAAATATTATTGGAAACGGTGTTGTTGTTTGTCCAGAAGCTTTAATCAAAGAGATGAAGCAGTTTGACAAGCTTGAAGAGCGTCTTTTTATTTCTGAATCAGCACATATGATTTTAAACTATCATATTGCGATTGACCAAGCTAAAGAAAAGATGCGTGGAGACAAGGCTATTGGGACTACTGGTCGTGGAATTGGGCCTTCATATGCGGATAAAATTTCTCGTTCTGGTCATAGAATGGGTGAGCTTAAAGATATCGAACTACTTACTGAAAATATTATGGAACACTTTAAGCAAAATGAAGCAGTCTTTAGAGCGATGGATATTTCTCTTCCTTCTAAGACTGAACTTCAAGCAGAACTGATTGAATATGCACGAGTGCTTTTACCATTTATTTGTAATACAACAAAAATGATATGGGACTTAATGAAAGAAGGTAAAAAAGTACTTCTTGAAGGTGCTCAAGGTACACTTCTTGACATTGACCACGGTACCTATCCTTTTGTTACATCATCATCTACTATCTCTGCAGGTGCGTGTACGGGTCTTGGAATTTCTCCAAAAGACATTGGCAATATTACAGGTATTGTTAAGGCCTATTGTACACGTGTTGGAAATGGTCCTTTTCCAACGGAAGACTTTGAAACAGACGGAGATAGACTTCGTGAACAAGGTCATGAATTTGGAACAACAACGGGTCGTCCACGAAGATGTGGTTGGTTTGACGCGGTAGCTTGTAAACACGCGAGTCGCATTAATGGATGTGACCAACTCTCCGTTATGAAGCTTGATGTTCTTGATGGCTTTGATGAAGTTAAAATGTGTGTGGCTTATGAATACGAAGGTAAAGAAATTGATTATATGCCTTCAGATATTGAAAATGTTAAACCTATTTATAAGACATTTGCTGGTTGGGATAAGACTGAGGGTGTTAGAAAATGGGATGATCTTCCAGAAACTGCAAAGACTTATTTGAAGTTCTTTGAAGAAATTACTGAGACTAAAATTGGTCTTATTTCTACGTCACCTGATAGAAATGATACAATTATTCTTTAGAATACTTGTGAGAGATGGAGAAGGTGAAAAGGGCTTAAGATGAAAAACTTATTTAAGTGTTCTTCTCATACTTCCTTCTTTATCGGCTCTCGATTTCTCTTTGCTAACTGGATCTTTAGATGAAGACTCAATATACTTCCTTAGTCAAAATCAAAAAACAACACTTAGATAAGATGGAACTTTCCGTAGCCTCGTGTAATGAAACTATCCATATCATTAAACAAAAAATAAAAGATTCGTATAATGAACTTGCTTCTTTAGAAATTCCTCAAGGCGGAGACTTTTCTCTTTTTAGACAGATGCAGTTACTAAAAACTCAAATTTCTGATGAGATAGGCTTTAACAAGTATAATTTGCAAATGGCTGAAAGTGCTCTAATGAAAGCAATGCAACAGCTCAAAACTGCTAATATTGAACATGAAAAGTTTAAATACCTTGAAACAACTGAGATTGAAAAGGTGTTAAAGGCTCAAAAGATTAAAGAAGAAAAAGACCTAGACGAAGTAGCCTTGATGATCTTTAATAGAAAAAACAGCACTAATGGAAATCCTTAATGAAATACCTTTTATTGTTATGTATCAGTATCCCTATCTTTGCTTCAAGTGAATTATACGATTGCACAAAAATTTTTGAAGAGCGTAAACAAGAACTTATTTTAGAGCTTGAACGTATAGATGAACAAGAACAAGCCTTAAATGCTCTTAAAGAAGCGACAGAAGATCTTTTGAAAAGAAAAGAAGCGACGCTTTCAAAAAAAGAAGTAAAACTTAATGCTCAAGAAAAAGATTTAAAAAGTAGAGAAGAAACTGTAAGTGAAAACTTAAAAAAGACGGAAACTCTGTTGAAAGAACTTAAAGAGTTAAAGATGAATAAAATATCTCAAACTTACTCTAAGATGAAAGCTCAATCTGCAGCAGATATTCTTTCAAAACTTAAGCCCCAAGAGGCTGCTGGAATTCTGACAACATTGAAGCCTAAAACTATGGCAAAAATCTTAGGAAAAATGGATGCTACGAAGGCATCAGAAATGACAATACTAATGAGTAAGGTGCGATAAAAACAAGCTGTCTTAGACATACTTTTGTATCTAAAGTTAAAACGGCAAGCTCTTATCTACTAAGTCTCTTATAAAAAGAATATTTTCTAATTAAATTTTTACCTTTAATACGCTAAAATTGCATCAATAAACTATATGAAGGCGCTTCCATGAAGGTAAAACTGCAACACGTTCCCCACATCGCACAAAAAGTAGCGATTGAGCTCAACAAAAGTGGTATTGTTACTATGACTAAGGGTTTAGACCCTGTTGCAGATGAAGCTAGAAAAATTTTAGAAGCCTCTATTAAGCAAGAAGCTATGCTTGAAGAAAAAGTCCATGATATCTTAGACGAAAATGAAGATGCAATGGATGAAAACAATGTAGATGACAGACAATTGTTTTTTATGATTAAAAAGAAGATTGCACCTGAATATGACGTTATACTTTCTTATGATGAACGATTTTCAGATATTGCACATAAAATTTTAGATGAGTTATATGAAGAAGATTTAATTCATTACGATATTGAAGAGATACGTATTAAAAACGTTATTTTTGCTGCTATGACAGGCTTTATAGCAGATAATGACGCTATAGAAGACGCGGTATATGAAAAAATCAAATCTTATAAACGTGAAATAATTCCAGGTACAGATGATTATAGTATTTTATTTGAGAAGCTTTATAGAGAAGAACTTCTTAAAAGAGGAATGGCCTAATGGCTAAGGTCTATATATACCTTGAAAATGGAACCTATTTACAAGCCGATAGTTTTGGCGCTGAAACAACCTCAGTAGGTGAAATAGTTTTTAATACATCTCTTACGGGCTATCAAGAAATTACTTCAGATCCTTCATATGCAGGACAGTTTGTTACCTTCACTATGCCAGAAATTGGAAATGTTGGTGTGAATGAAGAAGATATGGAGTCTAAAGGAGCCTTTGCGAAGGGTATTATTGTTAGAAACTACCAAGAACGTCATTCTAACTTTCGTGCTACGGATTCTTTAGATAATTTCTTGAAAGAACAAGGGGTTATGGGTATTTGTAATATCGATACACGCTTTTTGACTAAGATGATTCGCCGCGAGGGAGCAATGATGATGATTGCTTCCACAAGTATTTCTGATAAAGATGAGTTAAAAACAGAGCTAGAAAAAGCACCTAGAATTGAAGATATAAACTACATAGAAGAAGTTAGTACCAAAATAGTGTATAAACATCTTCATGGAACCTATGATTCGACTAACTTTAAATACCAAGATGCCCCTAAAGCTAAGGCAAAAATAGTTGCTATAGATTTTGGTGTGAAAAGAAATATTTTAAATGAGTTGACTCAAGCAGGTATGGATGTAGAAGTTATACCAAACACCTTTGATGCAGATGCTTTAATATCAAGAATTTCTTCTAAAGAGATAGATGGTGTGTTTTTATCCAATGGACCGGGTGATCCTCTTGTCCTTAAAAAGGAACAAGAAGGTATTAAAAAGCTCATTGCTGCAAAGGTTCCTATGTTTGGTATTTGTTTAGGTCACCAGCTTCTTTCTATTTCTCACGGATACGATACTTTCAAGCTAAAGTTTGGACATCATGGTGGAAACCATCCTGTGAAAAATGAAAAAACAGGGATGGTAGAGATTACAGCTCAAAACCATAACTATAATGTTCCTGATACTATTACTGAGATAGCAGATGTAACACATACAAATTTATTTGACAATACTATTGAAGGTTTAAACTATAAGTCTGGACATGTCTTCTCAGTGCAACATCACCCAGAAGCGAGTCCTGGCCCAAAAGAATCAGCCTATATTTTTGGTGAATTTTTATCTTTAATGAACAAGTAACTTAATTAATTTTGAGTTTACTGATTTACAGTTTTTTAAATACAATTAACACTACTGTAACATTTTTCAGTCATAATTTCACCACTCTCCTTGAAAGTCCAACCTCCCTTGGACTTTATCTTACATCTTGTAAGGAACAATCATGAACTTTTACGATCATAACTCACTTGAACTATTGGCCATACTTGCCTTTGGATTTTTTGGCTCACTGGGACATTGTATAGGTATGTGCGGTGGTTTTATAGTGTCCTATACAACGGCAAAGATGGACTCAAGCACATCCAAAAGTGCTCAAGCTAGGGGGCATGCCTTTTATAATATTGGTCGTATTAGCTCATATACTCTTTTGGGCGCTTTGTTTGGGTTCTTTGGCTCATTATGGGAAGCTACGCCTATCATGAGAATGATAATGTTTGGGTTTTCAGGTATTTTGATGATTCTTATGGGGATGTCTCTTTCGGGACGTTTGAAGTTTATTTCTTACCTAGAATACCCCATTACGCAAAAGGCTTGGTTTAAAAGAATCTTTTTTTCTCAGCTTAATTCTAAATCTAAACTTAGTTTTTTTACCTTAGGTTCATTAAATGGTTTTTTCCCGTGTGGACTTGTGTATACTATGCTCATTACTGCGATTGCAACAAAATCTATGCTTTTAGGAGCAGGGGTGATGTTAGCTTTTGGCTTGTCTACGATACCAACCTTATTTAGCCTTGGTTTCTTAGTCGGTTTTATTTCTCAAAATCGTTTTCGACATATCATGATTGAAGTATCGTCTTTAATTATAATCTTTTATGGGGGGTGGACGCTTTATAAGGCCTATGTAAACTACGATCTTTACTTAAACCCTATTGAAAATTCTTCCACGAAATGTGGAACAGGAAAATGCGGAACAGGAAAATGTGGATTCTAAATATTCATGTACTAATAACTTATAAAAACCTTAACAATTTTAGTTACTAACAAATAGATAATTAACTTTCAAGGTTAAGCTTAATAATGATTATTATGTGATATTATATCACTTGATTTAAACAATAGCCCAAGTTTTTGGGACATAAAGACTATGAAATCATAGTAATATTGTTTAAGCTTTAAATTTAAGAATGAAAAGACTTAAATTTTTTAAATTGTAATAAGGGAGCTTATATGGAAAACCGTCCATTAGAATACGACTATACAGTCGCTAAGATGTTTATGATGTCTACGCTGTTATTCGGATTTATCGGAATGTTGCTTGGCGTACTTTTAGCCTTGCAAATGGCGTGGCCAGAATTTAACTATATTCTTGGCGACACAATGTCTGAGTATATTAACTTTAGTCGTATCAGACCAATTCACACTTCGGGGGTAATCTTTGGATTTACACTTAGTGGAATTTTTGCTGGTTGGTATTATATAGGACAAAGAGTTCTTAAAGTATCTATGGCAGAATCAAAGTTTTTAATGTTTGTAGGAAAGGCTCATTTTTGGGTTTATTTCATTACAATCTTATTAGCCGTGGTGACCCTATTTTTAGGAATTTCTCAGTCCAATGAGTATTCCGAACTTGAATGGCCTCTTGATATCTTAGTGGTAGTGTTTTGGGTACTTTGGGGATTAAGTATCGCAGGTCTTATAGGGATTCGTAGAGAAAAAACATTGTATATATCAATTTGGTATTTTATGGCTGCCTTTTTAGCCGTAGCTATGCTTTTTATTATGAACAACATCGTTATACCAACGTACTTTGTAACGGGCGCGGGTTCTATGATGAATGGTATTTCTGTGTATTCAGGTACTTCGGGTGCAATGGTTCAATGGTGGTTTGGTCATAACGCGGTTGGTTTTGTTTTAACCGTGCCTCTTGTAGCAATGATTTATTATTTCTTACCAAAAGAATCAGGTCAAGCGGTGTATTCATATAAACTTTCTTTAATATCTTTTTGGTCTTTAATGTTTGTTTATGTATGGGCAGGTGGTCACCACCTTATTTACTCTACTGTTCCTGATTGGATGCAAACTATGGGGTCTATCTTCTCTGTTATCTTAATTCTTCCATCATGGGGTTCAGCTATTAATATGTTGTTAACCATGAAGGGTGAGTGGAGACAGGTTGCTGAGAGTCCTTTAATTAAGTTTATGATTCTTTCATCAACCTTTTATATGTTTGCAACGATTGAAGGTCCTATTCAAGCTATAAAATCTGTTAATGCCATTGCGCACTTTACGGAATGGATTATTGGACACGTACATGATGGTGCACTTGGTTGGGTTGGCTTTATTGTTATGGCCTCTTTATACCATATGGCTCCTCGTATCTTTAAGCGTGAAATTTATTCAAGAGCACTCATGAATTTCCAATTTTGGATACAAACATTAGGGGTTATCTTGTATTTCACATCTATGTGGATTGCGGGAATTACTCAAGGTATGATGTGGAGAGCGGTAGATGAATTTGGCAACTTGGCCTACTCATTTATTGATTCTGTTGACGCCTTACATGTGTATTATATTATTCGTGCGGTGGGTGGAATTCTTTACCTTACTGGCTTCGTAATCTTTATATATAACATTATCAAAACTATGTCGGCTCGTCCTGTTGAGGAACGTGAGCTTCAAAATGCTACGCCTATGGCAGCGTAAGGAAAGGGAGATAATATGTTTCATTGGTTAGAAGAACGCCCATTCTTTTTTGGCGTAGGTATATTTTTAGTCATTTCATTTGCTGGTTTGGTTATGATCATTCCACATTTTATTCAACAGTCTCGTCCTCTTGTAGGTACGAAGCCATACACAACACTTGAATTAGCAGGTCGTCAAGTGTATATTAAAGAAAACTGTGTTGCCTGTCACTCACAGCTAGTTCGCCCTTTTAAGCACGAAACAGATCGTTATGGTTCGTACTCTTTAAGTGGTGAATATGCTTATGATAGACCTTTTCTTTGGGGCTCAAAGCGTACCGGTCCAGATCTTATGCGTGTAGGTAACTACCGTACAACGGACTGGCATGAAAATCATATGGCTGATCCTTCAGGCGTAGTCCCTGGTTCAATCATGCCAAAATATACTTGGTTGTTTACGAACATTACGGATATAGATACGGCCTGGGCTGAAGCTGAAACAGTGCGTAGGTTTTTTAATACACCTTATAACAAAGATATTCCAATGTTGGATGGCTCATTTACTCAAGTAAAGCTATCTGATACGGTTGAAGGTGGCCGAAGCGATGCATTAGCAGAAGCAAAACTTATTGCAGCGCAGATGAAAAACCAAGATGTAAAAGATATGGTTGCTGAAGGAAAAATTCCTGAGATTATTGCAATTATTTCGTATCTTAACTCATTAAAGTAAGGTAACAGTATGACTCTAGGTGAACTTTCAGCATACGGTTATTTTATTTTAACTGTGTCTTTATCGCTTATGTTTATGGCTTATGTATATCATGTATATAGGGGAGATAAAACAGGTGAGAGAGATTATGAAAAGTACAGTAATATGGCTTTAAATGATGAAATCACAGATGAGTTAGTTGAAAAAAAAGAAGAGTCAAAAGATGAGTCTTCAACAAGTGAAAGGAAGATATAAATGAAGAATTTATGGATTTTCGGTGTCGTTCTATTTGTAGTTCTAATGGCAGGTACATACGCTGTTGTTGGTGATATGATGGGTGATGATATTGTAAATATTTTAACCATGGCATTTGCTGCAATTATCGTTCTTGTGACCATTTTGGTTGTAATGAAATACATTAAACAAATGAAAAACGATACAGCTAGCGGTGAACTCGTGGACGAGTCTTGGGATGGTCTAAGAGAATATAATAATGATATTCCAGTAGGTTGGGCTGTATCTACTATTTTACTTATGATTTGGGGTATGTGGTATATGACCACAGGGTATCCTTTAAATGAGTATTCTCAAATAGGTGAGTATAACAAAGATGCAAAAATATCAAACGATAAGATTGCTAAACACTTTGCGCAGATGAGTGATACTCAAAAGCTTAAGATGGGAGAGGGTGTATTTGCCGTTCAATGTGCTCCTTGTCATGGTCCTTCAGGAAATGGTCAAGAAAACTATTCTACAGGCTTATTAACTGCGGAAGACTTAACTACAAGAAACATGAGCAAGACCTATGTTTCTAAGGTACTGCATGAGGGTTCTAATCAACTCGGATACGATGGTGGTATGCCAGATCGTTTTGGTTTGTTTAATATGAACAGTGGAAACCTTATCTCTGATGAAGAGATTTCTGTTTTGTCTTCGTATATTGCTAATGGATTTAAAGACGCGGTTGGCTCAAGTGAAGGTAGAGATATCTTTACAGGAACGTGTATTTCTTGTCATGGTGCCGGTTTAGCTAAGGGTGCTAAAGGCTATAAAAGTTATGGCGTTAAACCAGAGTCTGATGAAACAGGTGTTGAAGGGTATTCAACGGCTTGTGAAGGCGAAGACTGTATAGGTCATGGTGTCTCTTTAGTAGGACCAAGTTTAAGAGATTACAACTCATGTTTAGTTGCAAATCTTCTTAAGTCGGGTAAAAAAGAGGGTGAAATTGGTGTAATGCCTGCCTTTGGTGATATGTTAAGTATGCCTCAAATCAAGGCCTTGTCTGCTTTCGTAGCTCACGGTACTGATAAAGAAATTGAAGAGTAGGGAGTAAGATCATGGAAAATAGAAGTATTTTTGCACTAGATGGAATTACCGGAATGCTTGTAGCAACTGTATTGTTGTTAGTCGTTGAAGGAACCTTGGTTTTTTTAGCGATAGGTGTTCAACAAGATGTGGCTCAAGATTATTATTATATTGAAGACGCAAAAAGCGTGAAGATGTTTTCAAATGAAAACGCATCTCATGTTAAGCTATTGAAGGACAAATAATGAGATTAGATGTAGTTATTACTGTGGGCCTTGTACTAATGGCAGCGTACACTATCTATGCGGTAGTGGTTGCTGATCACTTATTTGTAGGTTAATGGTGTATATCAAAAAAGGGCTTTTAGCCCTTCTTGTAACCCTCTCTTTTAGTTACTGCCTTCAAGCCAATTTTATTGTGGTTGATGAGGTTGTTAAAATAGATGGTTTCAATGAACAAATTGAACCTATGGGAACAGAGCTTTTAGAAAAAACAGGTGTACATTTATACCTAAGTCTTGCTAAGCAAACAGAAAACAATCAAAGTATTATTGAATATCAACGAGCTTTAATTAAGACATTAGATGAACCAGCGGTTTTGTTTTCTTTTATAGAAGGCTCTAAACAGGTGCAAATTTATGCTGAAGATAAATCTTTATATACACTTTTTGATAGAGAAGAAATCATGGATCCTGTAGCTATATGGCCATTTTTCAATGGACGAGTTATTCCTGTTATTACGGCGAAGGCCCCTAAACAAGTTCCAGAGAAAGAAAAATACGCGGTTGCTATGTTTAATGGTTACGCAGAAATAGCAGAACAAATTGCAAAATCAAAAGATGTAGTCTTAGAAACTGCCGTGGGTGACACAAATAAGAATGTTTATAAGATTCTTATTACAGGGATGTCTTTTATCGTTTTTGTAACAATTTTAAAAATGCTGTACGATACTATCTTAGCCCGAAGGCAAAAGAGAAAAAATAATGTCTGATGGAAAACAGTGGCCTATTGGTATTATTGCCTCAATAATTTTTATAGTTCTGGCCTGCGCGGCAACTATTTATGTGGCCCTTATGCAACCTGTTCAAGAAGATGCGGATATGATGATGGGATATCATACGCTTAACAATAATGCCAACGACATTATAGTAGCAGGTATTATCTTTGATAAAAAATATAACTTAACTTATGTAGGTGAAGGGGTTTCCCTTGAAGGTAGTACCTTGGCCTACAAGATAACAAATAAAAAGGGTGACTTTATTAATGATGCTAAGATAGAGGTAATCCTTTCTCGTCCCATAACATTAGATAATCAAGTTACACTTTCTCAAGCAAAAATTAATAATGGCATTTATAGCTTTGAAAATATAAAGGTCCCTCTAAAAGGACGTTGGAATATCTTAGCTCGAGTAGTTATAGGAAATGATTTCCGCCATATGAATCTAAAATCAGAAACAGGTGCTAAATCTGTGTATGAATATGGATTAAACAAGCCTATGCGCAATTCTGGTGCAAACAACTAGTACTGAACTTATCTCCTTTATAGAAAAGCAAAGGATAGTAATATAGTTCTTTCATTTACCGTTCATTGTATATTCATTGTAATTGTATTTACTTATATCAACTATACTTATATCACTTAAAGAAAAAGGGATATAACATGTACGTTGGAATAAAAAGAAGTCCAGAAAAAGTTATTGGTTTATGGATTGTGAGTTTTGGTTTATATGGTATCTATTGGTTAGCTCAAACTTTTTCTGAACTTCAGAAGTACCGAAAACAAGGTATATCGGGCGGATCGTATGCTCTGTTAGCTGTTATCTTTCCTCCATTAGCGTTAAGTGCATGTTGGCTCTTACCTTCTTATGTAGGAAAGCTTTATGAAGAAAATGGAAAGTATGAAGAAATCGGCTCGTACTGGGGTTCTATTTTATTCTTACCTTCTTTAGCACTATGGGCAGTCGTTGGCATGTCTTATCTTATTGTTATTGCTGGTGGGGGCATGGGTGAAAATGGAATGACAACAATGTATATGATTGTGTCAGCTGCCATTGGTATTAATCTTTTTTTATTATATAATTGGTTACAAAAGATTCAAGTACAAATGAATGAATTCTGGGACGAAGCCGAAAAAGCGTAATACCGTCCTACTAAGGGACTTATGCTTACTATTCTTCCAAGTTCACGAGCCATTCGTGCCTCACTTCTTAAAGAAAAATCTTCTAATGGTTTTTTACCCTCATTTATCACCATGTCAGATTTTTTGCAAAGAATTCTTTTGGTTGAGGACTCTGTACGAATAGATGATGATACACGTACCCTACTTCTCTTAGAAGCCTCAGATTTTAAGGATTTTTCTAGTTTAAATATTGAACGAAACTTCTTTACCTTTACCCAAAACTCATCATATATTTTTAGATTTTTTGAAGAACTTAGTGGTGAATTAGTAGACATATCTTCGCTTTCAATGGCAGATACCTATGGGGACTATGAAGAGCATATAGAAATTTTAGAAGAGTTGTATTTTAGGTATGAAAAACTGTGTATTTCTAAAAAGATATTAGATCCCATCTTTTTAGCAAAAAACTACCGTTTAAATACGCAATATATCGTGTCTCAAGAAGAAGTGCTTTTAGTTGTGGAAGGCTATCTTACAAATTTTGAGCTAAAAGTTCTTCAAGAGTGTGCAAAACTTATCCCTTTTAAACTTCGTTTTTATGCCAATGAATTTAATACAAAGATGCAAGAAAAGTTTATACATCTTGGGATAAATATTTTAGATAATAAAAATCAAATTATTAACCTTTCTACTTTAGAAGTAGAAGCATCTTCTACTGTTAAGTCTCAGGTTAAGATTACATGTGAAAGTTTTTCTCAAAGACTGCTTCAAGTGTCTTTTGTTAAGCAAAGGGTTCAAGAGTTTATAGATAAGGGTATAGAGGCGGAAAAAATAGTCTTAGTCTTGCCTAATGAAAACTTTGCCGAGCATTTAAAACGATTTGATGAAAAGTGTAATTTTAACTT
>NZ_JAEMVE010000092.1 GCF_029216045.1 Sulfurimonas sp. MAG313 | reverse complement strand
AGGCAGAATAAATTTTCGAAATTCTATCTAAATTTTCCTTTTATTTGCATATATTACGCCACCAACTAAACATATCAATAAAGAAAAGTATTTACAAGGGTGAGTTTAGTGCTTAAAAGATGAAGGAACTATGAGTAGTTTCAAATATTTTTAGTGCTGAAATCGCGTTTGTAAATGCTTCCCTACGGGCGACTTTCTTTTTCAATAACTCTGCGTTAGATTATCTTGAAGCTACTTGTAGCTCCTGCAACAATCTGCCTTGATTTATTGAAAAATAAAATCGTTATTTATTGACATGTTTAGTTGGTGGCGTAATAGTTATATTAATCATCTTTACTTTTGTAAATTATATAGATATAATTATGTAATTTACAAATATAAAGGTTTGTTATGTATAAAAGGTCTGCTGATGTATTATTAAGGGAAGCATTAGAAATATCTCCTGCTGTTTTATTGTCAGGAGCAAGACAGGTGGGTAAATCTACCTTATGTTTAGAATTTAGTAAGGAATATAGAGTTTTTGATAATCTAACTGAAAGAGAAGCAGCCCTAAATGATCCTATTGGATACATATCATCATTACCTAAGCCTATTTGTTTAGATGAGATTCAAAAGGTACCTCAAGTTCTTGAGGGTATTAAGATAAGCATAGACGAAAAACGAGTTAATGGAAGTTTTTTATTAACGGGTTCGGCGAATGTTTTAGATATGAAACAAGCAAAAGACACTTTAGCAGGTAGAATAATTGAAATCCAAATGTGGCCTCTTTCTCAAAAAGAACTTAATAATAAACCAGAAGAAAATATAATTGACTTACTCTTTTCGGGAAAAGTTTTTAAAATGAAACCCGAAAGTATTTCATATCATAACCTTTTAGATGCAATTATAAAGGGTGGCTATCCTGAAATAAATAAGATTGATTCTTTAAGAGGAAGATCTTTGTGGTTTAATTCTTATATCAGTACTTATGTAGAAAGAGATATCCGTGATGTTGGGGAGTTAAGAGATATATCTGCATTTATACGGTTTTTTAATATTATCGCACCGCGTTCTTGCTCTTTAGTTAATAAATCTGACTTGGCATCAGATGCAAATCTTTCAGAAGCCACTATTAACAACTACTTAAGTATGTTAGAAATGATTTATCAGGTTTCACTACTAAAACCGTATAGCTCAAACATCTCAAAGCGGTTTATTAAATCATCTAAAATGTACATGACAGATAGTGGTGTGTATTCCCATCTTCTTGGTACTTCAAGTGCAGATGAACTCATAAACTCTGTGCATAAAGGTAATATTGTAGAAACCTTTGTGTATGCGGAACTACTTAAGCACCTCAGTTACAGTCTGTCTCAGGCAAAAATATATCATTACCGAACGAATGATAAAAAAGAGATAGATTTTATAATAGAAAAAGCAGATAAAATTTTTGCCATAGAAGTAAAGTCTTCCAAAAGCATAAAAAAAGAAGCCTTTAAACATATTATTGACTTTCAAAATAAATCGCAAAAAGAGATTATAGGGATTGTTTTTTATGCAGGTGATACGATATTGCCTTTTGGAGATGAAAAGTTTGATCGTTATGCCTTGCCTTTGAGCTTATTTATGTAGGGCATTTCAAAATACCTCCCAAAGGGCGAGACACTATCTCTTATAAATAAAGAAAACGAGGTGTTTAATTTATAGTAAAAACATGCTAGACTAACTGTTTAAAAAATATAGAAAAGAAGAGCTATAAATTAAATACCCCTTTGAATAACAATGAAATATTTGTTTTGGGAGTGTCCATCATTGCTTGAAGTACGTGTATGATATTATTACGAGCATATACACTAGACCGATGGAGCAAAAATGGCAAGAGCAGCAAAAGAAAAATATACTTTAGCAATATTCGCTGTGGGGTTATTCGTTATAGTTACAGTGATTACTTTTATTGCGGAAAAACTTAGAGACCTTGAAGTATTAATTGTGGACAATAAAGTCCCGATACTGGTAATGGTAGCAATAATACTGTCTATTGTTTCGTTGTATTATATTTACCAATCTTGGTATTTCAAAAGCAAGCAATTTAATTCCTTAAAGAATAGCATTATTGATTATATCAATAACTGTAATGAGCTTAATCTGTACGCACGCACCCCATTTGGCCACCCCGCGCATCGGCACTTGGCCAGTGTGCGCATGAACACTTGGCCAGCTCACGCATCGTTTATCTGGCCGCCTTTTCATCTTCATGCGCGTATAAGTTAGAGTTAAGCTAAAGGGTATTCTTCAATATAATGGCACCTAAAAAGAGGTGCTAACAATGAGGAGAATACAAATGAGTAAAATTAAAGAGGTGTT
>NZ_JAEMVE010000091.1 GCF_029216045.1 Sulfurimonas sp. MAG313 | reverse complement strand
ATAACTGAGCTTTCGCACCTTACAAAGTGCTTGAAGTTATTATCTACACGAGGTGCATCAAAGGTTTAATATAACTCTTGACAGGTATTTTAGGTTGTTTTGTATCCCCTATTATAGGGATTTAAAATAACCTAAAATGCTTGTCCAGACATATACAATAGACTTAAGGAGTCCCGATCTCATAGGTATTTCATCTATATTCCTAGGTGCGAAAGTTCAGTTAATAACACCTAAGTGCTATTATCTAATTATTTCCCTACGGATCTGTCTAAAGACACAATAGCTGTGTAATACTGGTAAAAAACCTTGAGCTCAATAATATAATTGTTATCAATTGTTTAAACCTTGTCTATCAAGGCACTTCTGAAACTATTTTTATTTTTTTTGCACGACTTTAAAGGTATAATCTGCTTATGAAAAAAGAGACTAAGATACTTTCATGTTCAGCTTGTGGTTTAATGATGCAAAACGAGCTTGAAGAAAATAATATTAAATGTCCTCGTTGCCTTACGACGGTATGTAAAAAACACAATAAAACTTCATATGACCTGACTCTTGCAATAGCCTCTCTTTTACTTTTTTTTCCTGCTATGTATTTGCCTATTCTTAGTTTTCAGTTAGGTTCTCAAACTCAAGTAGGAAATATGTTTTTTGCCTTAAAGTATTTTTATGAGGGTGGTTATGAACTTTTGAGTGTTTTAGTGTTTTTCACTACTATCTTAGCGCCTTTGATTTATATTGTTATTTCTGTACTTATGTTTTCTGCTCTTTATGAAAAACGCAAGCCAAGGTTTATGAAGTTTTATTATAAGGTTTTATATGAACTTCGAGGATGGGTAATGTTAGATATTTATATCATCTCTGTTTTAGTGTCTATTATTAAGCTTGAAGACACTTCAGAAGTTGTATATGGACCTGGTTTATGGAACTATGCTCTCTTAGCAGGTTTGAGCTTTTTAGCGATTAATGCCTTTACCCCTAAACAAATATGGAAGGCCTATCATGATGCAAACTGATATCAGCACCAATACAGTCTTGTGTTTGCATTGTCAACACATTTCAAGTGCTCATATGAAAACCTGTCTTACCTGCGGTGAACCCTTGCATCAAAGAAAGGTAGATTCGTATAATCGAACGCTTTACCTAACATTAGCAGCCATAGTTTTTTATCTTCCTTCAAATTATTTCACTATTATGAAAACACAAACCCTTACTACTTATGAAGACAATACTATCATCCAAGGAATCTTTTATTTTTTTCAACATGGTGAATTTTTTGTAGGAACGGTTATCTTTATGGCTAGTGTTTTTATCCCTATGGTTAAGCTTGTGATATTGATGTTTTTATTATATTCTATTAAGACAAATTCTACTTGGAAGTTAAGAGATAAAAACAAGCTTTTTGCAACCATACACACCATTGGAAGATGGTCTATGCTTGATATCTTTGTTATGGGTCTTATGATATCTATGGTTCATTTTGAAGGTCTAGCTATGGTTACTTTAGGGTGGGCCTCGCTATCTTTTGCTATAATGGTCGTTTTAACAATGTTTGCTACACAAAGCTTTGATACACGACTCTTATGGGACACAAAACTTAAATAATTAGGAATAAAATATATGCACGAAGAAGATAAAACCTCTTATGAAAGAGGACTAAATAAAAGCGAAAGAGGTTTTTCCTTAGTATGGATTGTACCTATTGTAGCTATTATTATCACCTTGGGAATGATTTATAAAAGCTATGTAGATAAGGGCACACGTATTTATATAACTATAGACAATGGCAAAGGTATTATGGATGGGAATACGCCTCTTATGTACAAGGGTATACAAATTGGCTCGGTTGAAGATGTAAGTATAAATGAAAATGATGTATCAAAACTTTTGCTTACCGTAGTAGTTGACAAGGCCTCTTCTTCCGCAGTTACTCGAAAAGGAAACAAATTTTGGAAAGTTGAGCCAAAGATTTCTTTAACAGAAATCACGGGTTTGGATACCTTAATCAAAGGGGTGTATATTGCAGTAATGCCAGCAGCAACTACTAAAGAAGCCTTGCTTGATTTACCTTATGAGACAAGCTTCATAGCCTTAGAAAAGCCTCCTGTAGATGTGTTTAAGCCAGGACTATCTCTTCTTGTCAATACAATAAACAAAGGAGATATTTCTGTAGGTGCTCCTGTTTTATATAACAAACAAACTATTGGAAAAGTGGAAGATAAGCAACTCTCTTTGGACAAAAGAAGTATTAATATTTATATACGTATTGAAGAAAAATATGCTGATCTAATTCATGATAAATCATTTTTTTATAAGATGGACGCTATTGAAGTAAAAGCTGGTCTTAGAAATGTAACGATAAACATGGGTTCATTTGCTTCATTTATAGCAGGCGGAATTTCGGTACATAATACCAAAGCGTCTTTCCAATCTCCTTTGTCAAAAGATAAACAAAATTTTCATCTTTATGATAGTTATGAGGAAATCATGTTTAGTTCTGATACTATTGAACTAACTTTGCAGGCTAATCATAGTCTTACTTCGGGTGTTTCAAAGGTGTTTTATCAAGGGGTTGAAGCAGGGTTAATCAAAACGATAAGCTACGATCCAAAGAAAAACGAAACACGAGTTAGTATAAAACTGCGCAAAAACTTTAGAGGTTTTGCCAATAAAGAAGCATATTTTTGGTTGGTTCAAGCCCGCCTTGGTTTTGATGGAGTTAAGGGACTTGACACTATCATAGCAGGAAACTACATTAATTTTATTAGTAAAGACACACAAGCCTTAAAGCAAACAAACTTCATACTTCATAATAAAGAACCGTCCATAAAAGGACAACATATTTCATTAATTTGTGAAGATATGGAAAGTCTAAAAGAGGGAGCAGGCGTCTTTTATCATAATATTAAAATAGGAGTTATTGACACCTACGCCCTTAATTCAGATAATAAAACATTTACAATCGATGCTGTTATCACGCCAAAATACACAAGACTTCTTAATGCTAGTTCAAGATTTTATCATAACAGTGGGGTTTCTTTTTCAGCCTCCTTAACTAAACTAACCGTAGATACAGGAAGTGCAGAAACTATCCTGCGCGGTGGAATATCTGTAGAGACACCTCAGTTCAAAAACATTAAAAAAATAAAAAAATCTTACAAGCTTTATTCCAACCGTGACGCCATACAAAAAGCCTCGCATCTAGCAAAAAATGGTGTTTATCTAACGCTTATCGCTCCTAAGGCAGGTTCTCTTAAAAAAGGCTCCCCTGTGTTTTATAAACAAATTGAAGTAGGCGAAGTCTTATCTACTTATTGGGACAGTCCTTCTCAAAAGTTAAAGCTAAGAATATTTATACGTGAAGCTTACGCTAAAGAAGTGCATCCAAACACACTTTTTTATAATGCAAGTGGTATCAATGCTAAAATAGGTTTAAATGGTTTGAGTATAGCGATGGAATCACTTGAAACGATTATTGCAGGGGGTGTTTCATTTTTTACACCGTCTTCTTATAAACAAAAACCTGTAAAAAACAATAGCTCTTTTACCTTATACAACACAAAAGAAGAAGCTAGCAATACCTATTTTACAATTAAATTTTTAGCTAAAGACTCTTTTGGGCTAAAAGT
>NZ_JAEMVE010000090.1 GCF_029216045.1 Sulfurimonas sp. MAG313 | reverse complement strand
TAAGAGAAACTCTTAAATATATATTTAGGAAAATATTAATGGAAGATATGTTAACTAATTTAGAAACTTATGGCTATGTTGTTTTATTTTTATACTCTTTTGGAGGTGGTTTTCTTGCGCTTATGGGTGCGGGAGTATTATCGTATACAGGACATATGGATTTAACTACGTCTATACTTGTTGCCTTTATAGCCAATTTTATAGGAGATATGGTTCTTTTTTATATGGGCAGGTATAACAAAAAAGAGGTTATGGTCTATATGCACAAACATAAACGTAAGCTTGCCTTAGCCCATATACTTATGAAGAAACATGGTTCATGGGTTGTCTTTTTACAAAAGTATGTTTATGGTATCAAAACACTGATCCCACTAGCTATTGGGATAACAAAGTACAACTTAAAGAAGTTTGCTATATTAAACCTTATTGCAGCTGCTTTGTGGGCACTTGTTATAGGTATTGGATCGTACATGGCAGGAGAAGCAATTCGCTCAGCTTATGAAGTTATTGCACAAAGACCATGGATCGCCCCTATTGCATTAATAAGTATCATAGCACTAACTTGGTGGTATTTAAATGCTAACACAAGTAAACGCAGTCGTTAGAAGCTGTTTTAAGGAACTAAGAGATTTTTCTTAGTTCTTTGTTAAAGACTTTGTATGATACGCACATTTTGACAAACGTTTCAACATAGGGTAGAACTCTTTATCTTCTTCTGAATAATGATTATATGAAGCTGTTCCATCATCATCTAAACTTACACTAACCACTCTACCAACCGTCACCGCTACCCATGAAATCTCACCATGAAGTTCAGCTTTTTTTCTTGCATTAGGATCACGAACAAGATACTTTTTATTATCTTTAGAGTTTTCAACTACGTACGCAAAAATATTTGAGCCTTTTTTGCCTAAGAGGTATAAAATTTCACCCTCTATATGTACTTTTTCACCTGTAGAAGGAGCAGAAGTGACCATTTCACCACATTCTGAGGCTACCATTTTATTATAAGCTAAGGCGCTTAACCGGTAGGCTTCTGCCTTGAGACGCTTAGTTTTTTCCTTTTTAAGCACTTGCTGTCGTAAGATAATAGCCTGTCTGGCCTTCTTTTCATTTTTTTCTTTATTTATCCAAAAATCATAATACTCATAAGATTTATAGCGCTGAGTATTTCTTAATGCTAACTTATGCTTTTTAATAAAGTACATCTCTTCTTTCGTTGGAGAATTTTTAACCAAAGGAAAAAGAAGTGTAAAGTTTTGAATCTCACTTTGTACTAATGATTTTTGAGAAGCGCTTACTATTTTTTTATCTATATACAATTTTAGATTATCTATTTGTCTTAACTTAGCAATATATTCTAAAGACAGGTCATTGTTTTCATATTCATCTGCCATATAACCAGATACAGAGCTAAGATGTAAAAGTTCTATATACTCAGAACACTTTTTACTGATTTTATCAAGTTCTGTACTTGAGCTTTCAACAATATTTTTACACGATACTTGGAAGTTGTATAAAGGATCTGAAAAATCTGAAAAAGCCTTAGGATTTTTGTCAAATTTTCGTTTCATAAAAGAAATCGCTTCAGTAGGTAAAACATCTTCTTTAATGAGCACACCTATAGTATTATAGGACAAACCCGTTTTTTTCCAATGTTGCGCGTGTTTAGGCGAAAGGCCTAGTGCTTTCCAGTCTTCAGCCTCAAATTCATTGATACCGACCTTTAACCAACGCTGTCTTTGTATTTCTTTTTCTTTTTCTATATCTTTGGTATGTCGGTCTAAATCAGTTGAAGAGATGACTCTTTTTTTGTAATGTCTATTTTTTCTGTTTTCTAAGTTTTGTACACTGTTTCCAAAGGTACTACTTTGACCTCTTTGCATATTTTCACGTAAAATATCAAATTCTGATTTTGGTTCAGGTTCACCAGTTGTACACGCACTAATTAAAAATAACATGGGTAAGAGTACTAAAATTTTCAAAAACATTAACATCCCTATAGTTAAATATCTTGTAGTATAACATTTTTGGAAGGATTTTGTGAAAAAAGGGGATAAAATTATTTTAGTGAGGCATGCCCACTAAAAGTATTGTATGGAAAATATATTTTTTAAACAGACTCTTCTACTCTAGGCCCTGCTTCAGAGTAATCAAATTCTGATGCTTCATCATCATAACGTTTGAAGTTCTCAATAAACATTTCAGCAAGCTTATCTCTTGTTTTATCAAACTCGTCTTTATCTTCCCATGCATTACGTGGATTAAGAACAGCCGTTTCTACACCGTGTAAAGTACGAGGAACTTGAAGTCTAAAGGTCCGTGTTGTATCAAACTCACAGTCATTAATAGACCCATCAAGAATACCATTAATACACGCACGTGTGTTTTTAATACTCATACGTTTACCAACTCCATAAGCCCCACCTGTCCAACCTGTGTTTACAAGATAAACATTGACATTATGTTGATCGATTTTTTCGCCAAGAAGCTTTGCATAAACTGTAGGATGAAGTGGTAAAAAAGCCTCACCAAAACAAGCAGAAAAAGTCGCAACTGGTTCGGTAATACCACGTTCAGTACCAGCAACCTTAGCTGTATATCCTGATAAGAAATAATACATAGCTTGTTCTTTAGAAAGTTTAGATACGGGAGGAAGTACACCAAAAGCATCTGCTGTTAAAAAGATAATATTAGTTGGATGACCTGCTTCTAATGTTGGAACATGATTTTCTATATGCTCAATTGGGTAAGACACACGTGTATTTTCAGTTTTAGATTTATCGGTATAATCAATAACACCAGATTCATCAATCACTACATTTTCTAAAAGTGCATTTTTACAAATTGCTCCAAAAATTTCAGGTTCGCTGTCTTTATCAAGATCAATAACCTTAGCGTAACATCCACCTTCAAAGTTGAAGACACCATGTTCATCCCAACCGTGTTCATCATCACCAATTAAAGCGCGATGAGGGTCTGTAGAAAGTGTTGTTTTACCTGTTCCTGATAAACCAAAGAATAAACACGTATCTCCATCTTTACCAACGTTAGCAGAACAATGCATAGCCATTTTCTTTTCAAGAGGCAACCAGTAGTTCATCATAGAGAAGATACCCTTCTTCATCTCACCACCATACCAAGTACCACCAATGATAGCAATATTCTCTTCTATATTAAAAAGAACAAAAACCTCAGAGTTCATACCCATCTCTTCCCATTTATCATTCACTGCTTTACAAGCATTTAAAACAGTAAATTCAGGTTTGAAGTTTGCTAGATCTTTTTCTTGAGGACGAATAAACATGTTTTTCACGAAATGCGACTGCCAAGCGATTTCGGATACAAAGCGTACCGACCGTTTAGAATTAGCTGAGGCACCACAAAAAACGTCTGTTACATAAATATCTTTGTTTGATAATTGTGTTTTAGCAACACCTAAAAGTTCTTGAAATATTTCATTACTAATTGGCTTATTTACATTTCCCCAAGAAATATATTTGTTTGACTCTTCTTGATCCACAAAATATTTATCTTTTGGACTACGACCTGTAAAAATGCCTGTATCAACCGTTGTTGAACCTGATGTAGTCATCTTACATTCGTTATTACGAAGTTCGTGGTCGATTAACTCATCAAAACTAAGGTTATAAAAAACCTTCCCAATATTGTCTAACCCTAAATTTTCAAGACCTGCTGGATTCATAGTAATTGATACCTTATTTATGCATTTTTAGATATTTAACTATCTAATTATTTTGATCGCACTTATTATTTAAAAAATAAACTAAGCTTTTAATTGGCGAAATTATAGCCATTAGTCTCTCAATTCCAAAGAAAATACAAGACATTTTCCAAAGAAATTGATTATTTCCTTAATAAACTAATATATTTTATTAACAACAGTTAATAACTGACCTTATGCACAAGCAAAAGTTAATTATACACACCTCAAAAAAACAGATGCGCATAAGTTCTCAATACTATAAAACATTATGAGATCAAAAGTTAAGCATCACTATTAAAAATATCTCTTGTATACACTCTTTCTTGAACATCAAGGATATTTTCAGAGAGCCTATTAGCAATGATTACATCGGACATTTTCTTAAATTCATCTAAGTTTTTTATGAGTTTTGAATGAAAAAATTCTTCATCATGAAGTTCAGGTTCATAAATGATAACCTCAACTCCTTTTGCCTTTATTCTTTTCATGATTCCTTGAATAGATGAGGCTCTAAAGTTGTCTGAACCAGTTTTCATAATAAGTCGATAAATACCTACTACCTTAGGATTCTTTTTTAAGATAGACTCAGCAATAAAGTCTTTTCTTGTAGAGTTTGCTTCAACAATTGCGCCAATAAGACTGTTAGGAACATCTTTATAGTTGGCTCTTAATTGCTTAGTATCTTTTGGAAGACAATAGCCTCCATATCCAAAAGATGGATTATTATAATGGGTACCAATTCTTGGGTCAAGTCCAACCCCTTCAATAATATGTCGTGTGTTTAAATCATGAGTTTGCGCATAGGTATCAAGTTCATTAAAATAAGCAACACGCATTGCAAGGTAGGTATTTGAAAAAAGCTTAATGGCCTCAGCTTCTGTTGAGTCTGTAAATAAAATATCAATATCTTTTTTCAAAGCACCCCCAGCTAAAAGGTTTGCAAAAATTTTTGCTCTTTCACTTTCTTCACCAACAATAATACGCGAAGGATATAAGTTATCATGAAGGGCTTTTCCCTCTCTTAGAAACTCTGGAGAAAAGATAATATTTTTTGTTCCAAGTTTTTGGCTGACTTCTTTTGTATAACCTACAGGAACCGTTGACTTAATCACCATACAAGCATCTGGGTTAATTGACATTACATCACTTATAACATACTCAACTGTTTTTGTATTAAAATAGTTTGTTTCAGGGTCATAATCTGTAGGTGTAGCAATAATGACGTAATCGGCATTTTTATAAGCTTCTTCTTTATCTAAGGTCGCCTTGAAGTTTAAATCTTTATTTTGTAAAAAGTCTTCAATTTCAACATCAGCAATAGGAGATTGTTTTTTATTAAGCATTTCAATTTTTTCAGGAATGATATCTAGAGCAATAACTTCATTATTTTGAGCTAATAAAACACCATTTGATAAACCCACATATCCTGTACCTGCAATTGCTATTTTCATATTAATAAAACTCCCTATTTTTCTAGGAAGGATTATATTATAAATTTGTTTAACTTAACTTCAATTTACAGAAAATAACATTTTTCATACATTTACTAAATGACAAGTCACCTTTTCATTTAGCCTTATACTCTTTTTTTCTACGCTCTTTTTCTGCGGCTTCATTTAGTGCATCTTCTCCATCATTTAACACAGAGTCCATCATCTTATCTTTATCATCAAACTGACCATTTTTAATCGCCCACATGACACCAAACATAGCTGATGCACCTAAAAGAAGAGAAATTCCTAACATCATGATAACAATGCCGTTATCCATTATTCCACCTCCATTTAATTCTAAGTGAATTCCCCACCACAAGCAAAGAGCTAAAAGACATGGAAGCCGCTGCTATAAGAGGAATAATATATCCAGCCATAGCCAAGGGTATAGTAATAAGGTTATATAAAAGAGAAATTGCTAAATTTTGTTTAACTAAAAAGAAGGTACGTCTTGAAATAACAAAGGCTTCTTGCAAGCTTTTTAAAGAGTCATTTAACAGTACTACATCACTCACTTCTATAGCAATGTCTGAGCCTGAGCCCATAGAAATACCTATATTAGCCTTAGCTAAGGCTAATATATCATTTACTCCATCTCCTACCATCACTCGAATTTTATCACTATGTTGTTCTACAAAGTCTGCTTTTTTCTCAGGTGACATTTGAGCGTAAACCTGAGTGATGCCTACCTCTTTGGCTATTTTTTGAGATACTTTTTCATTATCTCCCGTGAGCATCACTGCTTCAATATTATGTTCTTTACACATATCAAGAAGCTCATTTATCCCCTCTTTAGGTTTGTCTCTTAATTCATAATAAGAAATGAGTGTATCATTCACTGCAAAAAAGAAAAGCGAATGTTCTGAAATAATTTCATCTTTAATTGCTATTGCAGACTCTTTCATAAAACTTAGATTTCCTCCAAAAACTTCATTTCCTTCATAGACCGCAGATATACCACGAGAAGAAACTTGCTTGCTAGAACTAAGACTCAAAGGCTGAAGGGTTTCATCTTCTTCTTTTAAAAAGCGTACCATACCTTGAGAGATAGGATGTAAAGAGGACTGACATAGGGCCAGAAGCAAGGCTTTATCAACTTCTTCGTAAATCTTTGTATTCACACATTCAGGTCTTCCCTCAGTAATAGTACCTGTTTTATCTAGTATCAGCATATTTGCTTTTGCCATGGTTTCAAGCATGGCTGCCTCTTTAAATAAAACCCCTTTTTTTGCACCTAAGCTAAGGCCTATCAAGGTTGCAAGAGGCGTAGCTAAGGCCAGTGCACAGGGACAGGCGATAACTATAACAGAGATACCTACCATAAAAGATTGATCAAAAGAATGTGGCCACCACCACCAGATAACAAAAGTAACAAAAGAAAGAGCTAAAACACCCGTAGAAAAATGTCCTGATATTTTGTTAGCAAGCATTTCAATAGAAGGTTTTTTAGCCATGGCATTTTCAAGCATAGACACAAGTTTTGACAAGGTAGAATGAGAAAAATCTTTTTGTACCTTATACCTAAACACCGCGTCTATACAAACCGTCCCACTAATGATCTTTTCATGAGGCTTTTTATAAATAGGATGAGATTCCCCGCTTAAACTCGCCTCATCAAAATATCCTTCACCCTCTAATACTTCTCCATCAAGTGCTGCTTTTTCACCGGGCTTAATCTCAATAATATCGTCTACTTTAACCTCATACACCCCTACTCTTTTTAAAATAGAGTCTTTAATAATATGCACTTCGTTAGGTATGTGCCTAGAAATTACATCCATGGTATCTGCCGCAGATTTTTTACTTAAGACTTCTAAAAACTTACCCACTAAAACAAAGGTGATAATCATCGCTACGGAATCAAAATACGCTTCGCCTCTTTGCATCACAGTAATATAAATGGAGTATATATACGTAAGAGAAGCACCTGTTGCTACTAAGATGTCCATATTAACTATCTTGTTTTTGATTCCAAAATAAGCACCTCTGAAAAATATCCATCCACTATAAAAAAGTACAGGCGTTGCGAGTATCCATTCAGCCACATTTAGTATGGTTTTCATTTCTTGATCCATACCTGTAAAATAGCCTGCGTACTGAGCAACTGCTATCCACATGATATTCATTCCTGCAAAAAAAGCAACAAGAATGCGTAAATAAAAGTCTTTTCGCTCTTTGTTTGCCTTTTCTTCTTGCAAACTTGGATCATAAGGATAAGCGTTATAACCAATGGCTCGTATCATATCTATAATGGCAGAAAGTTTGATGATGTGATCCGCCCAAATGATTTTGGCCTTATTGGTAGAGAAGTTAATG
>NZ_JAEMVE010000089.1 GCF_029216045.1 Sulfurimonas sp. MAG313 | reverse complement strand
TCTAAACTATTTGGATTATTAAAAAGATTTTGCATCACTTCGGATGCTTTTTTATACACAATATCAGCTTTTTCGGTAAATGGGATATCGGTTCGCTTCGCAATACTATGAAGATGCTTTTGCGCGTATTCTTGATACTTTTCATAATCATCTTCTTTAACATAAAGGTTTTCTACTTCTCTCAGATAGACTTTTTTATCCCCATCAACGACGCTATCGCTTTGTAAAAAAAGTGTCATTGCTGTCTTTGAATCATTAGTCTCATATAAGGTAAAATCAATATTTTGTCCCTCAGTAATTAGACGTTTATCTATAGACTTATAATGTTTCTTTTTTGCACCCATCTACATCCCTTTAACGAAAATTTTCAAAAACTAATGGCGCGTCCCACTCAAGCGAGCGTATATGTTTCATGGCATTTTGAAGATCATCAAGGTTTTTACCCTTAACACGGATATAGTCCCCTTCAATTTGAGCATTAACTTTCATTTTTTGGGATTTAATTTCAGCAGTTATTTTCTTAGCTTCTTTAGAATCTATATAATCAACGATTTTAAATACTTTTCGTCTGTCTCCACCGCTTGCATCTACGACAGAAGCCTCATCAAAAACTTTTGAGCTAAGATCTCGTTTTAAAAGTCTTCCAATGATAATATCTTCTAGGGCGTCAAGTTTATTATCACTCGCAGAGGTAATCGTTAGTGTTTTTGCCTTTTCATTATAATCAATTTCTGCCGTTATCCCTTTAAAATCGTAACGTGTTACGGTTTCTTTAATCGCTTGGTTAATAGCATCTTTAAAGTCTTGCATACTTATTTTTGCTGAGATGTCGAATGAATGTTCTTTGGCCATAGTCTTATAATTCCTTAATTGTTTCACCTATTCTACCAAAAATTTAAATTAAAGTGTAGCCCAGTGTGTTATAATAATTAATAATTTCATTAGGGAGAGTTCCATGTTTGATAAACTTTTAAAAAACTCTAGTATAAAACAGCGTATAAATTATCTTATAGGCATTGTCACAGTGTCGGTTGTAGGGGCCGCTATTTTCGCATTTTTTGCGCTTAGAAGTATAGGAAGTGAATATAATGACTTACAAGAGCATTCCGTTGCAGGAGCGATACAAGTTCTTGAAATTCAGCGCGATTTAAATTATGTTTCACGTACATCCAGAGATATTTTATTGGGTGGAAACTATAATAAAGATATGCAAAAATTAAGAGATCGAGCAGAATCGATTCGTAACAACTTTGATAAACTAGAAGCTACTATCAACGATAAAACGTCTTTAAGACTTATTCAAGATGCAAAAGAAAGTACTCTTGTTTTTTTGAGCAATTCAAATACGATGATGGGAAGTTTAGACACCCAAAGCATAAAAGAAAATGCTGTAGAAAATTACAAGCGTTATAAGAATACATTAAGTCCTTACGCGATTAAGTCAAGAGAAGCCTTTAAAAAAGTGGTGGATTTAAAAGAAAAAGAGCTAGAAAAGTCTTCAAAAGAGATGAATGCTGAAATTGGGTTTTATAAGATATTTTTCTTATTTTCAGGTTTAGTTATTACTATTATTATAATTATCTTTGCAATATCAGTACGCTCAACGATTACAAAAGCCTTAGAAAGCTTTACTTTAGCGATGCAAAAGTCTGCTAATGGTAATTTTGAAATACCTGTGACACAAGAGGCTTCTCACACAGAACTTGGTGTGATGAATACCGCCTTAGCTCAACTTCTTGATCAGATTGCCCATTTTATTGAAGAGATAAATGTAACCTTTACGAATGCAACTAAGGGCGAATTTGATAGATGTATTTCTAAAGATGGAATGCATGGAGAATTTAAAGTAGCGATTGAAAACATTTGCCAGTCTGTTCAAACTATGAAAGAGCAAGAAGCTAAGAAACGTAGAGATTCTCTTAATGGTGATCTTAGTATTTTAAGTGGTAGTGTAATTGAAGGCATGACAGGGATTCAAGAAGACTTACATACAAATATTAGCGCTTTAAAAGAGGTGACAGAGGCGACTAAGACCGCTGCAAAGCTTTCTAATAACTCTAGAGATGATATAGAAACTATTGTAGATGAGCTTCAAAGATTGATGGAACATACCGCTAACAATAATGAAGCTATCACCGCTTTAGCTACGCAGGTAAGTGATATTACTTCCGTAATTCAGCTCATTACAGATATTGCAGATCAAACTAATCTACTTGCTTTAAATGCGGCTATAGAAGCGGCAAGAGCGGGTGAACATGGCCGTGGTTTTGCTGTAGTTGCAGATGAGGTTAGAAAACTTGCTGAACGCACCCATAAAGCAACATCTGAAATTTCTGTTTCAATTAGGTCTTTACAGCAAGAGATGAACGACATTCAGTCTTCTTCTGAGCATATGTCTGATGTCGTTGAAAGTTCATCTCAAAAGATTACGAACTTTGAGTCCACCATGATAGAATTAAATGAAAATTCAAATAAGATTGTTGATTATTCGTATAATATGGAAAATTCTATCTTTATTATTTTAGTGAAAATTGATCATATTGTGTACAAGTCAAATGCTTATAATACCGTTATCACAGCAAGAGAACTGCTTAATGTATCTGATCATCATGGATGTAGACTTGGAAAATGGTATGATGGAGAAGGAGCTCAAAGGTTTGGAACAGCTCCTTCATTTAAGCAAATTTCTACACCGCATAAAGAAGTTCATGAAAATGCGAATGCAAATGTAGCCTATATCTCAGATGGAATTCTTGATTCTCATGTTCCACATGGGGATGAACTTATTGCAAGGTTTAAGAGGATGGAAGCATCAAGTAAGGTGTTGTTTTCCTTATTAGATGCAATTCTTAATGAGGCAAAACATTAGAAAAAACTCTTTATTTTTAAGGTTTCTTTACCACTTAAATTGAGGGATAAACCCTCTTCTTATCTTCATTTTTTGAGCTTTTTGCTCATATTTCGTAAAGTCATTTCCGTTGATAACGTTAACAAGAAGTCTATTATACGTTTGTCTCATTTGTGAATAGTTGGTCATTTTAGTAGCGGCTTCAAGTCCTGTATAGTTTTGTTTAAGAGCTCGCTTCTGCGCACGAAGGACACGAAAGTCTTTATAGGAGCGGTGTCTGTTTAGATTAAGCATATATCTTGATATAGAAGCATCTAGGGATTTGAAAATGCGAAGCCTATGGGTGGCATTCTCATCTCTTCCCTCAGGAATAAGTCCTACATTTCCCCACGTCCATTCTCCAAAAAGATTATTTCCTTCTTTTGAAAAACGGCTGTCTCCCCAAGCACTTTCAACCGCAGATTGTGCCAAGACTAATGATATAGGTATGGTATCGATTTTTATAAGATACTCTGTTTCATTATACATATGATTAATTCGGTACTTTTTTGAAAGCTTAATGAGACGTTTAACATCATAACGGGCTTTTAATGAATAGGTAAAAAGATATTTTTTAAAAAAACCTTGAACAAAGGCTCTATCGGAAAGAATTTGTTTTTGCGCGGTATGAATTTTTGGAAGCATGGTATTAATAAAGGCAGATTTTTTAATCTTTGAATCTCTTATCTTATAATAAGAATCAGGGAAACCACCTTCTATAGAAAATAAAGAGTTCGTAGAAAATAATAGAAAAATAAAGCTTCGTAAAATCAATAAATCCCCCGACTTAGTGTGTTAAAGAGAACAACTAACTATAAAATAGTAGTTCTAAAGACTTCTCTAACATCTCCTGTAAATGTTATTATACCATTTTTAATACCTAAGAACAGTTCATCATTTGAGGTGGGTTTTACCATAGACTGTTCGCCTATCTGTTTTTCTTGATACGCCCTATAAAAACACGCGGCCATACCGGTTCCACAGGCTAGGGTTTCATCTTCAACGCCACGTTCATACGTACGGACTTTTATATAGCCATCTTCTATTGAAGCTATATTAACATTACAGTTATACTTATAACGAAGTTCTTGTGCTTCTTTTAGATCAAAATTTGAAGTGTCTGCATCAAAAGTGACAAGATGAGGAACGCCTGTATTAATTAACCACCAAGATTTTCCATTCTCAATAATTTTTTCATCGAGTATTTGTGGAGGGGTAAGGTCTGATTGCACTCTAAATCCATCAACAATACACGCTATCTCCCCCGCTAAGGTCAAATAACGCATTTGTGCAGGGGCTAGGTCATTGTTAAAGGCGTAATGCGCACAAGCGCGGGTTCCATTGCCACACATCTCCGCAGAACTTCCATCGGCATTATAAAAGCACCACTCAAAGTCGAGTGTTTCATGAGGAACAATAACGATGAGCCCATCGGCTCCTATGCCTTCTTGCCTATGACAAAGTTTTTTTGCCAGATTAGAGAAGTCTTTTTTAATAAAGGTATGAAAGATAACAAAATCATTTCCATTAGCCGTATATTTTGAAACTTGCATAGGATTTCCTTTTAGTAGGTGTTTGCATTATAGTGGTTTTATACAAAGAAGAGACAATTGGCTCGTTTTTTAAATGAGCTAGTCGAATCTATTATAATAGTTTGTCTCAACTTTTATTCTATGGACAAAGGCTTCAACTTCGTTTTGTAAATGTTTAAGCTTTAGTGAATTATCAATAACCCAAGTGGCCTTTGACTTTTTCTCATCAATGCTCATTTGAGAATTAATTCGTATCATTGCCTCATCTTCATTAAGCTTATTTCGTTTCATATACCGTTCTAGCTGAACAGAGGGAGGTGTATAAATAACAACGGAATCTTTAATGTCATAAGCACCATTTTCAAAAAACAGAGGGATATCTATAAGATAAGGAAACTCTTTAGCGTCGGCTTTAGCAGAACGTATTTCTATTTCATCACGAATCAAAGGATGAATAAAAGCCTCAAGTTGCTTTTTCTTTTCTTCATTTGTAAAAATAATCTTACCAAGGTTTTCTCTTAATACTCTATTTTTACGAACAAACTGATCTCCAAACATTTCAGCTATGCTCTTGTGATGCACATCTAAAAGTTCATGAGTAATAGCGTCCGCATCAATAACAGCGATACCGTGTAACTTCATTAAAGAAGCAACGGTGCTTTTTCCTGTGGCTATACCACCCGTTAGGGCTATGGCGTATTTATAAAGCTTTTGACTCATTAGTTTTTAATGATGCCTCTATATGTTTTACGAATGTAATTAGGCATAGCAAAAGCAGAAATATGAATATCACAGTTGTAATACGAAAGGCCATCTATAAGATCTGTTCTATGTAAGATAACGTCTGCAGTTGGATGATACGATTTTGATGCAAGAATCATTGTATTGTCTTCAGCCTTGTAGGGCATAACAACCTTGAAATACTCACCAATAGCAGACAATTGCTCTTTACTAGCACTTTCATCATCTAAGGTCTTGTTTAATGAAGAAATAAGTCCATCTTCTTTTACAATACGGTTTAAGTGTGCATAGGTTGCGCGAGAGATACTTGCGTCTGAATCAATTAATACGATATCGTAAGTACTGTCTTCACCCTTAGCAATGGCGTCAAGAGTGCCCGTTGTTACATTAATACCAGCATGACGTGCTAGTTCTGTTTGAATACCTTCAGGTGCATTAGAAATTAATAATACATTCTTAGGTGACTTATGTGAACACACAGGGATATGTGCCATCATTTCATTATAGATAAATTCTTTACTCATGTGTAGTTTCCTAGTATAGTCATTACGACTAAGGTTTAAATTATCGGGATTTTAGCATTTTATGATTAAATGGGTTTGAAAGGAAATGCTCTAATGAAAAGACCTTTGTCTTATCTAAGTAGAAAAAAACTAAATATTTGGGCCAAATGACCCATTTTATGGCTAATATATTTATTTAAGCTAAGAGAGAACTTTTTTAGAAAAAGTGTCGTGTTCGAGCATTTTTGCCATAACATTTATAGGAAAACTTGAGGCAGCAAACTTGTAGTCATTATCAGCATAAGAAAAAGATTCTCGCGCGCGCATTAAAGAGAGTTTCATTTGGTCTAACTGTTGTGTTATAGGTGAAGAAAAAGTATGTAAATGATCCTTCGCATCGGTTTCTATATGCAATAAGAAATTATAAAATTCTTTTGCCTCTAATCCATCTACTTCGCCTAAGATAGGAAAGCTAGTATGATGTTCATGAACATATACTCTCAACTCTTCGTAAAAGGCTTTGTCATGGGCCATTAAGGGCTCTATCTCACCTAGTATATGGGAAAGTTGATGGTAATGCTTTTGCATCACCTGATGGAGCTCATAAGACTCTTTCTCGAGCTTTTGTCGCTTCGTTACCCAGATTAGATAAAAAAAAGAAATGGTGACTAACAAGACTAACGCAGTAAAACCAAACATTGAAAAGATCGTCATATAAGGTCCTTGAAATAAGTTCACTTATAGTAACTATTTAAAACTGAATTTGGCCTATTGTTTTGAACTTAGTTCGGCTCTTTTGGCACGTATAAACTGGTCTAATTCTTTATATTTCCCATTATATGGGCTTTCAAAGCTTCCAAGTAAAATTATGTATTTTTCATAAGTTTTCCAAACTTTTTCAGCAGATTCAGGTCGACCTCGTTTTATAACTTCAAATGATACTGCTGCATTTATAAATCCTTTTATAAGATTCATTTCTGGACTCTTTTCAAAGCGTCTTGGGAACCAAATCTTCTCTAAAGTCTCATGTGCATCAAAATATCGTGTTTCATTAATACAAACAATATACTCATTTATGAGTTCTTCATACTCAGTCATCTTTATTTTCCTCGTCTAATAATTGAAAATATTTACGCCAATTTCCTCTACCGCCTTTTAAGGATAGACAATGATGAAGAGGAAACTTTTTTTTATATTCTTGTAATCTGTCCATAGTAGCTTTTCCGCTATCACAGTAAAACACTAAAACAGAACCTTTCGGCATTTCTTTTAATAAGACGGGGTTGTAAACCATTGTATCTGTGTGTTTGATAGGATTTAAGATAGTGTCTATAAGAAGGACTTTAATCCCCTCTTTTTCTAAGGTAATCTTATTTCTTAGGAACTCTTCTTGCGTCCATTCATTTGGATAGTCTTTATTCATAAGCGAAGGGTATCTTTTTTTTGCTTTAGGGCTTCTCTAAATCAAAATTTAGATAAACTTCTTTATGGCAAAAAAGAAAAAGAAACTTAGCAAATATAATCAGATAATACGAAACTATTTCGATGGAGATGGCTTTGATGAGGGAATCGTTCGTGTACCCTTTGAAAACCTTATTGAACTTGGGCACAGACTTGGTATGCGAGATATCTCTCCTACGCATGAACATTTTGTACGTGGTTTTAGACGGCTTTGGTCTGAGGCTGAGATAGAGTATAGAGAAGAAATAGTAGCGTATTTTCAAGACCTAGGTCAGATTTTTTCTGGAAGTGGAGAAAGAAAAGCAGCCTCTGATAAGACTGAAAAGATTAATAGCTTTTTAGACCAGATGAGCTTAAGCGATGAAGAAGCTAATGATTTACATAAACATTTTGAAAATGAAAGAACAAAAAGAATATCTCTTCCTAAGATGCAAAAGGTTTTATACCAGATACGTTTGGCTAAAAAACTCAAAGTTCTTGAAAGAAGTTTAGAAATAAGTTTTACCCAAGATAATGCCTTGGAATTTTATACCCCCATTCATTTTTCTTACGCAGGTGAAAGTTTTACGAAGATACTTCAAATAAAAACAGATTCTCTTTCTTATACGATGTTAGAAGAATCCGATATTGATGACTTACGTCCCGACTTAAACCAAGAAAAAAACAAATTCATTAAGAAAAAACAAGATGAGGCAGATCTATTTATGGAGTCCTTGGGTCATCCGCATAAGTATTTACTTGACACAGAGGTACTTCAATCCCTACGAACCATGCCTCCAGAAAATATTTTTGAGCATACTCCTGTAAGTGAGAAAATTTTAAGAGCTGTTTTTGCAAGACATTTTAAGGCAGAATCTTTGCAGTTGATGGATTATAATCTTATCATGCATAAAGAAGCAAAATTTTCTTATGAAGGACATACCCTCAGTTATGAAGCTCTTTCAGAAATTCCTTTAAAAGACTTTATTCCTAGGCTATGGGAAGGTAAAGAGATAGACTTTGACGATGATTTTTCTTTGCATAATGAGATGCTTGAATCCAGTTTTAAAGAAGATCTTGAAAGTCTCATCAATTTTTGTGAGCAATCCGCATCTATCTTAGACTTTGATAGAAAAGAGATTGTTTCTTTTGTGATGCAAGCCCTTGAAGGCACGGTACCTGATCTTCACATATCTCCTAAACAAAGCAGGCGTATTTTATTTAATTTTAATAAGAGCATAGAAAAATTAAAGCTTAAAAAACAAAGAGAGGCCTTACTCGCGCGAACGATTAGGGATTTTAAAAATCTTTTTCCAACAGCAAGGGAATTACGACGAAAGCTTATCTTTCATGTAGGACCAACGAACAGTGGAAAAACCTACGCGGCTATGAAGAAGCTTGAAAAGGCAGATACCGGGTATTATTTAGCGCCTTTGCGATTGCTTGCGCTTGAAGGATATGAAAACCTCAAAGCAGATGGGACAGCGGCGTCTTTAATAACAGGAGAAGAGCAAATAGTGGATGAATTTGCTACACATATAAGCTCAACTATTGAAATGCTTAACTTTAACATAGATGTAGATGTGTGTGTCATTGATGAGGTGCAGATGCTTTCGGATCGTGACCGTGGTTGGGCCTGGGCAAATGCCATTATTGGTGCGCCGGCTAAAGAAGTCTATATGACGGGTTCTCTTGACGCACTTGAAGCGATACAAGCTCTAGCCGATTGGTTAGGAGAAGAACTTGAAGTGATTTATTTTGAAAGAAAAAATCCTTTAAGTATGATGAGCCACGCTACACCTCTTAATGCGATAGAACCACAAACTGCGGTTATTGCCTTTTCAAGAAAGGATGTTTTACAACTTAAACAACAACTTAGCCGAAACTATAAGGTTTCTGTTGTGTACGGAAACCTTTCACCTGAGGTAAGAAGGGAAGAAGCCCGACGTTTTAGAGATGGAGAAACCGAGGTTTTAGTAGCAACAGACGCTATTTCTATGGGATTAAATCTTCCTATTAAAACCATACTCTTTTCTAAAGACAATAAGTTTGATGGAATTCGTAGAAGAACATTAAAACCAGGAGAAGTGATACAAATAGCTGGACGAGCTGGTAGATATGGGATGGAAGAGGAAGGTTATGTGGGCGCGCTTAACCCTTCTATCTTAAAAACAGTACACGAGCAGTTTCATGAACCTTTAAAGTCGATTTCTTTACCTTTAAATGTGATGGCAAATTTAGAGCATATTCTTTTGGTTGGAAAGATTTTAGAAACACAAAATTTAGAAGAAATATTGCACTTTTTTATTGAGCATATGACCTTTGATGGTCCTTTTAGAGTGGCAAACCTTGAAAGTTTAATAGAAGTGGCTCAGTATACGGATAAATACAACTTAGACTTAAGTTCAAAGTACCACATGGCTTGTGCCCCTTTATCAACGCAGTCTCCATATCTTGTGCAGATGTTTTCTTCTTATATTGCGCATATGGAAGTAGATAAACCTGTACCTTATGAAGAATCTAAGATACATGGTGAGTATGCAGAGTCTATGGAAACACTTCTTCATATAGAAGATTTAGTTAAAGAAGTGTCTTTATACCTTTGGTTAAATTATCGCTTTCCAGAAATATTTTTTGAACCAGAAAAAGCAAGAGATGCACGGAAAAAACTAAACAAGTACATAGAAAAAACACTTAAACATGCTCAATTTGTTCCTAAGTGTAAGATATGTACCAAACCCATAAGCCTAGATAGTAAACACGCGATTTGTAATGCCTGTTTTAGGCAAAGACGACATTTAAGTAGTGAGCAAAGAACAGATAGAAGACCATCAAGGTCTCAACGTGATAAAAAACGTTATTAACATTTCACCTGAAGTAGCTTATTTTACTTTTAAATACAAAGAAAGCACTTCTAAAAGCTTTTCATTAGCTATAGGTTTTGAGATAAAGTTGTCCATACCTTCTTCAAGTAAACGTTTTTGATCACCTATCATAGCATTGGCGGTTACGGCAATGATGGGAGGAACATCTGTATAGTTTTTATGAAGATGAAGCATGGCGTCAACCCCATTCATATTGGGCATATTCTCATCCATTAAGATAAGGTCGTACTTTCCTTCTGCAAACATGTCCGTCGCTTCTTTACCATCATTAGCTATCTCATATCTAATGCCTACATCATCAAGCAACATACTGATAAGGAGTTGATTTGTTTTATTGTCTTCAGCAATTAAGACAAAGGCATCAAACTTTAGCTCAAGGTCTATTTTCTCCTCTAAATGGGAGTTGACTTTTGCCTCAGTATCTTGTTTCAGAGGAATCTTAACAGAAAAGACACTGCCCCTAAGGGATTCACTTTGTATAAAAAATTCACCTTCCATTAACTTACAAATAGAAACGGCTATACTAAGACCTAGTCCCGTTCCTCCATACTGTCTTGTAGTAGATAAATCTGACTGCTCAAAAGGCTCTAAAATTCGAGATTGGGCTTCTTCACTTATTCCAATACCATTATCATGTACTTCTAAGAGTAAGATTTCGTTTTCATATATAATATTTAATCGTATTTTCCCTTTTTCAGGAGTGAACTTAAGGGCGTTAGAAAGAAAATTATTCAGAATTTGTAAGATTCTAAACCAGTCTCCTATAAGATAAAGGGCATCATCTAGATTGCTTGTGAGAGTAAAGTCTATGCCTTTATTGCACATTTGAGATTGAAAAGTTTTTTCTATTTGACTGAGTTCGGCGATGAGTTCAAAACTTTCTTCCACGATAGAAAACTTTCCACTTTGTATTTTAGAAAGGTCTAAGATGTCATTTACTAAACTAAGTAAATGTTGAGAACTTTCTATAATAGGCGAAATAATCTTTTTTTCTTCAGGAAGTTTTTTAAGTAAGATATTTGAAAATCCGCCAATGGCATTTAAAGGCGTTCGTAATTCATGACTCATATTGCTTAGGAATTCATCTCTAGCCTTTTGCAGCTGTAGGGCTTCATCTCTTGCGAAAGACAGTTCCCCTTCTATTTTTTCTTGTTTTTCAAGCATCTGATTTAAACTTTGAGCTACTCTTTTTACCTCAGTAAAGTACAATAGTTTTTCGTCTAAACGCATGGATGAATTTTTATACTGAGTGAAAAAATCAGTAAAGAGAGTAATCACTCGTTGTATGGGTCGTATTATCATAAACAGTAAAAAGATTATCAAAATAGAAAAGAGAAGATAAGCAAGATTTGAAAAGGTATGAATATTGTCTATTTTGGTAGTAATTAAAGGGGTGAGCCTTTCTTGTTCATGTAAAATAAAAGTTTCTATAAAATCAGATTTTTTATCAAGTGCATTATGTTGTTTTGAGGTCATACTCGAAGTTTGACTTAGCTCATGAAAGTACATGGAATACTCTTCTATGGCGTCTTCAAGCTCTGTAGTATAAGTAAACTCATCGAGGTAGTCATCTACTATGCTAAGATAAATATCCATAGTATTAGCATATCCTTCTACCTCTTTAACAAGAGTAGTATCATGATGCATAAAAAAAGTCACTTCAGCAGTTTTCATTTTCAAAAATTGTATGTTAAGTTCTTTAAGAACTAGTTGCGACTCATGTAAGGATTGAAGATTTTTTGATAAGTCGTATTGTTTCCATGCTAAGGTGGCTATACTTAAAAGAAGAGCCAAACTTATAAGGATAAATCTAAATTGTAAGCTCTTCATTTTTAATCTTTGAAGGTGTAAATAATAGGAACTTCATTTTGCAAGGTGGAAATAAAACCAATTGATTTTGGATGAGTTTTAATCCATTCAAGGGTCTCTTTATCAGATTTTAGACTTACAGGGAAGGGGGTTCCTTTTCTAAAGTTTTGTTTGATCCATTTTTTAGAGAGTTTTTTTGCACTTAATGAATAAGCCACTTTTGCTAAAGAATTTAAGGACGCTTCATTGCTGATACGGGAGTATTTCTTTCCATCAATAAAATCAATCTTAGCTAAGAAAAATTTTTCTATTTCATTTTTAGAGGTAGAAATGTTTTCGTGGCTAATAACATACACATCCTTAGCAAACATACAGTTGGATAAAAGAAATAATAATAAAAACAATCTCATTGTCATCCCTTAAAACCGTATGGCTAATTGTGTTAAAACACTAGAATGATCTTTGCTAATACTTTCATTTGTATGAAGGTAAGCAACTTTTAAACTAGCATCGTCATTAAGTTCATAACGAAGACCTAGGGCAAGTCTATCATAAGACCCTCCCGCCGTATCTAGTTGAGAATGAAAATATAAATCAGCATCGTTATACGATGCGGTTTCTAGTCTTAGATACGGGGTGTAATCATTTATATTGTACGCTATTTGAGCAAAGGTGGTATTGGAGTATAAGCGTTTATCAAGGATACCGCCTTTAATATTTTTATTATCATAAAAATAGGTTTCCGCGATTAACTCTATGGAGTCTGTTTCATAAAGCAAGTATCCCCCATACATGAAAACAGAAGTTTCTCTGCCTAAAAAGATAGAAACATCTTGATAAAAGCTATGCAGACCAAGGGTTAATTCCTCAAACTCATAGGCTAGATTAAGCCCATAAAGCTTGGTGCCATCTTGTCCTTGACCATTGTTAGTACTTAGGTTCCCTCCTGTAGAAGAAGAACTGTTATTATCTTCATTAAGAGATATACTAGAACCCCCCGTAATATAAAAAGTATAAGAGATGTCTTCTAAATAACCATTAAAGGCCATACCCACTCCATGCGAAGGTAAAACACCACCTTCATCTTCAAAGGCAATGAACTTTGGTCTTAAGATAGATGTTTGTATTTGCGCGCCATGATGAAAAGCTGTATTCCAATATCCATAAGGGGTGTGAAACTTACCAAAGGTAGCCGTTATATATTCATTATAGGCATACGAGATTTGTAGTCGTTCTAAGTCGGTAATAAAAGCACTTCCATCGGTTTCAAAAAGAAGCTCAATTAATACATTCATGCGTTCGCTTATATCTTTAGTGAGATACAAGTCAAGAGAGCCTGTCGTAAAATTTACTTTACCATCTTCATCGGTGTAGGCCGAACCCATATCCATAAAACCATGAATAGGAATACTTTGTGTATTAAAAGCATTCAGAGACGAAGCTAATAAACACATCCAAAAAAGTTTTTTTAATAAAATCATAGGAATACTTTTTTTATTTAGTGTAACTTGTGCTTCTTTGAATAAGGCTTAGCTTATAAGGGCATTGTTTTATATAAAGTAACTTTAAGTATTTACTTGTTTTTATCAATAGCATCTTTAGCACCTTTTATGGCACCATCTAGAACATTCCTTGCTACACCCCAGGCATGAACCCCAAGCTTTTTAGCATCTTGTGCTTTTTTTGATCGAAGCATAGTGGAACTTTTTTCAAAGGTTTGTTTAGCAAAAATAGAAAGCTTGTCTCCTAATATTTCTAAGGCTTCTTTTGAAATAAGGGTTAACTCTTCCATATCATAACGGATATCTGCAAGAATATTTTCAAGTTGAGCTTTGATTTCAGGAGAGCTTTGAAGAGATACATTTTCTATGGTTTGGATGAAAAGTGTATCAATATGGTGAAGCTCATTATATAAAGATTGAGGGTCATCTATAAGTAAAATCTTTGCCTCATCTGGAGTAAATAAGAACTTTTGATTAAAACGATCAATAGCGCGAACAAGACCACGTCTCATCCCCTTTATAGTTCCTTCTAAGATAACATTTGCAGAGTTTGGAGTTGCTTCAGCAACATCTATAGCAATACTTAAAATACTTGAAATAATATGACGTATACGAACAGCAGATAAGATTCCTTCATCTAGGGTATGTAAGGTTATTTCTTTAGCTAATTCTTCAAGAGTTTCTTCTATATTTGTGCCTTTTTCAAGGGTAGTAATAATAGCAGACTCCACCATCTCTTCAAGAAGCGTTAGTAAGTCCATAGATTGTAATTCAAGAGAATGCAGCTTTGAAATGACGTCTTTAGAAGCACCTTTTTTAACAAACAAATCCTCAAGAACATCAAATAATTCTTGTTTTTTGGCCTGAAGCTCATGTGTTTTTTTATCAAGTTGACGTTCAATACGTTCTTTTTGCAAGAGGAGCTCTTCAAGTTCCGTTGTTAAACCTTTAGTTGATTGGCCTACAACACAAGAGGTAAGGGAAGCTAATTGAGCGCTGTCTATAGTAGAGATATCTGTTTCCCATTCTTTTTCAAGATGGTTTAGCACAGAGGCTATTTCTTTTTTTTGCTTAGCTTCATCAAGACCTTCTAGGCTTACGCATTTATCTAATAAATCACGATCTAGTTGTTCAGTACTCATAGTTTGTCCTATATTAAATTTATTTGGTGTCGTTATAAAACTTAAGTAACCTTTTAATGGCCGTGCACAAAGGTTTTTACTTATAAAATCATCTTAGTTTTGTGGTGGGCCTTTAAGGCTTCATAAATAAAGTTTCTATCGTCTTCATTGTGCACTAAAACGTCTAAATTCATGCTGATATACTTTCCACCCTTGGAGTTATGAGAATGTGTTAAAGTATGAAGACGCTCGTTAATCACATCTAATACAGCTTCTTTCGTATGGTCTTCGTGCATGGTTATAATCTTGTATTGCCAAGAACAAGGGTACTCAATAAGTACTTTTTGCTCAATGTCGCTTATATTCTCCACTCTTGCCTCCTTCTTTTGATTCTAGTTGAACATTTGAGATAATCATACCTTTATCTATTGCCTTAACCATATCGTATATGGTTAAAAGACCAATGCTCGTACCTGTTAATGCTTCCATCTCAACGCCTGTCTGCCCTGTAAGCTTTGCGGTAACAAAAAGTTTAAAACCAGGAAGCTCGGGTAATTCATCGATATCACAGTTAATCCCTGAAAGATTAAGAGGATGGCACATAGGAATAAGATCAGATGTCTTTTTCACGCCCATGATCGCGGCAATAACAGCGGTTTGGATAACAGGACCTTTTTTTTGTCTTGTTTTCCATAATCGCGTCAAAAGCATCTTGGCTCATAGAGATAATTCCACTAGCCACTGCAACACGTGTGGTATGTTCTTTGGCAGATACATCTACCATTTTTGGTCGGTTGTTCTCATCTAGGTGTGTTAGGTTCATAGGTGTCTTTCTTTAATATTATGAATAAATTATACATTAGCTTTGCTAAAAAAATAAAGAAAAGCAATACGTCTTTAAAATATCATGCTATTATAGAGGTATGAAAACAATTATGACTTGGTTTGAAAAATGGGAAATTGAAAAAACAGTTTTTCGTTTAATGTTAAAAGGGGTGATTGTACTTGCCTTTATAATGGCAGGTTTTGATTGGCTTTTTTATTCTTCTACCTTGGCTTTTTTGGAGCTTTCTTTTGCCTGTGTCAGTTCAGCACTTTTATATTTTACTCTCAACAATACTCTTAGATATAACTTTTCAGCACGTACTTTTATTTTAGCCATGGCCTTGCCTGTGTCTTGGAACCTTTTATATAATGAAAGTCCTATAGAAAGTACCGTTTTATTTATATTTTTACCAATTATTACGGGGATTTTGCGTCCAGTGAAAGAGGTTCTGCTTTTTAGTATGCTTTTTGGAGGTTCTTTTCTTTATATCACGATGCTAGGTATTGGTGAGGTGAATTTTACTTATATGGAAGTGTTTAAATTAGTAAGTACACAAGTCCTCATTAGTTTCTTTGTTATTATTTATGTGCAGATGAATAGACGATATCAAAAAGTTATTATGAAACAAAGTAAGGCCTTACAAGATGCTAATATAAATTTAGAACGTTTATATAAAGAGAAAGAGGCAGAAGCTTCAACAGACTCTTTAACAGGGTTAAAGAACCGAGCTGCTTTAATGACTCAGTTAGAGTATTTATATGCACGCTATAAAAGACAAAAAGAGGTTTTTTCTTTGATTATTATGGATATTGACAAGTTTAAGTATGTTAATGATAATTATGGGCACCAAAAAGGCGATGAGGTTTTACAAAATATAGCAGGTATCACTTTAGAATGTATTCGTGAGGTGGACACATCGGCGCGTTATGGAGGCGAAGAATTTGTTATTTTACTTCCTCAAACGAATCGAATTTCTGCCATGCATATTGCTGAGCGTATTAGAGAAAGTATAGAATATAATATTGTTATTGAAGGAAGACATATTACGTCTTCTTTTGGTGTGGTTGAGATAGAAGAAGAATACACAATTACAGACCTTATAAAAAAAGCTGATGACGCTCTTTATAAGGCAAAAGGTACGGGTCGAAATAAAGTGGTTTGTGCACAAGAAGAATAAAGCTGAAGAAAAAAAATTAATATATTTTCCCTTAGAATACCTAACTATACTAAGTTAAAATGCCTAAAAAAATTATGGAAAAATTATGAATAAAAAAGATGCAATTCGAGGAAGTTTTTTTGGAGCTATTGTTGGAGATGCCTTGTGTTTAGGTTCACATTATGAATATGACGCTCAAAAAATATGGCAGGCATATGGAAATGCACCGATATCTAAGTTTATGAGCCCGGGAGAAAAAATGGGTGGACAAACTCATGGTATTGGCTGGGGAGAGAGAAATTATCACCCAGGTAAAAAAGCCGGGGGTACCACAGATTATGGGGATTATAATATCCTTATTTTAGAGCATTTAGCTCAAATGGGAACACCTGCAAAAGAATTTTCTGTAGATGAACTTATTCCTCATTGGAAAAAACGTTTAGAAAATGGTTGGGGTTCATGGATTTGTACGATGACTAAAGAAACGTATGAGCAAATTCGTGTGGGAGTAGATACTAAACATCTGGGAGGACCTTCTAATGCAATGGCCCTTCGTCATGTTGCGGCACATGCGTATTATGATGATGAAGATATCCTTGCAAAAGTAGCAAGACAGGCAATGTTCACGCATAAAGAGTCCTCAGCCCTTGGTGGAGGTGAATTTTTTGCACGAATAACGCATAAGGTAATTAATGGGCAAACTCCTCAAGACGCTATTGAAGAAGTAGCGATTAAGATGGGTGGGTTTTTTGAAACAAAAACAGCTCAAGCTATTGCCAAACATAAAGAAGCAACGGACCCCTTAACGGAGCTTTCAAAAGAGCCCTTTGTAGATGATTTATCGATCACTTCTATGGCAAGACTTTGGGATATAGGACGCTCGGAGCCCATACGTGTAGGCAAGGCAAGTCCGACAGAAGGCACTCTTCCTGGAAGTATTTACTTTATCTTAAAATACGCAAATGAAGAAGATGGTCTCAATAAAGCTCTTCAAGCCAATGCTATGGTAGGTGGGGATAATGCTTCACGCTCTATTGCAATAGGCATGGTCTTAGGTGCGCATTTTGGAATAGAGGCCTTAAATAAACAGTGGAAAACCTCTTTGGAGCAAAATGATTATATAGAAGGATTACTGGCTAAACTTCCTCTTTTACAAGACTAGTTTTAAGGTCTTAATCCATACGTGTAAACATTTTGTAAAGAAGTTTGCGATATAATTTCAATTAAATTAGGCCATACAAACTTGGCCATAAAGTAGGTAAACTATGGGACAAACCATAACTGAAAAAATATTTTCTGAGCACATAGGTAGAGAAGTTTTTGCGGGTGAGATTATTCGCTGTAATATAGATATGATTATTGGAAACGATATTACTACTCCAATTTCAATTAAGGCATTTGAAGAGTCTGGTGCAAAAGAACTTGCGAACCCAGATGGATTTGCTCTTGTATTAGACCACTTTATCCCTGCAAAAGATATTGCTTCGGCTAATCAGGCAAAAATCTCTAGAGAGTTTGCTTATAAACATGATTTAAAAAACTATTTTGATGAAAAAGATATGGGGATTGAACATGCCCTTCTTCCTGAAAAAGGTCTTGTTGGTCCAGGTGATGTTATTATAGGTGCTGATTCACATACATGTACACACGGCGCGCTTGGTGCCTTTTCAACAGGTATGGGTTCAACTGACCTTGCTTTTGCAATGATTACGGGTGGAAACTGGTTTAAAGTGCCAGAGTCTATTAAGGTTGTTTTTACAGGTAAGATGAGAAAAAATGTTTATGGAAAAGATTTAATTCTTGAAGTTATCCGCCGTATTGGTGTGGATGGTGCCTTATATCAAGCCTTAGAATTTTGTGGGGATACCATTGAAAGCTTAGATATGGATGGTCGTTTTTCTTTATGTAATATGGCGATTGAAGCAGGCGCAAAAAATGGAATTATTGCGGTTGATGACATAACAAAAGAGTTCATGTCTGACAAAAATTTTGTACGTGAAGCTAAACTTCATTACTCAGATGATGATGCTAAGTATGTACAAATACTTGAAATTGATGTTGCTAATCTTGAACCCGTTATTGCTTATCCGTCACTTCCTTCAAATGGAAAACCATTAAGTACCGCGGTAGCCGATAAAATTGCTGTTGATCAGGTATTTATAGGTTCATGTACTAATGGTAGACTTTCAGATTTAAAAATGGCTTCTGAAATCTTAAAAGGTAAGAGGGTAGCAAGACGTACCCGTCTCATCGTTACTCCAGCCACGCAAAAGATTTTCAAACAAGCTGAAAAAGCAGGATATATAGATATCTTAATTGATGCAGGTGGGGTTGTTTCTAACCCAACGTGTGGAGCTTGTCTTGGTGGATATATGGGAATCTTAGGAGATGGTGAAGTAGCCATTGCTACAACAAACCGTAATTTTGTAGGACGTATGGGGGCAAGAAGCTCAAATATCTATCTTGCAAACTCAGCCGTTGCAGCAGCATCTGCTATTACAGGATTTATAACAGACCCTGAGTCTATAGATTAAGAGCCTTTGGCTTTTAATCCTGCTCCCACTACATTTATACTACATTCACAACGGTTATACTTTTAAAATCAAACAACGCAAGGATATATTATGAGAAAACTAACAAGACCGGTAATATCAATGGCCTTAGTGGCGAGTGCCCTATTAAGCGGATGTTCTTCATCAGATGATAGTACAACAGCCGTACCAAGTCAAAGTTCTATTGTAACCGTAGAACGTGGACCTATCTTAGGCGCAACTGTAAAAGATGCTAATGGTGTTGAAGCTAAAGAGCTTAATGATGGTAAGTATGAGTTTGCAGCGCAACCTGTATATCCTATCACGGCACGAGGTGGTGTTATTGATGTGGATAGAAGTGGTGATATCACTCCAGGTGATGTTGAAAACACTATTGCGTTAACTAGTAGAGACAGCTCAAGTAATATTTTAACTATTGCAACTACCTTAGCTAGTAATGATGAATTAAAAGACTTATTAGAAGATGCCTTTGAACTTGCATTAGAAGATATAAATTCTATGACACCTTCTCTTGATGATGGAATTGAAGCCTTGTCGGATGAGATTTATAAATATGCTGAAGAAAATAATATCAGTGATGTTTCTACACTCAGCAGAGCAGAACTTGAAATGTTATTAAGTCAATTTCAAGAACGCTTGAGTGAATATCAAGAAGACACAATTGCTCTTACAGACACTCTTAGACAAGAAGCTCTAGATGCTCTTGAAATCATCAAAACAGAGGCTCTGGCTGTTGCAGAACAAGTAAGACTAGATGCTTTAAGTTTAGAAGGTGCAGCACGAGTTGAAGCCTTAAAAGAAGTAGAAGAACTTATTCAAGATATTTTGAGTGAAACAGAAGAGAAGAAACAAGATATCTTAGAAAATGTAATAGACATCGATACAGAAGAAGCTTATCGCCAAAGAGAAAATGAAATGGCAGCTGAGCATGAAAGAGATTTAATTGAAATTGAATTAGAAAGAGTAACCTTAACCGACATTGAAGCACTAGCTCTTCAAGAAGATTATGTTATACACTTAGAAGAAAGAGATGATGAATCACATGATGACAACAGTACAAGCAATCATCAGATAGAAGATGAAGATGATAATTCAAGCAATCATCAGATAGAAGGTGAAGATGATAATTCAAGTACTCATCAGATAGAAGATGAAGATGATAATGCTACAACGACTTCTGATGACACGGATACAGATTCTTCAGAAGATACAAATACAACAGACACAACTAGAACGGACACAAATACAAGCGTATCACTTTAAGTTCGCTATAATTGTTAGATGAATAAACCAAAAATCTTATTTCTTGAAGATGATACTCTTTTAGCCCAGAGTATCATTGAAGAGTTAGAATTCCAGTCTTACGAAGTCTCATGGGTCAATGATGGGGCTAAGGCTGCTGAAGCATGTTATGATGAAGATTTTGATTTATATTTATTTGATGTCAACGTCCCTGAAATAAATGGGTACGAACTTCTACAATCCCTTCGTGAAAATGGCGATACTACCGCAGCAATTTTTTTAACCTCTAAAAATAAAATAGAAGACCTTCGAAAAGGTTTTAGCTCTGGCGCTGATGATTATATAAGTAAACCTTTTGATTTAAATGAACTTTTAATTCGCATAGAAGCTAAAATGCCTAGGTTAAGTGAAGAACAATTATCGCAGTGTTTTTCTATTGACAGACACAATACCTTAATTGTATGTAATAATATTTCTAGAACCTTAGCGGCTAAAGAGTTTGATGTTTTAGTGTATTTACTTAGTTATAAAAATGTATTTAGAAGTGCAGACGATATAATCAATGACCTTTATCCTGACAATCCTATTAGTATAGCTACCTTACGAACCTATATCAAAAACTTGAAACGACACCTAGAGGGTTGTGCACAAATAGAAAATATAAAAAATGTAGGATATAAAATTGTTCTCTTATGAAAAAAGTAGCTTCTATAGATTTTTTTTCATTTACACCATTGTTTTTTTATTACTTTTTTCTGCCTTGGCCTCTTTGTACTACTATAAAGAATCCAAACGTTACTTTCAAGAAAAAAAGACAAGCCATAAGATTACATATCTAGAATGTGTGCGACTTCATGAGATGTTAAAAGACACACATGAATGTCAGATGCAAGCCATAGATATACGTCAAAAAATAAAGACCATATATGAAGAAATATTTATTGCCTTGCTACTTACCTTAGTGATTACTCTTCCCTTAGGATATTTTTTAGCACGACTTTCTTTGAAGCCTATGCGTGATTCAGTAGAGAGGATGGATGGGTTTATAAATGGTATTATTCATGATATCAACACCCCTTTAAGTGTAATAAAAATAAATGCACAGTCCATGTCTAAGCGAATCCAAGACCCAAAATTACAAGAAAAAAGTGAACGAATTATTCAAGGAGTGGATCAGATAGAAGCCTTAGAAGAGATGCTTCTTTTTTCTCTTAAACTTGACTCTTATGCCTTAAGCATAAGTCGGTTCGACTTAGCAGATGAACTACAAAAACGTTTGCACTTTTATAAGGCCATACGAAGTAATATAACTTTATCTCTACAAAGCGAAATATGTTTTATAAATGCGGACTGCGCAGCTCTTATGCGTTTAGTAGATAATATCGTCTCAAATGCTATGAAATATTCAAGATCAAACTCTAAGGTAAATATCCAACTTAAAGGTAAAATACTCTTGGTAGAAGATTTTGGAATTGGTATTAAACGACCTAAAGAAGTCTTTCAAAAGTATTACCGAGAAGCTGAAAATATCCAAGGTATTGGTATAGGCCTATATATTGTGGCTCAAATTGCTAAAATGCATAAGCTTGAAATAAAGGTTGAATCGGAAGTAAACAAAGGAACACGTTTTTACTTTAGTGTTGAGAATCTATCTTGAGTACATTTTTAGTACATTTATTTAAGCTATAATCTTAGTATGAAAAAGATACTTATATTATTACTTATTTTATTGAATATTAATGTGTTTGCTACGAGCTTTACGATGAAAGAACTACGCTTTGAACAAAGAAAAGTAGTGCTTTCGGCCTTTAAAAAAGTACACTCTGTGCGTAAGTTTCAACATAAGGTCTCACAAAGACAAAAACATCATAAATTAAAAAAAGTTTCTAAAAAAAGTTTATTTCAATACAATATGCGCCAAGACCTTGAAGACGGTCTGGATATGGACATAGAAAAAGATTTTGATGATAGATCTGAAATGAGTGAAGATTCAGACCAAGAGTTTCTTAATAAGATAGAAAGAGAAAAAAATCGAACCCTTACAGATTTGCGTAATCTTAACTTGATAAATGTTGAGGTAGAAGATTTAGAAGACCTTAGACACTTCGCTGAGCCTGATCATCCAGACACAGAAGTTGAGATTGAGATTGAAGTAGGTATAGATATTGACATAGATGTCGGCATGGAAGATGATGTTGGGACAGTTTTAGAGGATACGCCTCTTGTTGATAATGAGAATAAACCAGATATACCCTTAGGTGCTCGAAAATATAGTCCTTGGAAGCGTAAATGATAAGACCTCTCATATCTTTGTTCTTCCTCTTTATAATTTCTGCTCAAGCTTATGAGCTAAGTTTAACAGGAATCCTTCACAGCGAGTACGAACAAACCTATGCAAAAGACAATAATACAAGCCTTGGGGATGATTCAAATAGCTTTTCGACTTCATACATCGAGTCCTTATATGTGTATGACTTTACGGATGATATATTTGTTTCTTTAGGCGCTAAGGCCAACTACGTGGTTGGTAATTCTACCTATACTACACCAGAGTATTTACGAACCAAATTAAGTTCTGATGATATTAATCAAATGATGATAAGTGAGGCCTCTTTAAATTATAGTGATGATTTAGTGTCTTTTAGTGTAGGCCGACATTATGTAGATTTTGATTGGATCCAAGGTAGTATTGATGGGGTTATCGCTTCTATCGGAAATGATGAAGAACACTCTTTAAGAATGTTTTGGTTTAATGAGTTTGAAGAATTGACGTATAACTATTATGTGAATATTACGAATATTAATGAAAACCTTGGTATGTATGGAATGATATTTAAAACACATTTTACAGACGACTTTGAACTCAGTATATATAATTATTATATGCAAGACCTTCGTAATCTAGCCGGTGCTGAGATAAAGTATATGCATGAGGCCTTTGCTCTTAATCTTGCGTACACAAGATCAGATGCTCTGTCTTTAGCTCTTTATGTTTATGATGAAGAGTTTTGGAACGCCTCAATGGAATATCTTTTTAACCAGAAAAATTATATTGAAGTGGGTCTGTCTAAAACAGGAAAAAATGGTTTGTTTGCAACGGGACAGTTAGGTAGTTTTATGTTTGGTCAGTTTTATCTTAGCAATCAAGTAGACAGAGAAAATGCTTTAAATGGATTTGCACATTATCTTTATGTATCATCTTCTTGGCGTTTTGACCTGATTGCAGGAGCCACACAATATGATAATAGCTATATTAGAATAGAAGATGCATTGTTTGCTGCTGAAATTGACACCTATCTGCGGTATCAATATAATTCTAATGTAGCTTTTGAACTGGGGGCTATGGCAATGCGAGTGGATGAAAGAGACCCCTTGCAAAGCAACCAATCTTTAGTTATTTTTAATCTGGTACTGAGCTATGATGTTATCTAAAAAAATTATTTACATAGCCTTACTTGCATCAACTTTGCTTTTTGCTAGTGTTGTCTTGGAACAGGTGTTGAAATATTATCAAGAAAACACCCTAATGCAACATCCTGAAGCGATACAAAGCTTGACCTTGAGAGCGAATGACGGAAGTAAAGACGCAGCTTTTTTATTGGCCACGGCGTATAAAGAGGGCAAGCTTGGTCAACAAGATGTATCTAAGGCCATGTTTTGGTATAAAAAAGCTGCAAAGATGGGAGATGAAGATGCTATGTTAATGCTTGGTTGGTTGTATTATAAGGGCAGTGCTACACTCATGGTTGATGAAGAAAAGGCACGATATTGGTTTTCTAAGGCCTCAGAAAAAGGTTTAGATGAAGCCCTTGAAATGCTTGATCTACTTGAAAATGGATAAGATTATTTTTTAAAATAATACTCTTTAACACCACTCATTTTTCTTCCCATATTTAAAAGAAGCATATCCGCAATAACAATAGCCGCCATAGACTCAGCAACAACAGAGCCACGAATTGCTACACAAGGGTCATGTCTTCCCTTAAGTGAAAAATGTTGTTCTTTATTATGGGTATCAATCGTTTCTTGCTCTATAAAAATAGAAGGTGTGGGCTTAAAATATACGCTGACATTGATATCTTCACCATTAGAAATACCACCAAGTATTCCTCCTGCGTGGTTAGAAGTAAAATGGTCTGCTTTAATAGGATCATTGTTCGTTGCACCTGTGGTTCTAGACGAACGCATACCATCACCAATTTCTACGGCTTTTACAGCGTTAATTCCCATCATCGCGTCTGCTAAAATAGCATCTAGCTTATAATATAAGGGCTCGCCTAAACCAATAGGGGCATTTTTAATCTTTACAAGCACTGCTCCACCAACAGAATCATGACGGGTTTTGGCTTCTAATATGGCTGCTTTTTGAGCATTTTCTGCATTTTTATCTAGGGTGTAAATTTGAGAATTTTTTACATAATCAAAGTCTAAATTTTCACTTCGTATACCAGCAATTTCAATAATACCTGATTGAATTTCAATGCCAAGTTCAGCAATCATCATCTTTGCAATGGCTCCCGCAGCAACTCTGGCGGCAGTCTCTCTAGCAGAGGAACGACCTCCCCCTCGGTAATCACGGATACCGTATTTATGCCAATAGGTAAAGTCAGCATGACCGGGGCGGAAAATATCTTTGATATTAGTATAATCTTTTGATTTTTGATTAGTGTTGTAAATCACCATAGATATAGGTGTTCCCGTGCTTAGACCTTCAAAGGTTCCTGAAAGTATTTCTACCTTATCACCTTCTTTTCTAGCAGTTGCAAACTCGTTTTGTCCGGGTTTTCTTCTATCAAGTTCGGCTTGAATGAAGGCTTCATCTATTTTTAGTCCAGCAGGCACACCATCAACTAAACAGCCAATACCAACTCCATGAGATTCTCCAAAGGTAGAGAATGAAAAACGGATTCCAAATTTATTCATAATTAGTCTTTTTGTTTTAATATATCAAGAGCAATAAAGGCTGCTTCTTGTTGGGCTACTTTTTTACTTTTGCCCTTAGCTTTAGCATACTCTTTATCTTGGATAAACACAGCAATCTCAAATTCTTTTTTATGATCAGGACCAGAGGTTCCTACAAGCTTATAATCAGGAGTGACTCCAAATTGCGCTTGGGTTAATTCTTGAAGAGTCGTCTTAAAGTCTTTAAAAAGTGTAGACATATCAATCACAGGATAAATTTCTTCTAGATATTTACGCATTAAGGCTTCCACATGTGAAAGTCCAACTTGTAAGTATACTGCGCCCATAACTGCTTCAAAAGCATTAGAAAGTAAAGAAGGTTTGGTTCTTCCACAATTGTTTTCTTCTGCATTAGATAAAAAAATGAATTCACCAAGTTTTATGTGCTCAGCCATTCGTGTAAAGCCCTCTTCATTCACTAAAGAAGCGCGCATTTTAGAAAGTTTCCCCTCATCAAAATGTGGAAACTTTGCGTAAAGATATTCCCCCACTACTAGGTCTAAGACCGCGTCACCAAGAAATTCCAATCGCTCATTATTGTAGGGCTTCTTATAGCTTTTATGCGTAAGCGCTTCAATAAGGAGCTGTGAATCTTCAAAGTGATAATCTAGATATTGTTCTAGTCTATCAATATTGTTCATACCCGTTCCTGTTGTATTTATATTTTAATGTCTTAGGTAAAAGACATATTTGCTTCAAATCTTGTTTTAGTTAAAAGCATTTCATTTAAAATGGTATCAATTCCAAGGCAATTTGGACAGCGATGAAAGGAAAAAGGAAATACCTGTTTGCATTCATTGCATAAGTACTCAAACTGTAAGTCAGCCTCTGTATAGCCTTGCTTTTGAAGTTGAATAAGTACATCTAATTCAAATATAGAGCTGTTTTGTGCAGAGTTCATTAAACCCTTAGCCGAGTAAAGCTCACGTAGATAAGCATTTGATGCAATTATATCTAAATCGAGTTGATGGGACTCTAAATTCCATAAGATATCGGAGATACGTTCACACAAGCTTTGATCAAGCGCCTTCCATGCTAAGTCTGGAGCCTGCCTAAAAAGATACTCAAAAATCATATACCC
>NZ_JAEMVE010000002.1 GCF_029216045.1 Sulfurimonas sp. MAG313 | reverse complement strand
GAATGTTATCAAAACTTGGAGCAACAAAAAGAACGTTACAACCTCCATGAAAACAATGCAGAAGATGAAGGTTACAGAGCTTACTTCCAACGCTTTCTAGACTTCACCTTACCGCAGACTAAAGACGTAAAATCTGCCTTAGATTTTGGTTGTGGACGTACTTCATTATTGGCTACGTTATTAGAGAAAGAGGGCATTAAGTGTGATTACTATGACCCTATCTATCATCCGAATACACTGAGTGATAGTAAAAAATATGAATTTATTGTTTCTACAGAAGTTTTTGAACATTTACATCAACCTAAAGTGGTGTTTGAAGACTTAGTATCTCGCTTAGAAGAGGGTGGGGTTTTAGCACTTCAGACTGAGTTTCATAGTAATAAATATGAAACATTTAAAAAATGGTGGTATCCGCAAGATCCTACACATATAGTATTTTTTAGAGCGAAGACTTTTGAAGTATTGGCAGAGATGTTTGGCTGTGAAGTTTTAAGTGATAATGGTAAAAATATGATTGTTATGAGGAAAATGAGAGATAAATAAAAGGTTGATAAATGTAGGTCGGGATACCCTTACCCCGACAAGTAAATAGCATACAATTAAAAGAGTGAGTACTCTTCTTTAATGGTATTTAAAATACCTTTATCAGCATTCATAATAAACGCATAGTTGTAGTGAATATTTTTCAGTAATTCTCTTACTTCTGCTTCTGTCTCAAACCAATGTGGATGGTCAATGCCAGGTACTTTGGTTTTAGGTGGTGTAAAGACTACAGACTTCACCCACATGTTAGAGCGCATCACGTACTCTCTTGCCCGTGTGATGTCTATAGTGTTATCTGTAAAGATGGCTACCTTGTCACTTTTACTAGCAGAGGTACTACGTAGTTTAGAGTCAATAAACACAGGTAAAAAGTGTTTGGTGTATTTAATGCGATCCATGGTGTAGGCAATGTCGTGTACATTACAAAAATGCACGACACGTAGTAAATACTCTAGGTGAAAAGGGATGAGCTCTTGTTCTTGGTACAAGAAGCCATCTACTTTGTAGGTACTTTTAAAGAGGGTGTCTGAAACGAGGTAGCCTTCTACTTCTTTTTCGAGTACAGGAACATCTGGTTTAATGAGTTGCATGAGTTCTTTGTTGGTTCCCACAAAAAGCGAAGCATCTGAGTTAAGTATTTGCTCAAAGGCTTTTCTCCAGTCATTGGCTATGATGCTTACGTTGCCTTTATGTTTAATGATGAGCTTTAAGAAAGTAAGTTCATGTTCAGACAGTAAGTAAAAAACTGCTTCTTTTTTAATGACAATATAACGAATGAGTTTGTAGGCTGCAAGTTGAATGTCTGAGACTTTAATCCATGCAATTTCATCGTCTTTTCTAACAATATTTTCATCATCATACACAATGGCATAGGCACCATTTTCTATGGCTTGGTCTATCTCTTCTTGGTTAGAAGAGAAAAAGAGGTCCCCTTGGTCTACTTTTGATTGGTAGACAGTTGCAGCCTCAATGGCTTGCACTTTAGGATTGTTTGTGAGTACACCTTCTGTGAGGTTGAGTATATCTTCTATTTTCATCATTAACCTATTGGAGTGCCATTTGTTTTTGGCTTTTCTGGACGGACCATACAGAGGCCATTCTCATCTTTGGCAGCTAAAAGCATACCTTCACTGAGCATGCCCATGAGTTTAGCGGGTTTGAGGTTGGCTACAACACAAACTTGTGTGTCAAGCATATCATCTGCTGAATACCACTCTTTAATGCCTGCAACCACTTGTCTTGGTGCATCTTCACCTACATCTACTTGAAGTAAAAGAAGTTTTTTACTTTTAGGTACTTCTTCTGCTTTTACAACAGTTCCTACTTTAAGTGAGGTTTGGAAGAACTGATCGATGCCAATGAGTGCTACACCTTCAGTACTTTCTACTTTTTTATT
>NZ_JAEMVE010000088.1 GCF_029216045.1 Sulfurimonas sp. MAG313 | reverse complement strand
GAACTCAAAAACAAATTATGGTGTTGCTAGAGCTCCTTTAGAATTGATTGCTCATGTTGTTCGTGAAGAAAAACCTTTTGCATTGCTCCTGCAATGGGGTCCATAACAAAGTGGCATACTGTACAATCAGCATTATTACTCGTAGGGTTATGAATTCCAGCATCACCTTCAGATGCATTAATTGGTCTGTCCGCTAAACCTAAGATATCTGTATCTAAAAAGAACAGTTGTACCTTAGCTGATCTATGACGATTTCTGTTCGTAGCAGTTGTTGGAAATCTGTTTAAAAACATAATGTCCGTTAACAAACCAGCATGAGGAACACCTGGAATTTTAAGCTCTTTAAAGTTATCTTTTGAAAACTTATCTAACTCATCATCATCCTCGTCTTGCAAAGTAAAGCCATTAAGCTCTACACCATAAGTACGTGAAGAGTAAGGGTTCATCATTATATAATCCGCTGTTAAGATCTCTCCAAAAGGTTTTTCTTCACGAACAACATGAGCAATCAATTCTAAAGGAGCTCTAGCAACACCATAATTTGTTTTTGAGTTCACTCTTCTATATTTCTTATCACGTGCTGAAGTATTTGTTTCACCTAACATATTTCTATTGTTACGTGAACCATAATACCAACGGCGCTGAGGGAATTCATTAGAATCCATCAGGTTAATACCATCACTACTTCTGTTATAACGATCTGTTAAAAAGACATCATTAAAACGTAGTTTCAACCAATCATAAAAATCATCTTCTTTAAGTAGAGTGTCTAAATAAGCATCTAAATTACTAGATGCATTTGTTAATTCAGTAGCCGTAGGTGTTTCACCTAAGATAACTAAAGAAGCATTACGCGCCATAGCTTCTGGAGATACAACAGATACACTTGATAAAGGAATTTCAACTACGCTAATTGAACTATCCACACAGGTAGTTGAATCATTTGCATAATTGATAAAAGTAGTATAAATACCTACATCCGTAGAAGTAAATAAAGACCCACCTGCATGAGAAAGAGTCCCATCATTTTTTTGGATAATTCTTGTACCTGTAGCTTTAATATAGCTATGTAAGGTTAAAAAATTATCATGAGAGTTCGCTTCTGTAAGATCCAGAAGGACCAAAGGCGTTGAACCTGCTTGTCCACCTGCCGTATGACAAGAGACACATTTACTTAAGTCAAACTCAATTGCTTGTTTATAATAGTTCTCAACGCAGGCAACTGTGCCTTCATCGCTTTGAACACTTGTTCGGCGGTCACTGTCTTCAAAATCGCTTCCGCAACCAGAAAATAAAGCTATCATCACACTTGTGATAATTAAGCCAATATATCCATTTTTCATTTTTTCCTCCTAATACACTTGTATTAAGAAAAGTATAGTCTTTATTTACAAACACATAGTAAATAATATTTTTTAATATTTCAATAGTATCTTTAAACTTATTTAATCGCTGCTTTTATATTCTGCAATAAACTATGTGAATTTTCTTTATTAAACGAACCATAGTACGTTTCAACAATTTTTCCATTTTTAATTAATAAAGAAAAAGGCACTACACTCGCACCATAGGCTTTTGGTAAGACTTTTTTATTATCGTAAGCAAAGGTTATTTGTGCCTTTTCCCCAATTTTTTCATTGAGTTTTTTTAAAAAAGCATTTGCTTTTTTAGCTTTGTTGTCAATATTTACAGCAATAACTATAAGACCATTCTTTTTATATTTTTTTCCTATCTTATGAAAAAAAGGCATCTCTTTTTTACAACCCTTACACCAAGAAGCCCATATATTTAAAAGAACAACCTTATCATTATAATCTCTCATCTTAATGTGAGACTTTGCAGAAATCAATTCTGGAAAATCAAAAGACACAGCTTTATCACCTATCTTTGGTGAGCCAAAGGCACTTACACACACTAATAAAGAAGTAATTACTATTATTTTTACATTAAACATTTATAAAATCTCCAATAACAATTTTTTTTATTATATTTTGTTATTACTTAAAGTTTAAATAAATCGCGTTCTAAATTTAATTCTCTAAGGAACTTGAAACGGATTTTGTTCTAGATTCAGAAGTCTTGTCATTAAAATAGTAGAACCCATATAAAACAATCATATATAAAGAAGTAAGTTTTAGCATGGCTGTAATAGCGACAATATCGTAAAAATGAACCCCACCACTTTGACTTTGTGTTGTATAGGTGTAAGCGATTAAACTCACTAAGACCATAATTAATCTAAATTCACTTTTATATATTTTCACACTGCTCCAACCTAAAATAAAAACATATAAGGCTATAAACATTTTAATACTTTCAATAAGCGCATTATGTAAAAAAGAAACAAACACCATCTTTTCAAAAAAGTGTGGGGCAGCCGAATAAAAGCCTAGATGCGAAGAAACTAAGATTATAAATGCACTAACTAAGAAATAATGAGCAAGGGTTCTATTTTCTAAAATCCTGATAAAACAATATATACCTACAAAATAGACAACCGTTCTTGCGCTCACTAAGCCAAATCCATTAATCATATATTCAAAAGAAAAAGAAATGAGAACAAGTACCATCAACACATACTCTTGTTTTAAACCTTGCATCCCTATTTTGAGAATGTAAAGATAAATACTTATAAAAGAAAAGCATAAAACAATGATAGGTTCTAACATAAACCATATTGTTCGAAGTTTATCCGCATTCCATAGTGTCACCAAGGCATCTTCAGGCAATTGACTCATCTTTATCAAATACGTCCCTGCTACACTGAGTAAAACAAGTAGGCCAAAAGCCAATACTTTTTCTTTTTGGACCTTGTAGCGCATAAGTTTTTTCAAGAGCCAAAATACACCAAAAACAAATACACTCATCCAAGTCGATGCCATCACTGAAATCAAGATATTTATATACCATAGTGAGTTCACAATAGACCCGACACTGTTTTCGCCATTACTAAAAATAAAATAAAAAGAAGGTATCAAAAAAATAGTGAGGAAATTAACCCAAGTATTTTTTAGATTCACTATAAAACGAAGATAAAACATAGTTATAAGGAATAAGGCATAAACCTCAGCCATCATCAGATACTGAATCCAACCCTCCCTCATCAACCATCCCCAAAGATTGTGTACCTGCATAATCAAAGCCAATAAAACAAAAGGAATAATAATAACAGAAACAAGGCTTTTAGACATATTTTCTCCTAAAACAAGCTATAAAATATTGTAGACGAAACAGCCTTAAAATAGCTTAACCATCGTAAAGCTAAGCTAATCTTTATCACCTAAGAGAGCACAAACCTCAGACATAGATTCTATAACAGCCTCTGGTTCATCCAAGGATATAGACTCATTATAGTTATAGCCGTACGTAACACCAATACTTTGCATGCCCGCAGACTTAGCGGCTAAGATATCATTTTTAGAATCGCCTATCATAAGACATTCATCTATTTCAATACCTAAGGTTTCACATACATGTATTAAAGGCATTGGATCAGGTTTCTTCTTTAATAAGCTGTCTCCACCAAGACACAATTCAAACATATTATCAATTCCAAGTCCAATTAATAAAGGTTCTATAAAATCAAAAGGTTTATTAGTAACAAGGGCCAGTCGAAAACCTCGAGTTTCTAAATTTTGGAGTACTTCAAAAACATCAGGATATAAAACAGTATTAACACAAAGATTTTGTGCGTATGATTTTAAAAATATTTCTAAGGCCTTATTGAAAAGTTCAGGATCAAGTAAGTCATTTATCTCTGTTTTACCGCATAAACTACGTTTAACAAGTGTTTGAGCACCATTACCCACCCAAGTGCGAATAATCTTTTCTTCAAATGTTTCACGGCCTAAGGTTTTTAACATATCATTCACAGCTAAGGCTAAATCAGGAACACTATCTACTAAGGTTCCATCTAAGTCAAATATAATGACTTTTTTTATCTTTAAATATCAAATTTCTATACCACCTGAAATATTATTTATTACAATAATTATTAATGCAATTATAACTAACTTTCGATAAAAGACTCAATAAGTGCCTGAGCATAATAAATGACATATGTCATTTATTATGCTCAGGCACTTATATGCCCTATTACTTAGGCTATAATTACACTAATACAATTCAAAGGCGCCAACCATGTCCAAATTCCCTTCTATTCTTACGCAGTTTCGTTCTTTTTACTTTCAAAATAAACCAGAAAATATAGAAGAAGCCATAGAATACTTTTCAGTTTTTGGAGGAATGGGTTGGACGGTTAATATGACGGATGACCTTGAAGAAATTATTGAGCAGAAGGTACTTACTAATTACCGATATATTCATGGTGATACGACTAAAATCACTCAGTCTAATAAACTTCATCATGCACTTTTATCTGCTATTGCTACAGGAGATAGACGTGAACACTCAGCTTTCAAGAAGGCTCAAACTGGTCGTCCTGAGGGGGAAGAATCTATAGACTTTTTGGTTGACAATGATTTACTTGATAGAGATAAACCTCAAGCTAAGCCTTTGGATTCTAAAGAAGAAGTTTCTGAGAAGCTTCTTTTTACGCTTCCTTTTATGCGTTTTTGGTTTGCGGCGATTTCACCTTATTATAAGAGTATAAAAGAAGGTGACTATACTGAATTTACTCAGGCTTGGAAAAACACTAAGCCTGAGTTTTCAAACTTCATTTATGAACGCCTTGTTCTTGAACTTATTAAAAAGAACTTTGAAAAAACTGATCCCATTCAAAAGATAGGCTCGTACTGGGACTCTGATAACAACCTTGATATCTTGGCTAAAACCAAATCCGGTAAGGTGATTGCTGGGGCTTGGAAGTTTTCAAAGGCTAAGGCAAAAAAATCTGAACTTACTAAGCTCAAAGAGACGTGTAAGGCTATTGACCTTCCTGCAGATATTTTTATCATCTTCTCTAAAAGTGGTTTCTCAAATGAACTTAAAAATGAAAAAGGCGAATCATTAAGGTTATATACCCTTAAAAATTTAAATACTCTGGTTCAAGATTTAAAATCCTCTGATTTAATTGACAACACAAATAAGATGTATTAAAAAACCAACCGGAAAACATGATATTTATCCACATAGCGGTATAATAATGTAAATTGATGTTTATTTAAAATTTCATTAATCAGATATAGACCTAAGCCCATTCCTAGACTACTTGTATCTTCTTGTTTAAAGGGTTCAAAAAGTGTTTTAACATCTAAACTTTTATCTTGAAGAGAAAGATTTTGTATTTCTAAATAATCCGACCGTATAATTATTTTAACCTTCGTATCTTTAGAATACTTCAAGGCGTTATCTATAAGATTTTTTAGTGCTACTATCAAAAGGTTATAATCAAAAGTTAAACTCACTTCTACCTCATCAATCTCTACTTCATTGTCTTCTAATAAAAGAACATCACAGACATCAGCCACTAAGGCATTGAGTGAATACGGTGCTAGTTTTATCTTTAAAATCTTTGTATTAACGCTTTCAAATTCGTGAAGTTTATCTAACTCATCTTGCATAGAGTCAAACAAGGCATCCAGCTTGTTTTTTTCTTCTTGCTCATCTTTCATAAAATGCGTAATAAATTTAGCTTTAGTCAAAGGGGTCTTGATTTCATGCATAATCGTTCGAATATACATGTCTCTTTGAGAGCGAAGCTTTTTATTATGTTCAACAGCACTATAAAAAGCATTAGCTACATTAGCTATCTCATCATTAGCTTGCTCATAATTAATCTCAACGTCTTCACCTTTAGAAAATTTTTGAATATTTTCATTTAATCTGAGTAAGGGAGAAAGAGCATTTTTTATAAAAAAATAAATACCATACAGTAATAAAAAAAGTAAGCCTGCATATAAGCTCAAAGGAAGGATGATCGTTGACACTAAACTTTTATTTGTTCTATAATAAGATTGTATATTTTCATGCGTAATTACAAAAAAGATATGTTTATTACAAACAAACAGCTCTATTCCTGAATTTTTTATAACAGAACGAATTAAAGGGTCTTTAACCAGTCTTTTAGCACGTAGCATTTGTTTAAGAGCATCTTGCTTTTTTATTTTTTCAATATTGTTTTGAATTAAATAGCTTTCTAACTTTGTTTCATTTTTAATAAGAAGATTTGAAACCTTTATCGCATGATGAACTTGTTCTTTTCGTGCATAAAACATAGTGGCTTGGTAAGAAAGAAAAAGAATGAAAATTATCAGAAGGGCTAAAATCCATCCTAAAAATCTTATCTTTGAGATAAGAGAATATTTAAATGGATTCATATTTGTAACCTGAAAGACGGATCGTTTTAATGCAATCCGCGCCCTCACATAAAACTTTCATCTTTTTTCTTAAGCGACCAATTAAAACAGAAATACTGTCTAATGAACTATCAAGGCTATGAGCGTCCATAGCATTGGCTAATTGTTCACGAGAAAGTATTTGTCCCTCATGACGAAAGAGTTGAGAAAAAATCTCAAACTCTGCTGTAGAAAGAGAAATTTGTTCATCTTTATAAGAAACAGACAAGGCGTCATTATCAAGATAAAGATTTTCATCCTTATTGAGTCGTGTATCTTTATTAAGAAGAAGTTCTATACGCACTTGTAATTCTCTAGGGTCATAAGGTTTTGCTAAATAATCTTGGGCTCCGTATTTAAAGGCATGAAGTTTATCGTCAATAGCACTTCGTGCACTTGAAATTAAAATCTTTGCCTTAGAGATTTTGCTTATCTTTTGACACAAGACTAAGCCATCCATTTGAGGAAGACTAAGATCTAGCAAAATGATATTAACATCATCTAAACCTATAAAATCAAGGGCATCATAAGGATTTATTAGATGGATCACATCATAATCTTCTTGCAAAAACTTAATTAATAAGTCTGCAAGATCTTGATCATCTTCAACTAATAAAATACGCGCTTTATAAGCCCTGTTTTTCATGAGCTACCTTCATTTTATTGGATAATAGGTTGAACAAATTCTACTAATGGCCATAATTCTTGATCGGATATATCACTAATATTTTTTGCATCACTTAAATTTTGGTCTAAGTTATTACTAAAGGCATCTATTAAAAAATTTGCTGTACTTATTGTTTTATCTTGAGTAACGCCTGCAAAAAGTGCTTGTCCACATAAGGTAGTTGTTGTTAATTGAGGTGTTGGCTCAAATGGTCGTGCACAAGCAGAAGCAACCGTAAGTGAAGCATTATCTTCAATAACATTTCCATTCAAGTCGGTTACACTCAGAAGTTTAAAACCATCTGTTTGTTTCATATCAATCTGTATTTTAAGACCAGAAAATCCTGGTACCCATCCACCTGCTTGTTTAAATGCATCTGGACTAAAGGCAGAAGTTAACTCTTTTTCGATAAATGTTTTTAAGTTTGCACCACTGATAGTCGCCGTTGCAATATAATTGGTTGATGGTAGGTATCTGTAAACATTTTCTATAGTGATATCTCCATTTAATACAACATTACTTTCATTCTGCCAGTTATACGTGTTTACACCAGTAAAATCACTTTGAGCAGGGATAATAGCATCATCATATCTAAATCCAGGAACTAAAGCCATATCTGTAGAAAGTGAGTTTTGTAAAAGTTTTGCAAATACTGAATTGAAACCGTTTTCTAATACATCTTTACGTGTTAAAGCTAAGGTAGTTGTTCCAATGCTTTTAGTTAAAGGTGCGTTAAGAGTAATAGGTGTTGGTCTAAATCTAAAGATTTTTCGAGCGATTAACCTTTCATTATCTGTTAGATTCGCTGCTGCCATATTTGGAGGAATGTTATTACTTGTAATAGAAACATCCGTACTAATATACTTCGCACGTGCAGCATTTATTTTAATAAGTAAGTCTGCATCAGGTGTAATATCTTGAGTCACTTCATGTAATTTCCATACGTAGTCACTCGCTTTTCCATCAACAACCGTAATTTTCATTTCACCTAAGTAGGTATCATCACCTGATTCTACAACCTTAGCTCCCGAAGTTGATTCAATCATACTAAAAGTCGCCTCATGGGTGTGTGCTGAGAAAAAGACATTGACACTATCGGCTTTTACTTTATTAGCAAGTTGTACATCTTTATGAATACCTAATTCACTCATAACAATAACAATATGTGCGCCGTTAGCCTTAAGTTCATCAGAATATTTTTCAATAAGATTTATATAGGCTTGTTCGCCCTTAGTAAAACTAAGTATTGGTGCTAATAAAGGACTCATTCTATTTATAATATCACTTGTAATTCCAATAAGACCAACTTTTACACCATTTCTTTCTATAATTTTTGTAGGACTTAAAAAGTCATCCCCCACATTATATTTATATACTTTTTGAAGCATAGATTGAGCTAAATTCTTTTGTGGTTCACTTAGAACTGGACTATATTGGATACCAAGTGGTAAAATATATTTAACATTAGACGCTATATATTCAAAATTAGGACGTAAGACCTTAGGGTCAATACTGTTACCAAATCGCGCTGTAGTTGCAGGTGCGCCATAAGCAAAATCCCAGTTTCCCATAACAGCGATATCAATAGGAAGTTCATTTACAAGAGTAACAATATCATTACCATTTGAAAACAATGCTTCAGCTCCTCCATGAAAGGTATCCCCAATATTCATTACAATACCACTATCACCTTTTAATTCATTTAGCTTTGTTTTAATACGTGCTAAACCCCCTCTAGTAGATAATAGTATCTTATTATCCGCCGTTCTTACCTGCTCAGTGTGCGGTATGATATGTGCATGTAAGTCATTTAATTCTATTAAAATAACTGTACCATTCCCCCCTGTTGTTTGTACCGATGGGGCTTGTGAGCTTTCTTCGTCTCCACAAGCGGCCAATAATAAGGCCCCCAAGGCCAATGCAATGCTTTTTGATTGTAACAATTTCATCTTTACTCCTTTTAATTGTCTCAATCATAAGCCAACTAGATAAACTGAACTTAAACACCAAGCAGTAATTCATATAATAAATACTTATTTAATAATATTGAGTATTATTGTAAAATTTGATATTTGATATGAATTTATTCTTACAAAACCTTGCATTAGAAAATCAAACTTGTTATTTATTACCCTTGGCTACCTTTAATCTAATATCACTTTTGTATAATGTCATCTATACTTTACCTATAAAGAAGCCCTTATGAATAAAACCATTCTCTCTATTTCCTTTGTTGTACTTTTTACTGTTGGAAGCATATTTTTTTATGCCTTAAAAATAAAACCTCAAAGTCAAGAGGTCTTTATCTCTTTTGCACATATTGGAGATATTCATGCTCACTTGCTCCCAAGAATACATATTAGAGATGGAGAAAAAAGACAGATGCAAGGTGGTTTAGCTCAACTATATACCCTTATTAAGCATCTTAGAGAACGTGACTCTGAACTTATACTTATAAATACAGGTGACACTATTGAAGGCTCTGCTGAAGCACTTTTTACTAGAGGAGAAGCACTTGTTAAGGTTTTAAATACCTTTGGCATTAATTATTATGCTCCAGGTAATGGGGACTGGTTGTATGGAAAAGAACGTTTTAAAGAACTTTTTGTTGGAGAAGAAGCATTAGCTCATTGGAATCCTCTTATAGCCAATATGTATGATGCACAAACAAATAAGCATCTTACTAAACCTTATGAAATCAAAACCATTAAGGGTATCAAAATTGGATTTTTAGGTTTTACAGGAGTACGGGGACCTACAGGCCTTACAGATTCTGTGATGGATGGACTTAAACTCACTAATGGAGAAGAAGAGTTCAAAAAATATGTTAAAGAACTTCGTCCTCAGGTTCAAGTATTAGTGGTTCTTTCTGAACTTGGTTTAGCAAAGAATATTGCGTATGCAAAAGAAACTCCAGGAGTTGATTTTATCTTTTCATCAGGAATGCGAGAAGAAACACCTCAGGCTATACAGCTTAAAAATGGTACGGTTATTATGGAAGAAGGAACAGATGGAACACGTTTAGGTGAGTTAAATATCTTAATCAAAAAAGGGAAACTTTTTGGACATAAATTTAAGATGCATATCATTGATAGAAATATTCCACAAAACGCTGAAGTAGCGGCACTAATCAAAGAAATTCGAGCGCCTTTTATAGATCCAGAAAAATCAAAGAATTTTATAAATCCTTTTTCTAAACGCCATTTGCAAGGTCCCATTGACGCTGTAATAGGTCAAGCGCAGGTGGAACTAACTCGGTCTAACTATTCAAATGCTAAGATGCCCGCTGTTGTTGAAGGAAGTTCACATGACTTTTTAGCCGATGCCTTTAGAGAACAAGCAAAGGCAGACATAGGTTTAGTCCGTGGATTTAGATACGGAACCAATGTTAAAAAAGGAGATATTCATAGAGAAGACATTTACCACTTCATTCCTAGTGGACCTTTTATAGCACGAGGTGAGATGAGCGGAGAAAAAATTAAAAACATTCTTGAGAATTCTGCGCAGGAGTCTTTAGCTAAGTCCTCTAAGAGTTGGAAAGGGGCTTGGTTGTTTGCTTGGTCTGGTCTACATTTTAATCTAAATTATTACGATCTAAAGGGTGCGCGCATCACAAATATAACTGTATTTGATAAAAAAACAAGTACTTACCTTCCTTTAGATATGAATAAATTGTATACCGTAGCTTCTTATAATTACAAGGAAGAACCTTCTCTTATCAACAAAATAAAGGCTAGTAATATAAGGCGCGTTCAAAATGATAAGGGCGAAGACATAGATGCGACCGAAGTGGTAGAGGCTTACCTTAAAAAGCATACGGCTAATCCTGAACTAAACCGTATTACTCTTGATAATATGCTACCAACTTTAAAATATAAAAATCCAGAAATACAAACACTTCCATAAAAGGAAGACATGTCTATATCTGACCTATTGAGCATTTGGAGTAACTCTACATCCCTAGATTAATCTACTAACTTAATACCCATAGTTTCTAGCAAGAACAGGGCTTCATATCGATTAAAGATAGCGCCTTTTAAATGGTTTTTGTATATATTGAGGTACGTATTTTGAGCATTAGTAAAATCGGCTTCTTCTAAATGCGTATTGTCAAATAAAGCTCCTTTAAAATCACTTTCTTTAAAGTTAGCTTTTTTAAGTATTGCGTTTCTAAAATCGACCTCTTTAACTCGGCATTCTTTCATAACTAAGCCTTCTAAACTTAAGCCAAAGAAATTACTGTCATTAAGAATACACTCAATAAAACGTATAGGTTCAGGAGAAAGAAGGCTTTTCCAATCTGCCATTGTCCAATCTATACCAATCATCTTACATGAGTCAAAGACTACATCACTTATTTTTGTACTTGTTAGTTTCATTAAGCTCAAATTACAGTTTATAAATTTACATTCAATAAACCGGCATGAAGAAAAAAATGTTTCACTAAAGTCGCAGGATATAAAGGTACAGGTTTCAAATTCTGCCTTGTTTATCTTCTTCCCTTCAAGACTAATACCTTTAAATTCTTCTGCAAAACAATCTAAATTATCAACAATACTTACCTGCGCCATTTTCTATCTTTTATGAGTAAAATCAAGCTGGCCACTACTGTAGGTCTTACCAAAGCTCGAGGCCAAATTACACACTTGTTTGATAGCACTGTCTAAATCTTCTTCATTAAGTGTCGACAGAGGATGAATAAAAGCTGCATATAAGGTATCTTCAGACACAGCATATCTAGCATCTAAGGCAAGATGAAAATTAGAATGCATTAAACTATCTTTTATGTTTGGAGCAAGGTTTGAATACTTAGTGATAGGAGAGATAATACGCATTCGATTATGTATTTCATCTGACAGTAGTGCCATCTTTACACCTAAATATTTAAAAAGAACATATCCCTTTTCTTCTTCTAAGACCTGAGTATTTATAGATACAGACACTAGCTTATGTATTTTTTCTTGTGTCATTACGGAGGTATTATTATTAGGAGGTTCATCTATTTTTATAAGGTTTTTTAGGGTGTGTTTATTCATAATCTTTTTTTGTAATTATAACGTAATATTATGCTTTCATCTTTATTTCAAAAACACCTTTAACCAAGGTTTAAATATCTTCTTTAAAACTGCACTCTCCAATTTTTATCGTTTTTCCTTTTTTACATTCAGCTTCTACATAATCAAAGGTTCCATCCGCTGGTATATCAGGAAATTCATCTTGAATAAGTTTTAAAACTTCTTTGGCTGTTACCTTTGTCCAGGTCTTTTCATAATAAAACTGGGTTAAAAATGTCATATTGCACATCCGTCCAAAGGTCTTTGATGAAAAATAAGATGGGTGTAAAAATATTTGTCATCATTATGAGTTTTATATTCATAGGCAAGTTTTGGAGCTAGTCGTTTTATCATTTTCATACCTATATACGATGAAAACAAAGGAATATCATCTGCTTCACCAATAGCATTTTTAATAAAAATCTCATTAGGCTTTGCTTCAACTAAGATCGTTGAGTTTGCCTTAGTATGTATGAAAATATTTTCGAATACGGCTTGAAGCACCTTTCTCATAGCGTCTTTATAGGTATATAAAATAAAGTTCTCTTCCCAATTTGAGTCCACTTGTACCGATTTTTTGCGAAGGATAGGTTCAAAGGCGTCTTGCATCATCTTACAGTTATCTTCCATATTGACACGTTCTTGAGGAAGTTGCATATCCCATTCTATAGACTTTAAAAAAATTAATTCTTTTAGCTTAGAAGTAATATTTGAAATATCTTCTTGGGCCTCATTAACAAAGTCTTTTTTAGGTATAGATGAATCCTTTTCAAATAAAGAAATTCTTGCCTTTAGTACGGCTATAGGTGACTTAAGTTCATGGGCTGCTTCTTTAAAAAGTTCTTGTTTTTGATCACATAAATAATCATTTGCATCAATAAGAGTGAGAATAGAATCTCTCAAGTTTTTAACCTCATACGTTCCATCACAAGCAGGCAGAGCCGTTTTATCTTCCTTATAAGAACTACAAAAATCGACTAAACAATGCAATGATTTAAACTGTGCTTTAACATATAAGGTAAAAAAAGAAAAAAAGACAATAAAAACTATAAGATATAAGGCAAGACTTTTTAAAGTAAATTCTAGAACTTGATTCGATATACGTTCATGCTCTAGTTCAGGGCTAAGAATTATCTCATCATGACTACTATTTAAATGATTAAAATATGAATAAGACGTATAGGCTAGGCTAAGTGACATTGCCAAAAGCGAAGAGATAAGAAAAAACACTATTATATTCGATTTCATACTTTTAAACTTCAATGATATATCCTCTAGTCTTTACAGTTTTTATGATTTCTATAGGTAATTTTTTACGAATATGCGCAATGGTCACACGAATAGTACTAGAGGCTATATCTTCAGGATGAAGATACAAGGCGTCTAATAACTCATCACTAGAAAAAAGTTTATTTTTATTCTTTATTAAATAAAAGAATAAATCCGATTCTTTTTTACTAAGGTCTATATTTTTTCCCTCATAGCTGATACTTGAGTTTTGTATATCACAAGATAAGCCCTCATATTCTATATTATTTGTATTGGTATGTCTTCGACTTAGAGCATATATACGAGCATACAGTTCATCAAAATCAAAAGGCTTTTCTAAATAATCATCGGCTCCTACATTTAGGCCTTCAATCTTATCAGACACTGCTCCATAGGCTGAAATGATAATTACTCCGGCTGAAGGATTTTTAATTTTAATTTTTTCAACAAGTTCTAAGCCTAAATCAATACCATCAATATTTCTATCTAATAAGGCAATATCATAATCATAACGTTGAATATAAGCACTTGCCTCATCCATATTATACACCGCGTCCACTCTAAATTCTTTAGATAAAAATGTATGCATAAGCTTAGATAAGGCCTTATTGTCTTCAAGCATTAAAATTCTCATATCCATTGCCTTAAAAATTTCACAGCTTCAAACACCCCAAACAAAATAGGTTGATGCACAAGATAAATAAGTAAACTATGTTGTCCCATAAAAGCCAATTTTTGTCTTTGCGTATTTTCTTTTATTGTGAAAGAAAAAAGATTATGATGCATTAAGAATATCCCTATAAGAACCACTCCAAACCAAGGAAAAAAGCTCACTAAATCTACTGTATGAGAAGGAAATCCAAGGTGTGTAACAAACAAATTTCGAAAGGAGGATAAGTCAACATAGCCAAGGTTATAGCTTAGTATAAATCCAATACCCACAAAAAGTGAAATATTAGGAATCCGTACAAAAAGTAAAGACGCAAGTGTCGCCACTAAGATAAAATGAATTACACCAAAATATATCCATGAATGCGCAAATACCATATAAGAACCTAAAGATATTAGACCTGAGACAAAAAGTAATTTTAGGCTTCGATAGAATAATTTTTTAAGATTAATAGTGTGTGCGTAGGCAAGATAAGAGCTCATACCCACCAATAATAAAAAAGTACTTAATATAACAGCTCTAAAAATCAACCATTGTATATCTACGTTGGTGTTATAACTTGCATAGCCATATAAGGCAAGGTCGTAACCAAAATGAAAGAGTATCATTAATATAATGGCAAAACCTCGTAAAAAGTCTAGTTCAAAGCGTCTTGTTTTCATCTTCATATTGTATCCAATTCAGATATAATAATGCCCTATATAGATCTTAGGAATAACAATGAACAAAGAAATTTTAAAAAATTATACAATTTTATATGTTGAAGATGATGAAGATGTTCGCCGTATAGCCGTAGAATATCTAAACCGTTTGTGTAAGACTGTTTTTGAAGCAGAAAATGGGAAGGTGGCCCTTAAGCTTTGGAGAGATGAAAAGCCTGATATTATTATTACAGATATTTCTATGCCTAAAATGAATGGTATTGATATGGCAAGGTATATCCGCGCGGAGGATCAAAAAACACCTATTATTGTTGCGACTGCTTATACAGATGAAGAATACCTTTTAAAGGCTGTTGAACTTCAACTGGTCAAATATATTGTTAAACCTATTACTAAAGACAAGCTTATGAATGCTCTTGAGCTGTCTATTGAAAGAATGGAAGATAAATCAAAGTTTTCTTTGCCTCTTTCAAAGACCTGTCTTTATAATGCCTTTTCTAAAGAGATAACAGAAGATGGTGTGCCTATTAAACTAACTAAAAATGAACTTCTATTTTTAGACCTTTTAGCCTTTAACACCTCTAGAGTCGTAACGTATGATGAGATTGAGTCCCAGGTCTGGCCTTATGAGGGGATGAGTTCTGATGCTATTCGCTCACTAGTAAGAGCGCTTAGAAAAAAGCTTCCGGATGAGGCTCTTGATAATATTTCAGGGGTGGGATATAAACTTAGAGTGCATGAATCTAACTAGAAACTACTGTATCTCCACCTTTTTGATGCGCCTGAAGCATTAAGGTCTTAGCCTTAGTGCTTAGGCCATGTAAAGATTCTCCCTTTTCATACTCTATAACTGAAAAACTAGCACATACTTTAACCTTGTCAAAACCATGCCCTTTCATAAATATTTCATTTCTAAAGCTCTCAGCCTTAGATCTTGAAATTTCTAAATTTGCCCCTGATAAAAATATTGCGAAGGTATCCGTATCCACTCGTAAAACAACATCATATTGGCGTATATTTTGTTGCACTATATTAGATAAGCTTACTAAAACCTCATCTCCAATATCCTTTCCAAACTCATCAATAACATCTTTAAAATCATCAATTTGAAACATAATCAATGAAAAAGGACGAGAACTTATTTCATAATCATTAATTAAGGAATCAAATATTTTAGGAGCACTTTGCCAATTAAGAACATCTGTTAAAGGATCCATCCGGTTTTCATACTCTAAATCGTTTGGCAAAAAGTTCAACTTATTAGGATTGAAAATTTTTAAAAAGTGTATTAATTGATACTTCCAGTTGCTATAAGTAAAAATAGATACAACATTAAAATCTTTAAGCTCTAGGCTTAGAGCTTCGTTATCTTCTAAATCAGAGAGCACTAGACTAAAAATATCTGAGCTTAAATTTTTATTTTCTATTAACTTCAAGGTATTTTTTATTTCATCGATACCTATCTCCGTGTGAAAAACTATAAATGTACATCTTTGTTTAACAAGTGCGCTTAACAAATCTTCTTGACTCGAAAAGGACTTGGTTTGCATTCCTAAATCATCTAAAGAGTTTTTAATATCTTCAGATACACAAAGGGAATAAAATAAAAATTCGTTCATATTAGTCTCCTATATTTAATTCTATACAAAATTGCGCGCCTGTTTCTAAATTCTCAACCCTGATATCGCCATCCATATGCTCATTGATAATCATTTTTGACATGTATAAACCTAAGCCTGTTCCTTGATGTGCTTTTGTCGAAAAGTACGGCTCAAAGATTTTTTCCATATTCTCCTGAGCTATTCCTCCTGCATTATCGCTGATGCATATCTTTGCAATAGTATCTTCTTGATAAATACAAATATTTACTTTACCCTCTGGTATTTGTAACAAAGCTTCTTGTGCATTTTTCAAGAGATTTAGTAAAACTTGTATCATCTCATTTTTATACACCAGCACTTTAAGATCGCACTGATAGTCTTTTTTTAAAATTATTTGATGTTTTTCAAATCCTTTTTCTATCAAGCCTACAGCAGAATCTACAAGGTCACATAAACTAAGTTCTTCTTTTTCTTTATCGGGCTTAAAAAAGTTTCTAAAGTCATCTATAGTATGCGACATATATTCTAAAAGGTTTTCGCCCTCTTTAAGTTTTGTGTCAAGATATTCTCTAGATAAAGTTCTATCATCATAGGCACCATCAATGTTCATCATTACATAAGACATTTGATTTAAAGGTTGCCTCCATTGATGTGCTATCATCGAAATCATATCTCCCATCGCCGCCATTTTTGATTGTTGAATCAACATCTTTTCTTTTTCTCTTTGAGCAGCCACTTCTATTTTGACCTGTTCTTTTAGTGAATCATTAAGTTCATGTAAGGCATTTTCTCTTTCAAGAACCCTGTCTTTATAATCAATAAAAATCTCAGATATTCGTCGTGAGAAGGCTATCGTTAAAAGAATCACAATAATACCTAAGGAAAAAGAAAAAACTAATATTGTTTTTATCTCATTTTCAATATCTTTTTTTAATATGGCTTGCTGAGAGTCAATAGCTATTTGAATATTAGTTGCATAAAATCCTGTACTTATTATCCAATCAAAAGGCTTAAAATAAACGCTTAGTGTCGTTTTTAAAGAAGACACTCCGTATCTATGAGAGGTTGAATAATAACTTGTTTGCGCTACCCCTTCTTTTTTTGCCCTAGTAATTTGTTCTTTTATATAAGCAAATCCAACCTTATCTCTTAAGTCCATGATATTTGAGCCAAGGAGCATTTGCGGATGATAAATAATATTTCCCTTTGAATCAACAATATAAAAATACTCATCAGGGTCTGTTTGCACAGATACCAAAGTCTTAATCATACTTTTTTTAATACGTTCGTACTCATCTAAGTGATGTGTACCTGTACCAAAGAACCAATCAAAATGTCCAAAGTCTTTTATATACATAAGTTGGACACGAGGATTTTCTGGATCATATCGTGTTTTAATAAAGACTTCTTTATATTTTTCTACCGAGGCGATCTCCTCTTTAATAATAAAACGACCATCCGCATCTTTATACTCTAAAATATTTTCTTGAAATTCTTTTTGACGGGCTAAAAGGTTATTCCCTTTTTTATCTGTCACCCATATAAAATCTTTTTTATCATTCCAATCCATCCTAGATAAAGTACCTAAAATAAGGTCTTTTACTGCGGCTTCATTATATCCACGAGAATATCTTTGATATAAATATTCCGCGGTATCGTAGGCAATGGTAATTCGAGATTTTAAAGACTCACGCATAGGTTCTTCCATATTCTCATACTTTTTGCTTAAAAGTAAGTACAAAGACTCTAAACGTTTTTTTAAATGCTTTTGTTCTGTTTTTATATACTCTTCTTTAAGCTTTTGACTTTCAAGTTTAAAATGCTGCTGTCTATAAGAGATATAAAAGTACGTAATTAACACTGTCAAAATTACAATTGCTACCACAGGCACCACTATCATAAAACGAGGAATGTTTTTTTCGCGCATCAACCTTGTTTTAGCATGGTGCTTCTTCAGTTCGTCATTATTCATTTAGAGCACCTGCATTTTCTAAGAGCTTTTTATCTATCTTTTTCTTTGTTTTTATTCCAAGTTTTTTCATATCTTCAGTACGTTTAATGAGGTTACCCGTACCAAGACTAAGTTTTTTCATTGCTTCATCATAAGAAGACTGGGTCTTAGAAAGCTGTCCGCCTATTTTTTCCATATCTTCTACAAAGCCTACAAACTTATCATATAAATTTGCCGCCTTTTCTGCTATCTCTTGGGCATTTTGTTCTTGTCTTTCGTTACGCCAAATATATTCTATTGTGCGAAGTGTAACAAGAAGCGTAGATGGACCTACCACCATAATATTTTGTTTAATAGTTTCTTGAAAAAAAGAACTGTCATCTTCAAGAGCAAGCATATACGCAGATTCTATAGGCATAAATAAAAGCACAAAGTCTAAGGAGCGAAGCCCTACTAAGTCTTCATATCTTTTCTCAGACAAACCTTTAATATGACTTCGAACCGATACCACGTGTTCTTTTTTTGCTTTATCACGGGTTTCATCATCTGGAGCATTCATATATCTCTCATACGCCACTAAAGAAACCTTAGAATCAACAATAATATCTTTATCATCTGGTAAATGAATCAACACATCAGGCTGGAAACGTTTTCCTTCCTCATCCTTGTATGAAGACTGTGTCTCATATTCTTTGCCTTCTCTAAGTCCAGAGTTTTCAAGTATCTTCTCTAAAATAAGTTCACCCCAGTTACCTTGAGTTTTATTTTCACCCTTAAGTGCTTTAGTAAGGTTGTTTGCATCATCAGACAGTCTTTCATTTAAAGAACGAAGTTGAATGATTTGATCTTTTAGAAGATGTCTTTCTTTAGTCTCAGTGATATAGTTGGCTTCTATCTTCTTTCCAAAACTATCGACTTGATCTTTAAAAGGCTTGAGTATAGTATCAAGCTGAAGTTTGTTTTGTTCGGCATGTACCTTAGACTTTTGCTCAAAAATATCATTCGCCAATTTTGAAAATTGTAAGCTCATCTCTTTTTCTGCATTTTTAAGTAGTTCAAGTTTTTCTAGATTTTGAGACCGTTCTTCTTCTAAACGAACTCGAAGTTCTGAACTTTCGGCCACACTAGATGTAAGCTTAACTTGAAGTGCTTTACCTTCATTAGCCTGTTCCTTAAACATGTCTTTTTCAACCTCCATACCTGACAATATAGTCTGAAGACCTAGGTTTTCTTCTCTAAGTGTTTCAAATTTACTCTCAAGCTGATTAAACGTACTTTCTTTTCTTTGCTTTTCTTCCTCAAGTCTGTGAAGTTCATTATCTTTACTCTTTAGTTTATAAGAAAGAACTATGTAGCTTCCTAAAACACCTACTAATAGCGCTACTAAGGCACTTGAAACAAGAATATAATCCATAAAATTTCCTATTATTTTTCAATACGCTTATTATACATAAATTATAAGGCTTAAAAGAGTATTAGTCCATTTAGTAATACTTTGGCTTATGCTTATTATTAGTATTATTTAAGTATAATTCGAAAAATATTACTAGAGACTAAGTCTTTCACTGATGCTATGTACAATAATGAGCAAAGCCCATAATTGTAGCAGGGACACAATATGTCCCTACAACCCCCTAAAGGTTATGGGCAATGTGTAGAGGAATGGTCTCTCACACAAAGGGACATAATGTCAACTGAAAACACTCAAAATGAGTCCGAAAACGCACCAACTGAAAGTACAAAAATTGAATCAACCTTCGCACAATTCAACTTTAAAGACACTTTAAACAAGTCAATCGCAGCGGTAGGTTTTAAAACTCCTTCTCCTATTCAAGAACAAGCTATTCCAATGGTAATGGCGGGTAAAGATATTGTTGCTCAAGCCCATACAGGTACAGGTAAAACTGCAGCCTTTGGTCTTCCTGCAATCAATCAAATCGAAGGCGATGGAGTACAAGTTCTTGTAATCACACCTACTCGTGAACTTGCTAACCAAGTTTCTGATGAGCTATTCTTATATGGTCGTAACTCAAATGTTAGAACAGTAACTATTTATGGTGGACGTTCATACCGCCGTCAAGTAGACTTAGTTCGTCGTGGTGCTCAAATCGTTGTTGCTACTCCGGGTCGTTTACTTGATATGCTTTCTAAAAACATGATTGACAACTTTTCACCTTCTGTTGTTATCCTTGATGAAGCTGATGAGATGCTAGATATGGGATTCTTAGAAGATATTAATGAAATCTTTTCTTACCTTCCAGAAGATCGTCAAACACTTCTATTTTCAGCAACTATGCCAACACCTATTAAAAAGCTTGCCGATAGAATCTTAAAAGATCCACAATTTATTTCAATCACTAAAAAAGAAACAGCAAGTAATAACATTGCTCAACAATATTATGTGATTGATGAAAACGAAAGAGATGACGCGATGATCCGTCTTCTTGACGCCGGTGATACTAACAAAGCTGTTGTGTTTTGTAGAATGAAACGTGAGGTTGATAGAGTATCTAATGTTCTTTCAGCTGCAGGTTATAATGCAAAAGGTCTGCATGGAGACATGGAACAAGACCAACGTGAAGCAGTTATTAAAGCCTTCAAACAAACTGGAATTGATGTACTAGTTGCGACTGATGTTGCGGCTCGTGGTATCCATGTAAATGATGTTACTCACGTTATCAACTACCATATTCCTTTTGATCCTGAGTCTTATGTTCACCGTATTGGTAGAACAGGACGTGCAGGTTCTAAGGGAACAGCTATTACTCTTGTAACTCCACATGAGTTTAAAGAACTTCAACGTATCAAACAAAAGATTGGTGCTACGATGGAACAATGTTATATCCCAACTAAGGGTCAAGTTGTTCAAAGTCGTTTAGGCGCGCTGGCTGATGAAATCATTAAACAAAAAGTTTTTGATGAAGCACACCAACTAGTAGAAGCACTTGGTGATTCATGTGATCACGAAACTGCTCTACACAAGGTTATCTCTGTTCTTCTTAAGAAAGAATCAGTTGCAGGACCTGAAAACATCGGAATTGACGAAGAAAAACTAGCTAAGATTTTAGCACGTATTGACGCTCGTGGTGGAAGCCGTGGTGGTGGACGTCGTGGTGGTGGCGGTGGTTACCGTGGAAACAGAAACCGTTCTGGTGGCGGCGGTGGCGGTGGTCGTGGAAATGGCGGCGGCGGTTACCGTGGAAACCGTGATGGCGGAAGTCGTGATGGTGGCGGTGGTAGTCGTGGTGGAAATGGCGGCGGTGGTCGTTCACGTGATGGTGGCGGAAGTCGCGATCGTTACTAGACCTTGTTTTACAACTGGGTTATTTAGCTAAAGGGATACAAAGTTGAGACATTACCCCGTGTCCATGGGTAAACACCTTACTTGTTTAAAAATATCACTTCAGCACTATTCTCTTTTTGCTCTTAAAAAAACAGTGAGTAAGCTTAGCTACGGGGTAATGTGACAACTTTTTTCCACTAAATGTGGAAAACAAGTGCTCACTTGACCCCCTTAAACATAGCACCAAGTTGCCAATCTAAGGAAAAATTTGATAATACATAAAACCCCAACCTTCTACATAGAAACACATGATTCTGAAATTCCTTGGCTGAAAATTTTCACAACAATCCCCTATAAAGAACTAACAGAAGTTCCTAAACCTCTAAGAAAACAGCTTTATGAAATAATGGAAATAATAGAAGAAGAAATGCTCTCTTATTATAAACCTGAAAAAATCAATATAGCGGCCTTTGGAAACTATCTACCTCATGTTCATATTCATGTAATGGCACGCTTTAAAAAAGATTCTTATTTTCCTGAACCTATGTGGGGGATCAAGCAAAGAGAGTCCAATCTCCAACTCCGTAATGCAGAGCAATTTTATAATAATGTGATATCAGTAATAAAAACTAAGAAAGTTTTTTAACGCGTTCTAGTGCACGTCTTTCATAACGTCTTTTATCTTGATTTCGGTCACGTCTATCATCACTATACTGACGTTTGTTTTCAGTATCGCAAGAATCTTCTAGAGAGCATTCTCTTCTTCTAATATATGTACTTCGTCTATCATATCGTCTTTGAGATTTTCTTCTTTCAAGAAAACATTCTTCTCTTTTTTCTTTAAATCGTGTAAAAAGTGAGACAAATGCTAATGCTTCTAAGGGGAAGCTCGTTAATAAATCTGTATTCATAATATAACCTTTGAGTCAAAATGATACTTTATTAATGTTAAAAAATTGCTTACTAATATAAAAAAATATTATACTTTAAACTTAATTTATGATTTATAAGTTTTTAATGATAAGATATCAACTATGAATGAACCTAAACCTATACTCAAACTTTTACAAGAATGCACCTATTTTCAGAATATGAAAGAATGTGATTTAGAGCTCTTAATTTCTTTTTCCATAATTAAAGATTTTGAAAATGATTCCATTGTTTTCTACCAAGGTGAAGATTCAAAATACATGCATATACTCTTAGAAGGATCTATCCGCGTTTATAAGTCTAAACCCTCTGGTGGTGAGGTTCAACTTATGAGAGCTACTGCTGTGAACACAGTGGCTGAATTAGCATGTTTTGAGAGTATACCCTACCCGGCTACTTGTGTCACAACCTCAAAGGCAAAAATATTAAAAATTCCTTTTACTCAGTTTGAAAAAGACTTTTTGAGTAATCCTGAAATATCTTTTGGAATGATCAAATCACTATCACTAAAACTTCGTTCGCTTTCTTCTTTAATAGAAAGAGAGTTAACCTTATCTTCTGAGCAAAAAGTAGCAAAGTTTATTGTAGAAAATCAAAATAGATTTGAGAAGCTAAAACAAGTAGAGATTGCATCAGAGTTAAACATAACACCAGAGACCTTATCTAGAATGCTTCGTAAGCTTCACAAGCAAAACTTACTAGAAAGTACAAATCCTCCTATCATAACAGATGAAGAGGGCTTAAAAGAGATATATAAACTCTTTTAGTTTTTAGATCTATTCATAGCTTCAAGAAGATCTTTGTTATCTTCTTGCATTCTTTTAATAGCTTCTTTCATTTTTTCATGCAATTCATTATCATTAAGTTCATCTCCGGCCATTAATGCGTACTCATTAAAAAAGTTGCTGTAAGGACTATGTGATGATGTTAATATTAATTCTAATTCTATCTCAGGAAAATAAGCTTTCCATAAAGGCCTAATTTTATCAATAACACTTCTATTATTAAAAGCATAAAGCGCATAAATTAAAATCATAACTATAGATAAAAAGACAACAAAAAAAACAATGGCCTGTGCAATCCCTAACATTGGGAATATTACAGGGTTAAAAATAACGCCATATTCTATAAAAGGCATGGCAATAAAGGTTAACCAAAACCATTTTACACTAAGACCACCAACAGGGGCTTGGTCAAATAACAGTCGTTTTTTAACTTGTTTGCTTTTATCATTATTTTTTTTAAAGCTAGATACACTTGAAAGAATCGCTTTTAAGTCGTAAGTCATAAGGTGTCCTTGGAAAAGATAAGAAGAAGTATATCATAGGAGTAAATCCTATGATAATTTATAGTGCGTTGTGCTTAAGAACCTCGTCTATACTGATTAAAATCAAAGACAATAAAAAGGCAACATTAATTTCGATAAACACTTTTCGTGCATCTTTAAGTGCAAAACTCTTCTTAAGAAGTTGCGTTGAACTTGCAAATCCAAGTACCGCTGTAATGGCTAAAAGAACCAATATAGCTGTACTCGCTGGATTAAAAATACTCACCATAAAATAACCTGCTTGAATGGTAATAACAAGCCAAACAAAGGTTAGTTTTTGAAGACTAACTCTACCAAACAGACGCATTGCTGTTGGATAGCCCGCTCCTGCGTAATCTCCATAATGAAGCATTACAAGAAGCCAAAAATGAGGTATTTGCCAAATGAAAAAGAAAATACCAAGGGAATAAAACTCTGGACTCCAAAGAAATATTTCTAGATCAGGATACGCTTTTGCTGCCGCTAACCATCCAATTGCTGGAGGAACAACACCAAGTAAAGCTCCTGGAACAACAGCTAATGCACTCTTCTTTTTCAAGGGAGTGTAAAAACCGTTATACCAAATAAAGGCGAATAAAAATAAGTTTAAACCCGTAAGACCTAATAACCAATATATAAGCCCAAGCGCTACAAAAATATGCGCTGAACCAATGATAATACCTGTCATAGGAGAAATCTTACCACAGGCAATTGGTCTATGTTTAGTACGTTCCATCAATGAGTCTTCTTTGTACTCTTGAACCTGATTAAGTGTTGAAACACCTAAGGCAACAAGAAGTACTGCGAAATAAACGATTAAAGCGTCTATTCCAATCTGACCGCTTGCCATAACATAAGCAATTACAGCCGAAAGGCTGACTGCAAAAGAAAGAACGAACTTGGTTAAAACTATATAATCTTTAATCATTTTGACTTTGTAAATGTTCAACTATTGCTGCAATCTCTTCTTCTGATACATAAGGGAATGTTGGCATTGTACCCATCATACCCTTTTTACCATTCTTCAATACATTACGTAAAAGATCTACATCGTAACTTACAAGACTTGGAGCTGTACCATACTGACCCTTGCCATCTTCACCATGACATGAGCTACATGCTGCAAATGAAGCAGGCTGATCACCTGTCATACCACCAGATACATAAGCTGCAATTTCCTGCGCATCTGTACCAGTAGCCAAACCAGCTGGCATTGCACCCATAGCATAACCAAGTTGGTTTTGACCATTATTGATTACCTCTAATACTTGCTCAGTAGTTAATGCTCTAACGTTAAGAGAAGGTCCAACAAGTACCTTATCTTCTGAAATTGAGTGACAACTTTTACATCCGTGAAGTTGTAATGCTGCATCACCTGATTTAAGGTAGTTACCCTTTGGGGTATCGTCACTACTATTGAACCAAGCTTCATACTCAGCTTTTGGAAGAACAACAAGTCTAGAGTACATATATGAGTGATCCGTACCACAGTACTCAGCACATTCGATATCATACTCACCGACTTCACTAGAGTTAAACCACTGCTTAGTTATACGACCAGGAACAACATCCTCTTTCATACGTAAAGCTGGGATGTAGAATGCATGAAGAACGTCACCTAGTGGTGCTGTCATCTCTAAGATGATATTCGTATCTACAGGTACATAGATTGCAGATTTACCCATTGTACCATTTTCAATAAGTTTACCATTTTCATCACGTACAGGCTTAGTATATGCTCCACCAAGTTTGTGAACAAACCCATCTGCATTTGCAGGATATTCATATCTCCATTTCCATTTACTACCTTCAACTTGAACCGTGATTGCAGTTGATGCATCCGGCATAGTACGCGCGGTCCTCATTGAAGTATAACCGTAGTAAAAAAGAACCATTAACATTGCTGTTGGAATTAAAGTCCAAGCAATTTCTAATGATGTGTTGTGAGTGTAGTTCATAATGTCTTCATCTTTAACATTAGACTCACGATATTTCCAAGCTAGATATACTAGTGGAACTGCAACGGATAAAAATAGTACTATTGATACCCAGAAATTAATCCAAAACGCTTGATCAATGTCTCTGGCTACCACTGTAGCCATTGTATTAAAACCTTCTAACATATAGTGGCTCCTTAGTGGTGTGCTGGCGCAGCGTGAGCTGCACCATGAGTTTCAGAAACAGCTGCTGCTGCATCATGTCCGTGAGACACTGCATGAGCTGTATCTCCAGATGTAATGTGACTTAATTCAGCGTACTGGAAATTAGCAACATCAAAACCGATAATAATTACAAAAAATACAAGAACAATG
>NZ_JAEMVE010000087.1 GCF_029216045.1 Sulfurimonas sp. MAG313 | reverse complement strand
AACACTTGAATACAAATCAGTATTGTATATAATACCATTATTATGTCTATTATTAATGTTGTTATTGATACCAATGTCCTTATTTCAGCTCTAAAGTCTAAACAAGGAGCATCATATAAGTTGTTGCTAGCATTGGCCGATGATCTGTTCTTACCAAATATCTCAGTTCCATTATTTTTAGAGTATGAGTCTGTTGCAAAAAGAGCAGGCCTATTGGATAAACTTGAAGAAAAGGATATTAATTCAATACTCAATTATTTTCTTGCAAAATCAAGTGTTAGAAAAATATTTTACTTGTGGCGCCCTTACTTAAAAGATTCAAAAGATGATTTGGTTCTTGAAGTTGCTGTTGAATCTAGAAGTGAATATATTATCACATTTAATAAAAAAGACTTTGTAGGTTGTAATAAATTTGGCATTAAAATAGTTACCCCACTAGAATTTATTAAGGCAAGAGGTATTTTAGGATGAGTACACTAAGTTTAAGGTTACCAGATTCTCTTCACAATGAAGTTAAATTATTGGCAAAACATGACGGAATATCAATTAATCAATTTGTATCATCTGCGGTAGCTGAAAAAATGTCAGCACTTTTAACAGAGCAGTATTTATTACAAAGAGCTATCAAAGGGAACAAACAATCTTTTTTAGATGCAATGTCTAGGGTTCCTGATGTAGAACCAGATAAAGCTGATCGGCTCTAAATTACATAACAAAAGCATAAACTCTGACATTTACTACGCTCCGCTTCGTAAATGCAGGTTATGCTAAACGATAGGCAGAACGCGCTATCGCGCGTCCTGCCTATCGGCTGGAATTGAGCCGATTCTTTATTCTTTTGGAGTAACTAACTTGATGTACCCTAATGTAATACTTCTAGGTGGAGCTCCAAACACTGGGAAAACAACGGTTTCTAGACTCATTGCTTCACGACTAAATTATGCATGTCTTTCAACAGATGATTTACTTAAAGCTATCACCTCAGTAACAACACCTAAGTCACACCCAAATTTCCACTTAATGGCAGGTTGGTCAACACAAGAATATTATGTCCATCACACAGCCGATCAACTTGTCCTTCATACCATTGAACGATTTAAAGCTTTTCATTCAGCAATTGAAAATGTAGTTAAGTCACATGTTATAAAGGAAAGCCCTATAGTTATAGAAGGGTTTGGCCTTTGGCCTGAAGAGATCAAGAATCTAAACTTACCCAATATAGGCATGGTTTGGCTTGTAGCTGATGAACTTCTTCTTGAGAAAAGAACCCGTAGTATTAAACCTCTGTACGAGGGAGCGTCAGATGAGGAAAGAATGATACAGAATTATGTTGGACGAAGCGTCTGGTATAATTCTAAAGTGATAGAAGCTGTTGGTAGGTTGAACATTCCATCAATTAAAGTCTCTGATGAACTTTCAGCCGAGGCTTTGTCAAAAACTTTACTTAACACTCTCAAGCTACGGAACTAGAGGCTTCACTAATTTAATCGAAATATAAGTTTACAAAGTATGTCTAATAATAATTCCATAACAAGTAAATTAACGCAGCCCCAAAAAGTTACGCACCTTTTGTGGCGCTTCGCTATACCTTCGTGGGCCCTACTGTTGGTGGGATGCCATTTGAGCCATTTACCATTAAAGGCAAAACCAAAAAACTTGCTTTTTTTTATGGGCACAACCTGACTTTTGTGTTCATTAACTTTCAGTTTTAACTGTTGGTTAACAAACTTAGTCACACTGTCCAAGACACGTTTTCCCGCCCGTAGACTTTGAACTAAAATAATGAAGTCATCCGCATATCTTGCAAATTGATGTCCTCTTCTTT
>NZ_JAEMVE010000086.1 GCF_029216045.1 Sulfurimonas sp. MAG313 | reverse complement strand
GCCCTACTCATTTCAGGTCGACAGTTAAATTAAAAGGGTGAGTTCAAACTAGAATTAAGCAATTTTCTGTAGGGGCGATTGCACGGGCACGTGTGCCCCTGTGCTACTAATGACTTGAAAAATATTACTGGACAATTTAAAATTATATAATACAATCAAATAATAAATAGGAAATTTATTATGACTGTTCTCCCAAAAGAATCAATGAGGAAATGCTTACACAAGCCAGAGCATATCGATGCGATTAAAGATCTAATTCAAAATGATGATCAGATAACGGCAGGCGCTCTTGCTAAGGCTCTATGCGAAGAGCATGGGTTTATCGCTGAAAACGGTCAACTACAGGTGAGTGGGTGTAATGTTGTGCTAAAGGATATGCATCGGTCCGGCAAAATAGAGCTACCTAAAGTAGTTCGAAATTTCAAATCAACCTTTAGGTCTATGGTTGTTCTAGAGACACCTATAGAATTGCCATCAGACCTACCTTCATCTGTAGACAAGATTAATACCGAGGATGATCTTGAAATAATTCTTCTTGGCGGGAATGGTGAAGACCGCGACCTTAAGTTGATTTGGAATACATTAATAGCGAAAGAACACCCTCAAGGCGACAGTCGCCTTGTAGGATACATGGTCAAGTACTTGATAACGTATAAGGGCTATTATATTGGCGCCGCTTCCTTCAGCAGCGCAAGCATGAACCTTGAAGCACGCGATAAATGGATTGGCTGGTCGCCAGAACAAAAAAGCACACTCCTGTCGCAAGTTGTAAATATGAGCCGATTTTTAATCCGTAATGATATGCACTGTAAAAACTTATCTTCCTACCTTCTTTCGAGGCTAGTAAAACTAATTGCAGATGACTTCGAAGAGCGTTATAAGATAAGGCCATGGCTAATAGAAAGTTTTGTCGACACTGAAAAATATGCCGGCACATCTTACAAGGCTGCGAACTGGAGGCTTATCGGAAAAACCAAAGGTCGAGGTCGCAATGACAAACAAAATAAAAAAGAAAAGACATTAAAGGACATCTACATATATACTTTAAACAAATCCTTTAGAAAAGGTATAGAGCTGCCAGATGAGATTGAGAAATATTCAAAAATAGGAATTGGCGATCACGCAGAACTTGATAAATGGGTTGAAAACGAATTAGGCGGTATAGACTTTGGGGATAAAAGGATTGGCAAACGCTTAAAAAAGATCGCAAGTCATAAAGCTCAATCACCTTCAGCCTCATACCCTTGCGCATGTGATGGTAATCCGAATGACATACAAGGTTATTATGATTTCTTATCAAGCGATCGTGCAGAAATTACAGAGGAAGCCATATTAAGTAAACATAGACACAGCACCATCTGTCGCATGAAGTCTTATGACAGAGTTCTGTCCTTGCACGACACTTCTTCTTTAAATTACTCAACGCTTATTAAAACTACAGGCCTAGGGCTTATTGCAAAAAACAAAAACTCAAAAGGTACACGAGGCCTTTCTCTGCACTCGACCTTAGTGACGACAACAGATGGCGCCCCACTAGGCATAACGAAATCTCCCTGTAGTGCCCCAAAGATTTACAGCAAAGCCCAGAAAGAAAAAAGGAAATCTTACCCTATAGAGAAGAAGTCAAGCTATAGATGGCTAGTAGGCTATCGAGATGATGTTGAAATCGCTAAAGAACTTGGCAGCACGCAGGTGGTCTCTGTCATGGATAGAGAGGCTGACATATACGAACTATTTGCTATTGCAGACAAAAACAGAAAGATGTCCCCTCTTATAGTAAGAGCACAGCATAACCGTGGGACGGAAGATGAGAGTGGCGAAAAAGAAAAGTCACTTTTTAATGTTATGAAGGATTTCAAAAATACCTTCGAGGTTGAGGTCAAAATCCCAGCACAAAGGAATATAGCGAAGACAACAAAAGACAAAGAGAAGCGCCCATACAAACCTGCTAGGAAAGCAATATTAACCATCAGCTATGGTGAAGTAATCCTGACACCATCGAACGCAGCAAAAGAACGAGACCTAAAGCCGATAAAAATGTATTGCGTTTATGCCATCGAAAAAAACCCACCAAAAGGTTCCGCAAAAATTTCATGGAAACTATTAACAACACTTGAGATCAAAAACAACGATCAAGCCATAGCGTGCCTACGCTACTATAAATCAAGATGGAGAATAGAAGAGTTTTTTAGGATATTGAAGAGCTGCTGCAAGGTCGAGGATCACAAGCAAGATCAAGCGAGCAAGCTTAAAAGAGTCATAGCTATAGACCTTGTTATTGCCTGGCGAGTCATGCTGCTATCATTCCTGAATAGAACTCAGCCTGACATCCCCGCAGAAGCATTTTTTTCAACTGATGAAATTTGTGTGATAAGGGCAATCGCTAAAAAAAAAACTCCTGACGTAAATATCGATACAATTTCGGACTGCATGAAGATCATAGCCTCACTCGGAGGCTACCTTAACAGAAAAAATGATCCTCCACCTGGCGCACAAATAATATGGAAGGGTCTCTTGAAACTAAATGAGAGGGTTAAAGGCTACAGGCTTGCAAAGCTTGAGACCCCTCAGTCGGAGCATACGTAATAATAGAAATCTCTTTTTATATCGTGTTGCTAAGGTGTGTTTTTAACTCATTAGCAGGGCTGGGGAGGCTATAGCAAGACACGGGGGGCTTACCGAATATTTACAAAAAATCTTAAAGAATTTTTCAAAAGAACTGTATGTACCTGCAAAAGATTTTTATTAAATAAGAACTCTATTGAAGATGCCGTTC
>NZ_JAEMVE010000012.1 GCF_029216045.1 Sulfurimonas sp. MAG313 | reverse complement strand
GCTATTCTAGACCAAACATAAGCATAACAGCAGTTCAATAAATATGCAATTGTTGCTTTAAGGTATTGCAGGAGCTACAAGTAGCTTCAAAATATCTTGAAGTGGCAAGTGTGTGTTTATTGAACTGTATATGCTAAAAAATCCATACAACAGTAATCTGCAAAGTATCTATCTTTTGACTTAACTCGTTAAGCCTTCAAGATAGCTACTTCACATCTCACTATTGTCTGACTTACTGTTATACTTATGTTTGGTCTAGAATAGCAATAGCTAATCTAATAATGCTATTTTACCGTGTAGAAGGTTAAAGTTCAAATAGGTGCAATTTTGACAAAAAGGTATAAGCTAAAACAGCACTTCAGGTTTAAATTTTGGACATTTTTAAATTACATACTCTTCTTAACTTAACTTTAATTATATTTCAGCTAAACTTCGACTCTTAAAAAAAATTAGGGCAAGATCCCTATGAAGGAAATATTGATATGGCTAACCATAAATCATCAGTAAAACGTATTCGTCAGACTATTAAGAAGACAGAGCGTAACCGTTTTTACCGTACTCGTCTTAAAAACATTGTTAAAGATGTTCGTTCTGCAATTGATGCAGGTAACAAAGAAGAAGCTGCTGCTGCACTCAAAGTTGCTAACCAGCAAATTCATAAGTTCGTAAGCAAAGGTATCTTGAAAAAAGAGACTGCTTCACGTAAAGTAAGTCGTTTACACACAGCTGTTAACGCAATCGCTTAATAAAAGAGTTTAAGCAAAGCGTGTAATGCGCTTGTGGTGAGAGGTTGTGTGCTATCAATAGCCAAACAAATTTCCTTCCACACTACCTCTTCACCATGTTAGTCCATTGGGGCTAATATATCTTCCATTATAGAGGATTCCTACTATGTTACAATCAAAACTACAACCATTTTTCGATAGATATGATGAATTAACAAAAAATGTTAAGCGCACCAGACATTGCTTCTGATATAAAAAAAATGACAGAACTTTCAAAAGAACAATCTGCACTTTTACCTATTGTTGAAAAAGCAAGAGAATATATTGATCTTATTGCTGAAATAGCAGACAATAAAGAGATGTTGAGTGATTCTGAAATGGTTGACATGGCTAAAGAAGAGCTTAAAGAGTTAGAGCCAAAAATCCCTCAGATTGAAGATGATTTAAAAGGGTTACTCGTTCCTCAAGACCCTAATGATGATAGAAATATCTTCTTAGAAATGCGCGCTGGTGCAGGTGGGGATGAGGCAGCTATCTTTGTTGGAAACCTTTTTACTGCCTACACTCGTTACGCTGAACTTAAGGGTTGGAACATTGAAATTATGTCTACTTCTGATGGTGATGCGGGTGGATATAAAGAAGTTATTGCTCTTATTAAGGGTGAAAAAGTGTATGCGTATTTGAAAAATGAAGCAGGTACGCACCGTGTACAACGTGTTCCTCAAACAGAATCTCAGGGTCGTGTACATACTTCAGCTATTACTGTAGCCATTATGCCAGAAGTAGATGATGTCGAAATTGAGATTAATGCAACAGACCTTAAGATAGATGTTATGCGTTCGTCTGGATGTGGTGGTCAGTCTGTAAATACTACGGATTCAGCCGTTCGTATCACGCACTTACCAACAGGCTTAGTCGTTACCAATCAAGATCAAAAGTCTCAACATAAAAATAAAGATAAGGCGATGAAGGTTCTTAAGGCCCGTCTATTTGATCTTGAAATGAAAGAAAAAATGGAAAAAGATGGCGCTGCTAGAAAAGAGCAGGTAGGTACTGGAGATCGTTCTGGTCGTATTCGTACTTATAATTATCCTCAAAATCGTATTTCTGATCACCGAATAAATTTAACGCTTTACCGCTTAAATGAAATTCTTCAAGCCGGAACTATGGATGAGATAGTAGAACCTCTTCAAGCCCATTATCAAGCCGAAAAAATTAAGGCAGCTGGTCTATAAGAATAGAGCTGACCTTGAATATCACAATAATCAAGGACATGAAAAGTTCTTCTTTAGTTTCTTTTACCAAACTCTTAGCTATAATCCCAGACTAAACTTATCTTCAGGGGTCTTTTAAATGAAAAAATTACTATTGCTATTATTACTTATCTCCACTTTGTTCGGGGATAAGGTTGAATTTATGAAAATTCAAAAAGTTCGATCGTGGGATGTTTTAAATATTCGCTCACAATCCGATTCGGAGTCTAAAAAATTAATTGGAATTCCTTATAAAGAAAGCTGTGTTATTAATTATGGCTGTGGAAAAAATATAGATTTAGAAGCCATGCTAGATATGGAAGAAGAAGCAGTTAAAGCCTTCTTAGCTCAAGCTCAAGATGATTGGTGTTATGTTGAATATAAGGGAATTAGGGGATGGGCAAGTAAATATTATCTTACTGAAAGTACATCTGCTTGTACTAAATAAGAAGTCTTAAAGACTTCCTTCTTTCCATTTGTCTTTGTTTTGATGCCTAGCATTTTTATAAAACTCTTTTAAAAGTGTTTTTCCTCTTTCATCAATAGCCCCATTATATATTTGGGTGTTTCCCACGCGAGCGCGAAGTTGACCATTTACATCTTTTTTCGAGCGTACAATAAAAGCATATATATTAAAATGTTTTTCAGGAACCATACAGTTGATATACTCTTTGCCTGAAGATGCGCCAGCTATAGTCTCAGAACTGCACGAGGTTACGAAAGTATTTTTAGCTTTAAAGGTAAGCTTAGCCCCAATAAAACGGTCTTCTAAACGGGTGTAGTCATGTTCAAATATAAAACCTTGAACAATATGAGCAGCATAATTTCGCCCTACGCAATATTTGACGTTCAAGTCCGATTTTTTCATCTTTCCTAATTCTAAACAATCCATACGTTGATTAATGAAGTTGTCTTGCATAAAAAGATATTTGTCGCTGGTGTAGGTTACATAATCACCTACAGTAATCGGGGCACATCCTAGTAGTAACAATCCTATCAATGTGGTGTAAATTAATTTCATGTCGCATTTATCCTTTAAGAAATCATATAATAATCTTTAAAAAAAGACAAGAAGCACGCTAAAAACTCTTTTTTTATGCAAGAAGTCTAATTATTTGTGAAAAAGTCTATAAGGGCACCTCTAAATATTGAATTTTAAAACAGACCAAATGGATTAATATCAATGACAATGTAGCAATATGTTCCATTTAGTAATAAAATTTATAAGTATTACCCTAAAAAAAGCTATACTTGATATGGAATAATGTATAGTTATATGCGTATATCTAGACATTATTTACTACGGGCATTATAAAAGTCTAAGATTATTAGGCTTTTTTAATGCTTTGTAGTAATGCCCAAAACAAATTAGATTTAAAATAAAAATGAGGAGAACAAATGAACAAAGTTCAAGATAATTCTACTGAAAACACTGTTTCAGATAGAAGAGCTTTTTTTAAAAAAACTGCGGCAATCTCTACCGTTGCTGCTGCTGCTGTTATAGCACCACAAAACCTTCTTGCTTCTGAAGATGATCATGCAATCATGCATCACCCTTCATGGGCACAAAAGTTAGGTGACCCTGTTACAGCTAACCTGTACGGCATGCCATCAAAGTATGAGCATAATAACACAAGAAGAAATACACCATTACTAGCATCTGGTAACTGGCAAGCTTCTATCGCGGTTACACCAATTCACGAATCATGTGGAATTATTACTCCAAATGGTCTTTTCTTTTCTCGTTGTCATGGTGGTACGGCTCAAATTGATCCTAATGAATTTCGTTTAATGATTCACGGTGAGCTTGATAGAGATATCGTTCTTACTCTTGATGAACTTAAGCGTTACCCATCAGTAACACGTACACACTTCATTGAATGTCCAGCAAATGGTGGTCAAGAATGGAGAGCAACTCAGTTTAATTCTGTACAGTTTGCTAAAGGTTTCATGGCGTCTGCTGAGTGGACTGGTGTTTACATCAAAGACATTCTTAAAGACCTTGGTATCAAAAAAGAAACTGCTTTATGGATGCTAGCTGAAGGTTCTGATAACTCTGAAATGGGTAGAACAATTCCTATAGACAAAGTGCTTGATGATGCTATGCTTGTATGGGGACAAAATGGTGAAGCATTACGTCCTGAACAAGGTTATCCAGTACGTCTTCTTGTTCCAGGTTGGGAAGGTAACTTATGTGTTAAATGGCTTAAACGTCTTGAATTCGCATCTGAACCTTTCTACTGTAAAGAAGAAACTGCTAAATATACTGCATTAAGAAAAGATGGTAAAGCCATCCAACACTTTTATGCAAACGAAGTAAACTCTACAGTAACTTCTCCATCTCCTGAGAAACCATGGACGGATCTTAAAGCCGGTGACTTAGTTGAAATCGAAGGTCTTGCATGGTCTGGTATGGGAACGATTACAGGAGTAGACTTTTCACTTGATGGTGGTCGCAACTATGTTAAAGCGCAACTAAAAGGTCTTGTTCTACCAAAATCTTGGACTCGTTGGTCTTTTATGTACACTATTCCTAAAGACTTCCAACTTAATGGTAAGCCGTTATTACTAACGTCACGTTCAATGGATGATGCGGGTTATATTCAGCCTACTATTGATCAAGAAATAGGTCAATTAGGTGTTGAGGGTGTTTATCACCGTAATGCTGTTGAAACTTGGGAAGTAACTAAAGACGGGAAGGTAAATCATGTTCAAATTAGATCGTAAATTAATCGCATCTGCCTCAGTTCTTGCTGTTGCAGCACTATTCGCAATTGGTTGTGGTGGGTCTTCATCTGCTACGCCTACAGGTTCAACATCTATTAATGGTAAGGCTACTATTGATGGTGGTACTATTTACCCTGTTGTTGATGGTAAAACTGGACCGTATGCTGTAAATGCAGCTGCTCATAAGGGTGGTTTTACTTATGGTAAGAAGCCAAGTCAAAATGAAATTGATGCATGGAACAAAGATGTAATGCCAGATGGTACAGGTCTTCCAGAAGGTTCAGGTTCTGTTGAAGAAGGTGAAGAAATCTACGAATCACAATGTGTTATGTGTCACGGTGACTTTGGTTCAGGCGCTACAGGTACTGCGGGTGGTTATCCTGCACTTACTAAGGGAAATGCATATGAAATGCAAAAAACTCTTACGAACAACAGAATGGGTGCAGCAGTTGATGGCGACGGACCTGCTCGTGCATTTGGTTCTTACTGGCCACAAACAAGTACGCTTTGGTGGTACATTCAATCAGGTATGCCTCACCCAAATACTAAGTCATTATCTAATGATGAGACGTATGCACTTACGGCTTACATCTTAAATGTTAATGAAATTTTTATTGATGGCGAAGAAGTAGATGATGAATATGTTCTTGATAGAGAAAAATTCTTAAAAATCCACTTACCAAATGAAAAAGGTTTTGTACCTAACATTGATGGACCAGGTGCTTTAGATGATGTACGTAAGTTTTATGCTAATGCTAAAAACTTTGGTGGACAAAACCTAAATCAAGGTGCAGTTCGTTGTATGAAAGATTGTCAAAAAGATACGGTTAAAATAGTTCATGTAAATGCAAATGGTGGTATTAAAGACTTTTCTCCTGCTATGTCTGTTGTAAGAGATCTTCCAGCTGACAAGGGACCATTTGATCCTAAGGCAGCGTATGAAGCTTCTTGTGCAGCGTGTCATGCAGGTTACCTATCTCCAGGTGCATCTGAATGGGCTGGTTACACAGGTAAAGGTATCGAAGCTGTTTATAAAAATGGTATGAATGGTACTGCAGGTGGTATGCCAGCTAATGGTGGATCATCTTTAAATGAAGAAGAATTCAAACTCGTTGTTGATTACCTAATCAGCGGCAAATAAGACATCTATAAGAAACTCTAGGGTTTCTTATAAAACTACAAAAAGGAAACACAATGTTAAGAAGAAATTTTTTAAGATTCGGAGCAATAGCAACAGCAGCAGCGGTTGTAGTTCCACAACTAAGCGCTAAAGACTTTAGAGCTACTAAGCCAGATGCTTGGGCAGCTCATACAGTTGATGACGCAATTAAAGCACTTTATGGTGACATTACTCCTATTGAGTCAGGTGTAACTGTTGGTGCTCCAAAAGTTGCAAGTAATGGTGGAGCAATCCCTGTTAACGTTAAGTCAGACATTGACGCTAAATCAGTAGCAATCTTCCAAGATGCTAACCCTGAAGCAGCAGTTATTGTTTTTGAAATGAGCGAAGCGGCAATCCTTAACTATGACATCAAGATGAAAATGGGCGCAAGTGGTACGATCACTGCAATCGTTGAAGGTAAAGATGGAAAGTTTTACAAGGGTACAAAAACTCTTGAAGTAGCACTTGGTGGTTGTGAAGGTTAATCCCTCACCCCAATATATTACACATTATAATTAAGGATTTAAATTATGAAAATCAAAGCAAAAATCAAAGGTGATATTGTTAAAGTTAAAGCATTAGCTAAACACAGTATGACAACATACAACCAAGCAGAAAAGAAGACAGGCGACAGAAATAACGCTAACTTCATTACTCATATCTCTGCATCAGTAAATGGGAAGGTAGTTTTTGACGCATCTACAAGTCAATTTTTATCTAAAAATCCTATTTTCAAGTTCACTTTTAAGTCCGCGGGCATTAAAAAAGGTGACAAATTAGAAATGACATGGATAGACAAAAAAGGAAATACTAAAACTGACGCTGGAAAAGTAAAGTAAGTATTTTTAGTACAAAGGCTCTTTAGCCTTTTGCTATAAGAACTCTTTTATAAGTTCTATCCTAGAATTTATAAAAGAACTCTGGAAAGTAATGATATGAAAACAGTAGGTAAGGTTTTAAAACTCTTTATTTCTAAGAAAGATACAATGGGCGTGACTAAGACTCACGAACAAACAAATATTTCCCTTGATGAAAAGGGTGTTTTAGACGATAAATTTTATGCAAAACAATTACAAAGAGCTATATTACTTTCTTCTTATGAAAGTTACCGCATTGCTAAAGCCAATAAGATAGATATGCCTTATGGCTCCTTAGGTGAAAATATCTTAATGGATTTTAATCCTTATGAACTAAATGATGGTGATCAAATTCAAATTGGAAATGTCTTACTTGAAATAACACAGCACTGTACTTTGTGTAAAGGACTTTCTAAAGTTGATGCAAAAGCCCCTAAGCTTCTTAAAGATCATAGAGGTATATTTGCAAAAACTGTTACCTCAGGAAGTATACATTTAGACGATATCGTTTCCCTCTAAAAAATCAGACCTTATACATATTAAATTTGCTATAATCCAAAACACTATTTTAAAAAAAGGACTCCCATGAAAAAGATTATTACACTTCTTGTAACTGCTTTTATAGTATTTGCATCTTCAGCATGTGCAGGCGCTGAACCAAAGACAACTGCTGGTATTGATGACGGCCAAGACATCCGTATCCTTACTGTATCTAATGCAGACGGTAAAATTACTGCAGCAACTATCGAAGCAGCATTTGAAAAAATTGGTTTTTCAATTGATGGAAACAACAATATGAATGCCCCTTTCAAACCACGTTTTAAAAAGACGTTTTACCAAACATACCATCTTTTTACAACACACAGTGCTAAGCACACCTTAGCATTAGCTAAAAAGTATCCAAGTATTGGTCTAATCTCTCCATTAAGTATGTCTTTGTACTCAAATAGAGATGACGATACAAGCAAGGGTAAAACAATGAGTATCTCGGCTCTTACCTTACGCGGTATGTCAAGAATTACTCAAATCCCTATGACTAATCCAGACTTAATTGCTTATTCTAAATTCTTAGAAAAAGGTTTAAGAGCTGCTCTTCCAGGTGGTAAATTTAAGACTCTTTCTTATAAGAATGTAGCTCCTTTAAAAACATCATATGCAACAACATTTACTACAGAATTTGATGGTGCGGATATTGATGAAAGAGCTGAACAAAAAGATGACTTTGAAGCAGAATTTGAAGGTGAATTAGAGCCAATTGGTTTCTTGTTTCCAGGGTTTGTTGATTTTGCATCTGAATTTGATGACGCTGGATATGATGCTTATGAGCAGTATGATACCTACTCAATTTGTAAACTTGATGTTATCTTCCCTATCCACCAAAATCACCCAGAAGTTGGTGCTTTTGCTCCATGTTCTTATTATATTTACATGAAAAAAGGTGAAAAAACAGTTCATATGGGATTCCCATCTGTTGAAAACTGGATTTCTGCTACAGACTTAGATAGAAATGACAAAAAAACTTTTGGTACGCTTATTGAAGCTCAAAAACTTATTGAAGACGTTGTAAACGAAATTATCGAATAGAACCACTTTTATACTTAGCCACTTGGTAACAAGTGGTCTAGTCCTCCGGCTTAACCCCTTTCATTTAATTTTAAATCCATCAAAAAAAGATATACTTATTATCAACAAAACAACTTGATAAAGGCTATGAATGAAATTATTATCAACATTAATTATACCAGTACTATTAAGCATAAGTGCCTTGGCTGTACCTCAAAAAGACGATGTAAAGTTTACCCCAACAGACAATAAAACACTGGCTGTAGTTTGGACGCATGAAAAAAACAATGATAAAGAGTTTTTTGAATTTGCTAAAAAAGATGCCGCGAAATTAGGCTTTTTCTTAAATGACCCTCACCATAATGTACAAACAGTGTATGAACAACAATTTGGAGAAACGCATCTCGATAACATTGCCTTTAATTCCTTAGTTAATGACAAAGACCTCAGACCTTTATTAAACATTGATCCACGTATTGGTGGATTTAATCCTTTTAACCTTCTTACCTTTAGAAAAGATGCCGATGGACCAACTACCGTGGCACATATCACACCTGAAGCAGCTCTTGATATCTTGGAAATTACAGATCCACGTGTAAGAGAGCCTTATATTGCAATGTTTAAACCTCTTGATAAGGCGATAGATGAAAAATTAGGTGGAAAAAAGAGTTTATTAGCTTTAAAAGGTCGCGCAAAAGATACTATGCTTAACTTTGAGATAGCCTTTGACGAACCAGAAGATATAGATGACTTTATGGATGAGTTTCAAGAAAAATTTGAGTCTACCTTTGAAACTAAGGGATATATTATTGCGGGTTTTTATAATGTAAAAGATAGTTTTAATTCCGATGAAGACGTACTTCCTGATTATGTAACATTTTGGGCCTATGACTTATGCCACATTGAATTTTCATATAATGTATTTGATGGTAAGAATGGTGTCCCAATGGCCGGTATTTTTGCTCCATGTTCAATGTATGTATATGTACGAGAAGGCGAAAATAAAATTGTTATAGGTATGCCATCTCTTCGTGCATGGTCGGGGGCCTTAGGGATGACGGACCCTAAAAAACTTGATATAATTGATAAGCTTGATATTGAAATTACAGAAATAATTGTAAGTTTTGGCGGAAAAGTTATGCCTAATGGAAATCCACTTAATCATTAATATTGAGGCAGATGCCTCAATGCGAGTTATTCACTTCCTTTAAGTTGAGTATAAAGCGCAGTATGAGACTTTACATCTGCTCGACTAGGCTTAACGCGAATAGATAAATACGTAAGCTTACCTTCTTTAGAAACCTTTCTAAGCACTGTGGCATATACCCAATAGTACCCTCTGTCTTTACGTTTATTCTTTACAAATCCTGTCCAAAAACCTTTGTCCTTAACATCCTCCCAAAGCCCTTTAAAGGCAATGCGTGGCATATCTGGGTGTCGCACTATATTATGGGGTTGATCCATAAGTTCTTCTATCGTATATCCGGCAACCTTACAAAAAAGCTCATTAGCATAAATAATAATTCCATTTTCATCTGTTTCACTTAATATGTAGGCATTATCTGGATAAAACCATTCATCGCTATTTTCATCTTTATATATATCATGCATAACAAATCCTATTTAACCATAGAGATATATAACTATATCAATATATGTTTAAAACTTTACTTGGTAAAATAAGAGAATAAAATATTAAGCTACTTCTAAAAAACAAAAAAGTATACTTAATCCCAATAGACTATAGAGGATACTAACATGGGTGTACCATTTTCTTTTTATAACTTTACAGCATTAGTAGATCTTCAACGTGGTATTGTTGAACGTCAAGATGATTCGCGTCGTGAAGCTTTTTGTATATTGTATTGCAATTTTGATGGCTTTGATAAGGCTAAGGTTGATGAGAGCCTTAAGCAAGTGGTTCGCTCATCAGACTCTTATGTGCATCATGATAATGCTTACTTTTTTATTCTTTATCAAACAGATAAATATGGAGCAAGCGTTGTTGCCACTATGTTTGAAGAATTTTTTGGAAAATATATTCATAACGATATTGTGAGTTATCCACGAGATGGAGAAAGTGCACAGGACCTTTTTAATGCCTTACAAACGAGCGTCAAAAAGAAGTTGAATGTTTATTTAGAATGTTTAGATAAAAGTAGTAGAGAAAAACCTATTTCATAAGTAGGTTACTCTTTATTAAACGTATAATACGAAGAGTTCTTATAAAAACTTAATGCTTCAGAAATTGCACTCTCACGTAATTCTTCATGTGTTTGTATACAATCTGATGTGTCTTCTATGTGTATAGTTTTTTCAATAGGGATATCTTTGATGTTTACTTTAGCTAGGGTACGGGTCTTAGCCTTCTTCATTTTGTGTTTAGATATATCTCTTAAGCCCTTAGTCCTTTTACATATGAAAGCATCGGAGCTAACCTTACGACGTATCATAGACAAAGAGGAAAGGGCATCCTTCCAAGTGCTAAAACTCCCCATATAAATATGATACAAACCACCGCTTTTATCTTGAGTATAGGATATTTTTGTATCTTTTATTTTTTGTATTAATTCCTGAGTAATAGAATGACTGTTCTTCACGCTAATAACTTGAATAGCGTACCTAGTGTCTGCAAAAACACTCATACACAAAATCAAAATGATAATACTAAATTTCATATTTATCCTTATCTGTGCAAAAATGCACTTTTTCCATACAAAGCATAGCATATTTATAAACACTTAAGCCACATCTAACTATACTTCAAGCCTTCCAACAACGATGGGGAATTAGCTCAGCTGGGAGAGCGCTTCGCTGGCAGTGAAGAGGTCAGCGGTTCGATCCCGCTATTCTCCACCATCGTTAAAGTCCCTTACTAACGACCTTTTATAACTTTCTGCAATCACTGAATTCTATTTAAGTTTCCTACAGGTGATACTATTGGTGATACCTTTTAATAAATTACTATCCATTATTGTCAATTCAATCTAATCAATGCACACTTCCTACAAACTCTTCTTCTTTTCATTTCTTTAGTCTAAGCCTGAGATTAATCTACCTTTTTATGGTATATATAAATGAG
>NZ_JAEMVE010000011.1 GCF_029216045.1 Sulfurimonas sp. MAG313 | reverse complement strand
TTGTTTTTTTTATCATGTAAAAGAGCATAATTCTTTTTCCATGACGCAAGAGTCGTTTGAACCTTTAATATTGGCAATATAAAAAGCATTTGCGTATAAATTGAAACAAAAAAGTAATTACCGTCATCTATGGGATTACCAGCGCACACAATAAACAAAGACTCTGGTAATTTAATACTATCAGAGCCAAACTCTTTTTTAAGTATTAGGTTCATTAAACTTTGAAGATTTTGTGGCTCTGCTCGATTAAGCTCATCTATAAAAAGCAGGGTTTCTTTATTGTTTTTATGATTTTGAAGTATGGTTGATACCCAGTTAGGTATAGACTTCTTAAAAACCGTAAATTTTTGATCATTGAAGCCCGCTACAATGTCTGTGGAAACTGTCCTACCATAAAACTCTATATGATCTAAAGAAGCAACCCCCATAATGATACAATCCATTTCTCTCGCGCTTGCATACTGCTCGATAATGGACGTCTTACCTATCCCAGACTCACCCTCTAAATAGGGGACAATTTGGGATTCTTTGTATATATCTAAATGTGAAAAATTAATATTCATCTATCTTCCTTACTACTGTATCATCTTGAGTAGTTCATTGACTTTGTGTGTTTTAACACCGCCATATATTATGTCATCTTATTTAAGGGAACCTTTAAAAACCCTATAATCACTCAGCGATACAAGAAGTTTATTATTACGAGGCGTATGTGTGAAGAAATAAGGGGATAGGGCGCTTTAACTATAATCTAGTGGTCTATTAAATTACACTTGCTTAGTGCGTAAGGTCAGTTAATAAGCAAGAGAATAATTATGACTAATAACATTCCCATGTGGAAAATGGCATATCCATATCTCCCTTTGAAGTAATTTGTATTGACTTCTTCTGAAACTCAACATAAAGTACATCTTTAACTAATTGCGCTTCAATATTATTTTCTATACAATAGCTAATAACTGATTTAAGGCTAATTTCAAACTCTAATAGTTCTTTACTATTTATAGCAAGCAAGGTTTCTTTTATCATTTTTTTCCTTTTCTAACAAATGTTTACATCTAAAATAGGATGCCAAATATTTTGAAACGCTAAAGATTATATCCGCTAAGTGCATTACGAGTAGGTTTTCTACGACTCTCAGCAATACGCTCTAACATAGAATCAAGATTTCCTGTAGAACGCACTTCAACAACCGTGTAAACAACGGCGTGTAGGGCAACAAATCGTAAATATGTTTCAAGGTCTTCACACTTGCTTTTTTCCATATTTTCTTCTAGTTTTTCTACTTGACCTTGAGTCACTCTAAAGCCTAGTTCAATCGTAGCTTCTTTTTCTTCTGCTCCCGCTGTTGTAAGTCTAAACTCTTGTGACTTAAGTGCTACAACTTTTACATAAGCGCAAATATCATCAAATCCGTTTTCAAAGACTCTAGACTCTATGATGGCTTTTTGTTTAGGTGTTACTTTAAACTTGATTTCAATACTTGTATCCATAAGTTTTTTACCTTTAGAATTTTTTTTGTGACATCATATTAAAAATTCACTTAAAAGGCTGTTTTGTTTCTCACTTAGTACCTTTATCTTTATCTGATACAAGACAATAAAATAAGATGCTGCTTAGGCGTTTACAGCGATGAAAGATGTAAGCAGTTACGATGAGTGTAAGTAAATAGAATGTATAATGCTACATTAGTAATTTTTAAGGGACGTTAACAAACATGGAAACTTTTTGGAATATATTTAGAGAAATTTGCAAGATACCTCGCTGTAGTGGTAAAGGGCTAGAAATGCAGACCTTTATCCGTAATTGGGCCAAAGCCAACGGATACATGCCTACAAGTGATAAGGCCGGTAATATTATGTGTACGCATAATGAAGCGACCTTAACCCTACAGTCCCACTATGATATGCTTTGTTTGGGTGACATTCCTAATTTAGAGCTTATTGAAAAGATGGGAAAGCTCGGCTCGACAGAGTTTCCTTTAGGCGCAGATAGTGGTATTGGTGTGAGCATGATGCTTCTTGCAATGCAAGATAAAAAGCCTGTTGACTTTTTGTTTACAGCAGATAAAGAGATTGGTCTAAAAGGGGCGCAAGCCTTAGAATTCAATATCAAAACGAAGCATGTTCTTAATTTAAATGCCCAAGAGAGTGAAGCTGTTTATATTGCCTGCGCAGGAGGTCTTGATTTGATTGGAACCTTAGCCCTTGAGCGTGTTAGGATTGAAGGGGCTAAGTGTTATGAATGTAGTATTGATAACCTTTTAGGGGGACACTCTAGTTTAGATATGGATAAAAAGATTCCTAATGCT
>NZ_JAEMVE010000085.1 GCF_029216045.1 Sulfurimonas sp. MAG313 | reverse complement strand
TTAAGTTAATTCCACTTCTAGTGGAATTAACTTAAGCAATGACCCCGTGCGTATGGGGCAGTACCTTCCTTGATTAGTTTCTGCGTTTATGCACTGTCTTCTTTAAGAGAAAAAAAAGAAATAGTGCTTTATTGCAGTTGTAAACTAGTCAGGTAATGGACTTGGCTAGTGGGGACATTGCTTTCATTTTAATCCCTTGCAGGGATAAAATTAATGCTGTGTACCCCTTTAACAAAACACTCAGTTGCCAGCTGTAAACAAGTAAGAAATTTATAAATAAAAAAAGCCCTATATAAGGCAAACTCCGTTACTCTAAAGTAATTAGATATAGGAATTAATTTGAAGCACTTAATAAATTTTATCGAAGTAAAAAAAGTAAAAGAAGCCAGTATCTATGAGCATTTGAAGTGCTCTGAAAATGAAGGAAAGATCCTTCAGTACATGACTAAGAAATTTGTTGGTGGGGTTGAAGATCATATTGTTTCTGAAATGTTGCAGGAAATTTTTGGTGAAGAGGATTATGTTTATTTAGATTTTCTTGGAACAGTTAAATCAGCTTTAGAGTCGGGATGGTTAATTCAACAGTCTTTTCAGCCTTTAAAAATTTCTGATATGTCTCATTTAGAATTACTTAATTCGGCTGTTTCGCTTACTCCTTCTTTTTTAAAGTTACTTGAAGAAGGTAATTCTGAGCTCGATATTCCTGAGATTAAGCCGTATGAAGATCATTTGGAATATTTGCAAGATCAGTTTTTTCGAATTGAATCCTACCAAAAGATGAGTTCCATTCGTCATAATGTTAATGAAAATGCTCTTGGTATTTCTCGTGTTAAGAATAAACTTGAACTTTTAGAAAAAAGAATTTTAGATAGGTTAGAGGTCACAAAACAAGAAGTCGTTCTTGAAAAATTTTTTAAACAAAAAAAGCTAGTTGATAAGGAACAGATAATTTTCTTGGCTCTTTTAAAAGAAGAATACTCTGCTGGAGATAATAATCTTAGAGAAATGAATAACCTTATTGATTTGATTTCTTTAGATGAATATGAACGAATTAAAAATAGGTCCCTACTTGAAGATGGTTCTTTACTTATAGAAGATGATTTGATTGATTATGAAGAGATGCTTAATCCTTTTGGTGGGATTTCTAGGGCATTTTATATTGTCGATGAAGTCTTGCAAGAGATAATTCATCCTCAAAAGAAGAAAAAAGTTAGGAAGTTAAAACTCGATTCAGTTATTAAAGATCAGGATATTTTTGAACTGGTAGAGCCTAAAACTTCTTTGCAAGATGTAGTATTACATCCAAAAACTGAAGAAACATTAAATTCTCTTATGCGTCAGGTCGATAAAGAAGTTGTTGCTCGTTTACATGAATGGGGAGTAAAAGAAAAAAAATCAGGTATTGATGCGCGTGTGATGTTTTATGGCCATCCTGGAACAGGTAAAACTATGACGGCCTACTCTTTAGCTAAATCTTTAAAACGTCAGGTTCTAGTCTTTGATTGTTCTAAAATTTTATCTATGTATGTAGGGGAGAGTGAAAAAAATGTGCGTAAGATATTTGATACTTATTATGATTTAACACACAAAACAAAATCTGAACCTATTTTGTTACTTAATGAAGCCGATCAATTTTTGGGATCGCGTTCTCAAGGTATTACAAGCTCTTCTGATCAGATGCATAATCAAATGCAAAACATATTTTTAGAGCAGATTGAAAACTTTGAGGGGCTTTTAGTTGCAACAACTAACCTCCTTGAAAACATTGATCCGGCTTTTTCTCGTCGTTTTAACTATAAAATTGAGTTTAAGAAGCCTAATAAAGAACAACGTTTTAAACTCTGGAAAAAAATGTTACCAAAGAACGCACCTTATGCAGATGACATAGATATTGATGTTTTAGCGGACTATGGTCTTACGGGTGGACAAATTTCATTAATTATTAAAAATACTGCGTATAGTGTTGCTACAAGAAAAGAACCCATTTTTGAACTTAATGACTTTATTAAAGAGACAGAAAAAGAAAAATCAGGAACCTTTGATTCTGAAAAGTCAATGGGGTTTATTAATAATTAAAACAGTTTTCAATAGGGTCTAAGATACCCTATCTAACTCTAGTGTTTCCTTCGGTTACAAGTAAAAGCTTGCATCTCCAGCTTATCACTTATCTTTAATCCTAATTCTGTTATTATGTCGCCATTATGTCTATTTATGTAGAAAAACGACAAAAATCTTAACCAAGACTTTTGTTAGGGAGTTAACTACATAGTATAAGAAAGGTTTTTATGGAACATATTCCTACTGATCACCCGTATTTTGGTGTGTTTGTATTATTTGTGCTTACGTTTGGAGCATTTTGGGCGACAACTTTAGCCGCGCGTTGGGCTTCTCACAAGCTTGCAGCAAAGACATCTGAGAAGATTAAGCTGTCTATTTATGAGTGTGGACCTGAGGTTACAAAACAACCTAACCGTATCTCTACTCAGTTTTATCTTTTTGCACTATTATTTCTTCTTTTTGATGTAGAAGTTGTATTTATGTTCCCATGGGCTATTGACTTTAAGTTATTAGGCTGGTTTGGGTTTGTTGAAATGTTAATGTTTATCTTACTGCTTACAATTGGTTTTGTATATGCATGGAAAAAAGGAGCGCTTGAATGGCACAGCATCAAGTAAATTATACACAAGATGGAGGTTTGCCAGTAGCGCTTACTTCTGTTGATAAAATCGTTAACTGGGGACGTTCAAATTCACTTTGGGCAATGACTTATGGTCTTGCTTGTTGTGGTATTGAGATGATGGCCTCTGGTGCATCACGTTATGACTTTGACCGTTTTGGAACAATTTTTCGCGCGAGTCCACGTCAATCTGATCTTATGATCGTTGCAGGAACTTTGACTAAAAAGCACGCTGAATTTATTAAGCGTCTTTATGATCAAATGCCAGAACCTAGATGGGTAATTTCAATGGGTTCATGCGCAAATACAGGTGGTATGTTTAATACATATGCAACGGTTCAAGGGGTTGATAGAGTTATTCCTGTTGACTTATATCTTCCAGGTTGTGCACCTCGTCCTGAAACACTTCAGTACGCAGTAATGATGCTTCAAAAGAAGATTCGTTCTGAAAAAGCTGGTAAATCTCAACGTCAAAAGAGGTTAGTATAATGAGAAAATACGTACCTAAAGATAATGTACAAAAAAAGCCTTATTACACAGACCGTTTTTGGGTAGCTCCTCAAGTTCCAAAGTTCGATGTTTCTACTGATGATGTATTTGCAGCTGACTTGAGAGCTATTAAAGCAGTAGCTGAAGTGAATGAAGCTTATATTCAAGTGGATCAAATGGTTGTTATGATTAATCCAAATGATAACTTCAAGGTAGCCCAGGCTCTTAAAGAGACCTGTGACTATAATCAACTATCTGAACTATCCGCCATAGACTGGTTAGCAGATAAGGGACAGTTTGAAGTATTTTATCAATTCCTTTCTATGAGTAAGCGTAAGCGTATTCGTATCAAGTGTTTTATAGATAAAGACCAAGCAGTTGAATCTCTAAATCCTCTTTACCGTTCTGCGGACTGGGCTGAGAGAGAGATGTATGATATGTTAGGTGTTAAGGTGAATAATCATCCTTATTTCAAACGTATTCTTATGCCAGACGACTGGGTAGGACATCCACTCCTTAAGACCTACCCTTTACAAGGTGATGAAGCAGCTTCATGGTATGAGGTTGACCGTATTTACGGAAAAGAAGCTAGAGATATTATTGGGCCTGAAAATCGTGACCCTGCTATGGTTGACCGTTATGACACTGAACGTTTTACACGTTTAGGACATGAGGTTGCAAAGGGAACAGAATACGATAAAGATCAAGCTGAAACTAAACAAACTTACCAAGAAGAAGGGGGCGTTTTCGCTCTTTCTAAATTCATAGAAGACGATGCTGTAGTTATTACAGATCGTAAGCGTTAGGATAGACATGCAACAGCCAAATAGATTAAGACCATTTTTTGAAAATATCAGCTTTGACCGTAAAGATAACGAAATGGTTATCAACTTCGGTCCTCAGCATCCATCGGCTCACGGTCAGCTTCGTCTGATCCTTCACCTACAACAAGAGCAAATTACTAAGGCTCATCCAGATATTGGTTACCTTCACCGTGGTATGGAGAAGATGGCAGAAAACATGATTTATAATGAATTCCTGCCTACTACTGACCGTATGGACTACATCGCATCAAGCTCAAACAACTATGGTTTTGCCCTAGCTGTTGAAAAGCTTATCGCCGTTGAAGTACCACGTCGGGCTAAAGTAATTCGTATGATGTTATTAGAAATCAATAGACTTATGTCTCACCTTTTCTGGTTAGCAACTACGGCTCTTGATATTGGTGCAATGACAGTATTCTTATATGCGTTCCGTGAACGTGAATACCTAATGGACATTATTGAAGATTATTGTGGAGCTAGATTAACTCACTCATCCATTCGTATTGGTGGAGTGCCTCTAGATATTCCTGATAATTTTATCCCAGACTTGAAAGACTTCTTAGATAAGTTCCCTCAAGATCTTAAAGATTATGAAGACCTTCTTGACACGAACCGTATTTGGTTAATGCGTATGGAAAATGTTGGTGTTATCTCTAAAGAGATGGCGTCCTCATGGGGTTGTTCAGGTGTTATGCTTAGATGTTCTGGTATTGAATGGGATATTCGTAAAGAAGAGCCGTATGAGCTTTATGACGAAGTTGAATTTGATGTACCTGTTTCTGATAAGGGTGATAACTACGCACGTTATAAGCTTTATATGGCTGAAATGCGTGAGTCTTCTAAGATTCTTTATCAAACTATGGATATGTACAAGAAATGTGTTGAAAATGGTGAGACTAAACTTATGGCTCACGCTCCTCAATACATCTCAGCACCTAAGATTGATATCATGACTCAAAACTACTCTTTGATGCAACACTTTGTTTTAGTTACTCAAGGTATGCGTCCTCCAGTAGGTGAGGTATATGTTCCAACAGAATCGCCAAAAGGTGAACTAGGTTTCTACATAAATTCTCAGGGTGGTCCTTACCCTTACCGTCTTAAAATGCGTGCGCCGTCTTTCTGGCATACAGGTATTTTAACGGATCTTCTTCCGGGTGTTATGATTCCCGATGTTGTATCTATTATTGGTACGACTAACATTGTATTTGGAGAGGTTGACAGATAATGAGCGTAGACAAAAGTAAAGAGCTTTACTTTTTCAGCGGTGTAACTGTTGGAAATACAATTTTGACTGCTAATGCAGTTGTTAGCAAGGATTAATAGATGAAGCGATATGACTTAAGACACTTAAAAGCGGACTTTGATGGCCGTATGAAAGAAATCGTTACTAAGGAGATAACTGCTGGCGAAGTAATTATCTTCTTATTTGAAATCGGTGACTTCTCAGGAATTCAAAGATCAGCAGATATGATGAAAGAATGTGGTTGTGAGCTTTTAAACTCATTAAAATTTAATGAGGTCGACTGGACCCTAGTAGTTAAGAAGTAGGCAAATAAAATAATGAATAATAGCCATGTCTTAGAATCTTTATGTGAAGCAGAGCGTTTTGTTTATGCTTATATTAATGATGCTAAGAAAGATGAAACTGCCTTTGTTAAAACAATTGAAATGTTTAAACAAGCGCAGACTATCATCTTTAACTCAATGATTACTAATGAAGAAGCTGTGATTCTTCAAAAATTAAAAGAGAAACATGCTTATAAACTTATTAATAAAGAAGCCAAAAAGTTTCGAAGTTTTTTAACTAACTTTGGAAATATTAGTGCACCTATTGATGTGATAAAAGAAAGTGACTTTGTGATAACAATTGGATGCTGTATCTCCGCTGATGATGCATTATTAGCATCAGCTCTTGAAACGGCATATAAGGATAACAATGCTTATATAGCCTATATGCATCCACTCGAAGATAAGGCACTTAACCATGTTCTTAGTCAGCATATGAAACATGAGGTAGGCAGTGAAGAAGGCCTTCTTGCTGTTCTTGCTGACTTTGTGCTTAATACTCAAGCTAAAGAAAAACATAAAGCTTTTTTTGATGAATTAGACATGGGTTATATTTGTGGTGAAAGCAGTGTTGGAGAAGAAGAATTTGATCTTATGTATCAAAAACTTCTTCAAAGTAAAAAAAGTGCTTTAGTGGTTGGAAGCGATGTTTTTAATCATCCAAGAGCAAAAAACATTGCTAAGTTACTTGGCCTAATGTGCAAATATAGTGACTTAGACATTGTTATGATAGCTCCTGAACTTAATAGCTTGGGTGTTACACTTATATGCGATTTAGATGACGTTGCCCTAGGTAAAACAATAGGGTATAACGTAGAAGCAGATTATGAATTGTCTTTCTTAGGAAAGGGGAATCTTGATATGCCATCTTTAGGGCAACAAATGGGAACGATTACCTCACTTAATAAAAGTGTAGTTGTACTAAATGCACCTGCTGCTTATGAGGGATATACCTTAAATGATATTGCCAATGCCTTAGGCGTTCAGGCGAAGAAGGTTATTGAGTATACAGCTAAGCTTCCTGTTGCATCAGGGTACAAAGCTGTTGCATTTAATGATCTTGAAAATAGTGTGTATGCACTAGAGAACGTAAATGTGAAGATAGAGGATGATAACTTAGAAGAGATAGATGATATTTCTGAGTTTAATGGAACGGTTATGTATAGATGTAATCACCCTCTATCTCAGTTAAACCCATATAAAAATGAGGGCCACCAAGCTAAAGGTGGACTCGAAATTTTGGGTTCTAAGCAGTTTGCTACAGCAGCAAGGATTAAATCAGGCACTATGGTACGTTTTGAAATGGACGGTAAAACCTATGAGCGTAAGCTAAAGGTGTCTGAAAATCTTAAGGGAACTGTAGCATACAATCCTGTCTTTGACAGTACAGAAAATTATGATGAATACCGTTATAAACGAGTAATATTGGAGGAAGTTAATGAGTAAATTAGTTACGATTAATATTGATGGAAAAGAAATAGAAACTGAGGAAGGCACATTTATTTTAAATGCTGCCCGAGCCAATGATATTTTTGTTCCAGCAATTTGTTATTTAACACGTTGTAGCCCTACATTGGCATGTCGTATATGTCTTGTAGAAGCTGATGGTAAACAAGTATATGCTTGTAATGCTAAGGCTAAAGATGGGATGCAAATTACAACATCTACAGAAAACATTGAGTTAGAACGTAGAGCTATTATGGAAGTTTATGATGTTAATCATCCTCTTCAATGTGGTGTTTGTGATCAATCAGGTGAGTGTGAACTTCAAAACTATACATTAGAGCTTGGTGTTGACTCTCAGTCATATTCAATTCCTGATGTTACACGCCCCGTTTTAGATTGGGGACACATCCATTATGACGCTGGTCTTTGTATCGTTTGTGAACGTTGTGTGACCGTTTGTAAGGATATGATTGGTGATAATTCACTTAAGACTATTCCTCGTGGTGCAGATGGTATTGCGGAAGATCAAAAAGAGTCTATGCCTAAAGACGCTTACGCTATGTGGAATAAACTTAACAAGTCTATCATCGGCTTAACATCAGGTGAAGAGATGTTAGATTGTACTTCATGTGGAGAATGCGCGGCGGTTTGTCCTGTTGGAGCTCTTGTTGGTACGGACTTTATGTATACATCAAATTCTTGGGAATTAGAGAAGGTTCCTTCAACCTGTGCTCACTGTTCTGCAGGTTGTCAGATTAATTATGAGATTAAACATGACTCAATTTCAGATACTGAAGATAAGATTTACCGTGTAACAAATGAATGGAACTATGTTTCTCTTTGTGGCGCGGGACGTTATGGGTTTGATTATGAAAACAGAAATGTTGTTAAAGATGAAGTTGCCTTTGCATCTGCTTTAACAGCCTTTGAAAAAGCAGACACAATCAAATTTACATCAACGATCACTAACGAAGAAGCTCATATTCTTCAAACTTTAAAAGAAACTAAGGGATACAAGCTTGTAAATCCTGAAGCGAAAGCTTTCCAAACTTTCTTAAAAGATTATTCTGAGATTTCTGGAACAGCGCTTTATGGTTCAGACCTTAAAGTAGCGCATGACTGTAACTTTATAGTTTCAGTTGGTTCAGCTCTTAAAACAGATAATCCAAATGCAAGATACGCGTTTAATAACTCAATGACTATGAACAAGGGTGCTGGTTTATACTTTCACCCAGTAGCTGACCCTATTGTTGATAAGATGGGTAAATCTGTTATGTCAATTACTCATGCTCCACTTCAAGAAGAAGCAGCGCTTTATTTAATTCTTGATTTATTTGCTAAGAAAGACGCTTTACCTTCAACTGTTGTTGATTACCTAGCATCTTTCCATTCAACTAAGACAATTACAGTAACGGAAACTATTAAAGAAAAAGTTATTGAAATCGTTAAAGAAATGAAGCTTAACGAAGAAACGGGTCTTGAAGAAGAAGTTGAAGTAGAAAAATCTAAGATGGTTCCGAAAAAAGTTGAAAAAGAAGTAGAAGTCGATGAAAATGCACTTTTATCTCTTCTTAATGCTCCGGTGGACTTCGAAGAAAAGATGGAAAAATTCTTAAAGAAGAAAGACGCTTTCTCTTTAATTGTTGGACCAGATTTATATACTCATCCTGCATCAAAAAATCTTGCGCGTTTATGTGCATTGATTGAAAAGTATACAGATTTTGAATTAGTAATGATTCCTACATTAACGAATTCACTTGGTGTTTCTCAAATTTGTGACTTAGATGATGAAGTTGGGTCTTATTCAATTGGTTATAACACGAAGGCAGATTTTACTTTATCTGCTCTTGGTGAAGGTGACTTAGATATGCCTGCTATGAATCAGCAAGAAGGAACAATGACGTCTATTAATAAACGTGTTAATCCTACTAATGCGGCGCTTGCTTATGGTGGATATGTTCTAAATGACCTTGCAAATGCTCTTGGAATGAATGCAAGCTTAACAATTGATTATACTCAAGCGCTTTCATCTGCTAAAGGATTTAAAGCAACTGCCTTTGATGACTTAGATAATTATTATGAAAATGATGGTACTGAGAAACGTGGTTATGTTCTTGATGTTGTATCTGTTTCAACAGATTCAAATGAAGATGTACGTCCTAGTATTGATACAAAAATTGAAAAAGCTCTTTACCTAGCTAATCCTGTTCGTCAGTTCTCTGACTTTACAGCAAAAGCGCACCAGTCTAAAGAAACATCAGGGCTTCACGCTTCAGGTTCTTATTTAGAAGCTAATGGACTTAGTGTTGGTGATAAGGTTAAGGTAACAACAGCTAAGGGAACTCTTGAAGTTGAAGTAAGCCATGATCACTTCATTGATGGAGAGATTGCTTATATTACAACATTTGATTCTAAACTAAACTCTGAGGCATTGTTTGACGGTTACCGTTTTACATCAGCTTCAATTGAAAGGGTATAAATATGGAAACAGCATATATAATTGAGACAATCATTAAAATTGTCACAATCTTACTTGTGTTTTCTGCATTAGCGGGGATAGGTACATACTTTGAGCGTAAGGTACTTGCATTTATGCAAAGACGTCTTGGACCCATGGTTGTTGGACCTTATGGTATTGCACAAGTAGCAGCAGATGGTATTAAACTGTTCACTAAAGAAGATATTGTCCCAACTAATGTTGTGGCTAAAATCTTTAAGATTGCTCCTGTCATTACAGCAGCAACAGCATTTATGGCCGCAGCAGCGATTCCATTTATGCCAAGTTTTACACTTCCATTTACGGATTATGTAGTAACGCCTATTGTGGCAGACATTAATGTTGGTGTCTTGTATGTTCTAGCAGTAATGGCCGTTGGTTTATACGGTCCATTACTAGGAGGTATGGCTTCAGCTAATAAATATTCTCTACTTTCAGCAGCGCGTGGTGCGGCTGTGTTTATCTCTTATGAGGTAATTACAGGCCTTTCATTAATTGCTCCTTTAATGTTAGTAGGTTCTTTTTCTTTAATTGACTTAAACAACTTCCAATCCATTGGTCTTGATTTCGGTGGAGAGCACTTTGGTGGTATGTGGATGGTTGTTTATCAGCCCGTAGCAATGGTTCTTTTTGTCATTGCTGGTTTTGCTGAAACAGGACGTACACCTTTTCACCTTGTAGCAAACGATCATGAAATCATTGATGGTTTTGGTACAGAGTATTCAGGTATGAGATGGGGTCTTTTCTTCATCGGTGAGTATGCAAATATGTTCTTTATCTCTT
>NZ_JAEMVE010000084.1 GCF_029216045.1 Sulfurimonas sp. MAG313 | reverse complement strand
TTCTGCTCCTATTCCTCTGCTTGCGCCTGTTACTAATACGTTTTTACCTGTGAATTTCATATAATTTTCCTTTTGATAGACAACTGGGTGTCTTGTTAAATGGGGACACAGCTTAAATTTTTAACGCGCCGCGTTTAAAATTAAAGCAATGTCCCCGTGGCCAAGCTCATTACTACATTTGATTAGTAACTTTCACTTAAGCACTGTTTTTTCTTAAATAAGGGCTTCATCCATCTGAGATGGAATTTCTAAGCCCATTAAAGTTAAAATTGTTGGGGCTATGTTGTTTAGACCACCCGTTTTGACTTCTTTTATACCATCTGCTTCTACGAAACACCAAACTTTACCAACGGTGTGGTTAGTCAATATATTTCCAAGCTCATCTTTCATTTCTTCACAATTTCCATGATCTGAAGTTAATACAACCGCGTAATCATTTTCCTTTGCTGATTTAAAAACAAGGTTTAGCTCTTTATCGACTGCTTCTACTGCTTTAATTGAAGCTTCTATATTACCCGTATGTCCCACCATGTCACCATTAGCAAAATTCACTACGATAAAATCTGTTCCTTCATCCATAGCCTTTCTAACAGCATTTCCAACTTCAGGTGCGCTCATTTCAGGTTTTTCATCATAAGTTTTTACCTTAGGACTAGGAATAAGCACTCGTGTTTCATTTAAAAAGGGTTCATCTATCCCACCATTTAAGAAAAATGTTACATGAGCATATTTTTCTGTTTCTGCAGTATGAAGTTGATTGAGTCCTGCCTTTGAAATCACCTCAGCAAGGGTGTTTTGTGGAGCATCTTTGGGAAACATCACAGGATAAGGGAAGCTTTTATTATACGAAGTCATCGTCGCTATGTGTAAGTCTTTGAACTCTCTATCAAAGCCATCAAAATCTTTATCACCAAGGGCCGTTGTTATTTCTCGCACTCTATCTGAACGGAAGTTTATTGAGATAAGAGTATCTGCTTTATTCATGCCCTTATATGAAGAAAAAGCACTTGGAAGAATAAATTCATCGGTTTCTTCTTTAGCATAAGAGGCATCTATATATTCTTGAACAGACAGCTCAGACTTAGGACTAGCTTCTACCATGGCCTTATACCCAGGTGCAACTCTTTCCCATCTGTTATCTCTGTCCATTGTATAAAAACGACCGGCTATACTTGCGATAGAAATATTTTCATTACATATCTCTTCAATTTGTGAAATATAATTTTTTGCTGATGTAGGTGAAACGTCTCGACCATCTGTTATGAGGTGTAGGTAAACTTTTTTGCCCTCAGCCTCAGCAATTTTAGCTACGCCCATTAGATGAGTTATATGAGAATGAACACCACCATCAGATAAAAGACCCATAATATGAATATTTTCACTTGCGTTAAGAGCTTCTTTTAAAACCTCATTGTCTTTAAGGGTGTCTTCTTTAAGAGCTAAAGATATTTTTACAAGGTCTTGGTAAAGAATACGACCACTTCCAATACTTAGGTGCCCTACCTCAGAATTTCCCATTTGACCCTCAGGTAAACCAACACTCAAGCCAAAGGTATCTATTAATGAATGTGGCGTTTCTTTAAAAAGTTTATCATAAGTTGGTTTTTTTGCATGATAAAAGGCATTATGCTCTGTACGTTCGCAATAACCGATGCCATCTGTTATAACAAGTATCGCTTTTTTACTCAAAATCTTAGCTCCATATCGCTCAAAGTTATATTTTTATATTTGTATTAGCGCGATTATACTAAAATGTCACTTTAGTACACCTCTAATATTTCTATAACACAAAGAAGACTTATGCTTTATTGGCTTTACCGACATCTTGATATTAATATTTTCCAATACATTACCGTTCGCGCTGGTTTTGCCTTTTTCTTTGCCTTAGTAATTACCATCTTTGTTATGCCACGTTTTATCAAATGGGCTCAAAACAGATGGGAACAACCTATAAATGATTATGCGCCAGACACTCATCAGCATAAGGCAAAGACCCCTACTATGGGTGGAATTATTTTTATTGGTGCCACCTTAATTGCTACTGTTTTAACCGCTAAATTAAACTCTCACTATGTAGTAGGCGGACTATTAACACTTGCCCTCTTTTCCCTTATTGGTTTGCAAGACGACCTTTCAAAGGTTTTAAAAAATGAAAATCGTGCAGGCTTATCGGCTAAGGTAAAACTCTTGTTTCAAATGATTGCAGCAGGCATCGTTGGTTTATATCTTTGTTATTATGCTGATTTCAATACCGACTTATATCTTCCATTCTTCAAAAATCCTCTTTTTGATATGGGACCTTTTGCAATTTTATTTTGGATATTTGTAATGGTAGGAACATCTAATGCAGTCAACCTAACCGATGGACTCGATGGCTTAGCTTCTGTGCCTTCTATCTTTTCACTTCTTTCACTTTCTGTCATTGTATACATAACAGGTCATGCCATCATTTCAAAATATCTTTTACTTCCAAACTTTCCTGTAGGTGAAGTCGTTATTATTGCCGCGGCCTTAATGGGTTCTATTACAGGGTTTTTATGGTTTAACTGTCACCCGGCGGAAGTATTTATGGGAGATTCTGGCTCTCTTACCATCGGTGCTTTTATCGCTTACATGGGCATAATTGGAAAATCTGAAGTTCTACTAGTAGTTATAGGACTTATCTTTGTAATTGAAACCGTATCCGTGATTCTTCAAGTTGGCTCCTATAAACTCAGACAAAAACGTGTGTTTCTAATGGCCCCTATTCATCATCATTTTGAGATGAAAAAGTGGCATGAAAATAAAATTATTGTTAGGTTTTGGATTATTTCTATGCTGTCAAATCTTATTGCTCTTATCTCATTAAAGATTCGTTAAATGCCAGGAATTCACAAACAAATTTCTTTTTTTGGTTATGGCAAGACGACTAGAGCCTTAGCCAAAAAACTTGGGCCATCTACATTTTATGATGACAATGTTTCAAAACCTCACACAGATGATGAAGGTAACAGTTTAAAGCCCAGTTCTGAGTTTGTTGCTAAGTATTCTCAATGTGAAATCCCTTCCCCTGGAATGGCACCCTCACATCCTCTTATCCAACAAGCCAATAACCTTATCAGCGAATATGATTATTTCGCAGACACCATGCCTCCGTCTGTTTGGATATCTGGAACCAATGGCAAAACGACTACCACACAAATGATTCAAACACTTTTAAGCTCCCATGGTTCTCTTGCTGGAGGTAATATTGGAACACCCTTAGCCGAGTTAGATTTAGAAGCTTCTTTATGGATTTTAGAGACCTCTTCCTTTACTCTTCATTATACAAATAAGGCGGTTCCACAAATATATGTACTGCTTCCTATCACCCCCGATCATTTATATTGGCATGGTTCAATGAGTGAATATGAGGAGGCTAAACTAAAGCCTTTAAGCGCGATGAGTGAGGGAGACGCTGTCCTTATCCCTAAAAAGTACAAAGACTATCCTACAAAAGCCATGAAGATACCTTATGACACCAATGAAGATCTAGCAGAGTACTTTGATATCGATATCTCTAAACTTCGATTTAAGGGCGCTTTCTTACAAGATGCCTTACTCGCTCTAAGTGTTAGTAAAATCTTATTTGATGAGTGTGACTATGAGCGCATTAATGCCATGCCCTTAGACGCACATAGACAAGAAGAGTTGTACGATAAAAATGGAAGACTTTGGGTAAATGATTCAAAGGCCACTAACTTAGATGCCACTATACAAGCGGTAATGGCGTATAAACATGAACCACTGTCACTCATTCTTGGTGGCGACGATAAAGGCGTTGACTTAAGACCGTTGTTTGAGTTATTAGCAGGGATTGAGGTCACCATCTATACCATTGGTAAAAATGAATCCAAATTACTTGAACTAGCAAAAGATTTTGTTATTAATGCACATGGCTGCCACACCCTAGAAAATGCCTGCAAAAAAATTATCCACTCATATGATACAATCTCCACCGTTTTACTTTCTCCAGCTGCCGCGAGCTTAGACCAATTTAGCTCCTATGGCCAAAGAGGTGATGAATTTAAAAAGTTCGTCAAGCTTTAAGCTTAATATAACACCCCTTAGGTTATTATTTCGGCTCTTAAATATATGACATGCCTCGTTAGCTCAGTCGGTAGAGCAAATGACTGAAAATCATTGTGTCCTTGGTTCGATTCCGAGACGAGGCACCACGTGTAACATTTATTTAAGAAACTTTCTATAACTAAAAGTGCCTCGTTAGCTCAGTCGGTAGAGCAAATGACTGAAAATCATTGTGTCCTTGGTTCGATTCCGAGACGAGGCACCACTTTTAGCACTCTTTTCCCTTTATTCTTTGTTGTCAATCAGTTTGAGTACAAGATGTACACTTCACTAATTTCCGCCGCGCTAAAAGCTAGCTTTTATTCCTCATTCAAGAAAACAATAACCTAAACGCAGTTACTAACTAAGTTAATGAGCTTGACCCCCTTTATCTTAACTACTACACAGTTTCTAAGATAAATATTCATTCTCCTCACCCGACCATTATTCTCATATTACTGTTTGTTAGAAGAAGTAGGAAGCATTTTTTAGTTCATTTCATTTGGTTTAAGTGCCTTTAATCAGGGGTTAGTTTGGTTTTTTAGGACTGACTAAATAATTATTTATTTAACAACAAAAAGTAATCTTTAATGCTAAAGGCATTAGACTGTGCTCTAAGGCGCCCTTTCTTTGTCGTCTTCTTTCAATATTCTTACTAATAATTCACCTGCTTATATAAAAACCCGATTACACCTTAAAAAAACTTTTTTATTTTTATCTTTTATCTTTATTGGTAAATATTATATTATAATAAATTATAAAAGGGGCAATTTATGTATGTGAAAAATTTTAGTGAGAAATCAGTTTATATTCGTTTTTTATTAATTTTTGTTTTCTCTGGGGCAAGTCTTTATGCAGATATACAAGAAAAGGTAAATTTTGGGGTTTTGTCCTTAGCTCCTCCAACAAAAATTTATACAAGTTGGAAGCCTTTTGCTAAGTATTTAGCAAAGGAGACCGGCTTAAAGGTGAATATTGTTGCGCCCAGGGGTTTTAAAAAACTGAAAAAAATGGCTAGTGAAAAAAAAGTTGATATTTTTTATGTTAATTCACTTATTTTTTATAGACTTAAACAATCTAATAGAGCCATAGCCATTGCTCAGATGCAAAATATCGCTAACCAAATCACTTCACAAAGTGATATTTTTGTTCGTGCCGATTCAAATATCACTAATATATCTGAACTTAAAGATAAAACTATCGCTTTTGTTAGTCCTATGGGAGCAGGTGGTTATCTAGCTCCTAAAGCATACCTATATCAACAAGGTTTAAATGCTGACAAAGAAACCAAAGAAGTCTTTACAAAAAATTTAACCAATTCAATTTATAATGTTCTTTTAGGAAAGGTAGATGCCGCAACTATGTGTGGAGTGAATTATCAACTTATGAGTAAAAAACTTGAGACAGGAGAGCTTAAAGTCATTGCTTCAAGTACCAAGTACCCTGAAAATGTACTCGCAGCTAGAGTAGGACTTTCATCTGTATTAATTGCTAAGTTGAAAAAAGCAATTATTAATATGCCTAGTACGATAGAGGGAAGGCGTATTTTAAAGGGTATGAAAGTTATGAAAATCAAGCAGTTTATACCCTATGATGAAAGTTTAGAAAAATTAACTCGGAATTTATTAAAATCAGCAAAGTTCAATGATTAGATTTCACCTTAGCCTCTTTTCAAAAATTGCTTCGAGTCTAACACTGCTTTTCATTGCAGCTATGCTTAGTATTGGGTATCTTATCATTATTGAACAAAACAATAGTGTACAAAAAGAGAAAGACAAGCTTGTTCTATCTAGTGTAAAAACATTAGCAGAAGGTAGTATTGATGCCTTAATTACAGGTGACTTTGAACTTCTTGAGAGATGGTTAAAAGCTGTAACTCCAACAGATATTTATGCTTATGGATATTTATCGGATCCAAATGGACTTATCCTTGTGCATACCGATTCTCAGATGATTGGTCATATAAGTCCATCGATGCAATCATCTAATCTTAACGGTAGTAGAAACCTTTTATACCACGAACAAGAGGTTAAAGAAATCATATATACTTCAAGCCTAGATGGTGAGATTTTTGCTTATGCCCATATCGCGTATTATACTTCCCAAGACTTCCTTTCTATGTTCAAACGAGAAGGGTTTTTTACTATAATAGGATTTATGTTATTTTTTCTTACCTTAATATTATTTGCAACGCTTTTTATTATTAAGCGCTATACAGAACCTATTGTGGTACTTACAAAGTCCGTCAGCGAGTTTTCTTTTACAGATAACAAACAGATGCTGAACAAAGCCTTATCAAATCGTCCTGATGAGATTGGTTTGTTGGCTATGAAATTCCATCAAATGACACAACGTCTCAATAAGGCGTACAAGAGTCTTAAAGAAGATGAACAAAGTCTTCAAATCAAGGTAAAAGAACGCACCAAAGACTTAGAAGAAAAAAACACCTTATTGATTAAGATGCAAGACCAACTCGTTGAGGCTGAAAAGATGTCTGCTTTAGGAAGTCTTGTTGCAGGTGTCGCACATGAGGTGAACACACCCCTAGGTATTTCTATTACCGCAGCTTCAATCTTTAAATATGAAATCACAAAAATTGACACTCATTTAAAAAGCAACACGTTAAGTGAGTCCGAACTAAAGAAATTTCTAATAACTATTTTAGAAACAGATGAAATTTTAATGAAAAATCTTGATCGAGCAGCCTTGCTGATAAAAAACTTTAAGAAAATATCAATAGACCAAAGCAGTGAGATGGCTCGAGACTTTGAGCTTAATGAATATCTTCAAGAAATACTTTCAACCTTTAAAAATGAGTTGAAAAGTAGACCTATTTCACTTGAATTAGATTTAAATAAAGAAGAAATTTCTATGTACTCTTATCCTGGTGCTATCTCTCAAGTGATTGTAAATTTACTTCAAAACTCACTTTTACATGCTTTTGAAATTGAGCAAAAAGGTACCATAATAATATCAACACGTAAAAAAGATGAGACTATTATAATCCGGTTTTGTGATGATGGCAAGGGCATAGATGAGAGTATAAAACATAAAATATATGAGCCTTTTGTCACTACAAAACGAAATAAGGGAGGAACAGGATTAGGACTTAATGTAACCTACAACCTTGTTACTCAACATCTAGGTGGCACTATTAAAATCGACAATTCCACTACTATAGGTGCCTGTTTTATTATAGAAATTCCTTTTAAACTTAAGAACAAAGAGGAATGATGATTTCAGAACAATCTTTCTCAAAGAAATATTTACAAACTAAAAATCAAAAATATCATCCATCTCACACTCCGTTACTTCTATTTCATTTTGCGTCCACATATTTATAATAGTTTCCATATCACTAATCATAGAGGCATCTAATGAGTTTATTTTATTGATATCTGAACTCGATAAATACGTTTGCCACTTTCCTAAGACATAAACAAAACTTTCTATTAACATAAATATATTTAGGACAGATTCTTTGTTTGTTGGAAGAGGATTATCTTGTATAACATTTGAAAAGCTCACCATAGAAGAACTTAATTCATCAAAAAAATTGTAAAATGCCAGAGTAGAACTATATCGCTTAAATAAACTACTAAAAGTAGACAGTACTTCTGGATTAATGTTATCTATTTCATTTAAAATATTAATGATATTTACATCAATAATTGTATGAATTTCTATAAGTTCATGTAAGTCAGTACTTATTAAGAGTTCAACCTGCTCATAAATATATTTTTCTTCTATAAGGTCACACTCTTCTGTTTCTTTTAGATTTTTTTCATAATGCAGTTGTTCTTTACTAACCATAGTATCAAGCATACGAAAAGACTTTTTTAATTCACAATTTGTTTGAATCAATTCTAGGTTTTGAAGTTCTAATTTATTATTCATATTTTCTAATCTAAGGTTTAATTTTTCAACATTTGCAACATGTGATATAACAAACTTATGATCTACAATAGCTTGAGAAACTTTTGATAAAACTTGAAGAAATTGGTTCTTTCTAATTGGTTTAGTAACAAAGCTGTCAACGCCTATGTCGATAGCCCTTTGAAGATATTCTATATTATTGTAACCTGTTGTAATAATTATTTTTTGGGAAGGGTTTATTTCTATAATATCAGCACTCATATCGATACCACTTATTCCAGGCATATTAATATCCGTTATGACTAAATCATAATAGTCTTGGTTAGCTTCTTTATATTTTAAGTATTGTTTTACAGCCTCTTGTCCATTAGAAACTAAGTCAATATTTTTAAAATACAAAGATAAAAGTTCTTGTATATATTGACGTAAGTCTTCATTATCTTCTACATAAAGGACATTTAATGCTTGTGTATACTCTCGCATAGAGTTTATATTTTGCATAGGTACCTCTTTTTTAATTTTAGGGCACCTCTAAAAACCCTATACTCACTCAGAGGTGCCCTTTATATACTATTATAATTAAATAAATTAGTATTTAATTATTCTATTGACCTTATCAAAAAGGGACTATACTTATACAAGCTATTAGCGCGTATTAAAACTCGCTTAGACGTATACTGTATTCACACCTTTTATATCACCATTGTGCATTCTAAAAAAATCCTATTACCTTCCTTATTCAACCACCATTTTATCTAAGGTTGAAAATAATTCTTTACTTGCATTTTCCATTTCTTCAAAATTTCGCACCAATATATCAGGATTTTTTCCTTCTAAGGTTGTTTTACTTTTTACAAAATTCATATTTTCAAAAAGCTTTTCATGTATTTTTTTATGTGGCATGGAAATTTGTTTAAAAGCTTGTGTGTGCGAAAACCTTTTAGCGCCTGGTGAGTCCATCCATGCACCTAGTCTACACACTTCTGCGCTTTCTAGTTCAGTAAGCATTTTCTCGTCTAAGACAGAAGAATAAGCAAACGATTTTTGAATAATATGGTCTATCTTACTTAGGGTCACAAATAAGCGGTTTTGTATTATATTGGCTGATTGTGCAGAGGATTGAGCTTTCTCATGAAAGTTTCCAAATGCCACTTCAAAACTTTGTATTTCTTCGCTTGAACGGATTGCAAGTTCAGAGACCTTGTCTGAATTATTTTGAATATCATTTGATTCTTGCTGAAGGGTTGAGATAGTTATTTCTATCTCTTGTGTCGCCTTTTGAGTGCGTTCAGCAAGTTTTCTCACCTCATCAGCAACTACGGCAAACCCACGTCCATGCTCGCCTGCTCTTGCCGCTTCTATCGCTGCATTTAGTGCAAGAAGATTCGTTTGATCGGCTATATCTTTAATCAGCCCCACTATTTCTGAAATTTCTTGAGACCGGTTATGTAAGCTAACGACTCCCTCATGTGAAGCTTCTATTAGTTCATTTAAAGACGACAACTTTTGGCTAACAGAATACACACTTTCTTTACTTCTAGATGCTTCATCTGCTGTTTCTTGAGCACTTTTTGCAATAATCTCTGATTCTTGTTCTGCTCCATCAACGTCATTTTGTATAAGGTTTAAGCCACCACTCAGACCGCCTCCAAGTTTGTTGAATTTTTCGGCTAATGAACCTCGTATCTTTGTTCTATGTCCCAAAGAGATAGCTTCTATAGAATTATTAAGTTGAATACAGGTTTCTTTGAACATTCCATGCAAGCCACTAGGAAAGGTTCGTCTGTACGTATTTCCATTGGAAGCCATTTCAATAGACGTTGATATATCTCTCATAAATGCTTCTAACTGATCGAGCACATCATTAACAGCCCAAGCCAATTTTTCTTGTCCCTTATCTTTTGAATGTATGTGGGTGATTCTTTGTTCTAAATCCCCTTGAGACGCAGCATTAAGAACGCGACGAACTTCATCTCTAAGATAGATACTTAAATCTGAACTCTTTGGTTTAAAAATTCCAGAAATGAGTACTAAGATAAGTACACATACTGCCAAAATATATTCTTCTATAAAAAGCGCATATCCCCCTATAATAAAAAGCCCTACTACTAGGCTTAAACTCTGTTTATTTTTGAATAGCAATAATAAGTTCATTATATTCCATCCCCTTTTCTTCTAATACATCTAATAATATCTTTGTAGAGGCACCTACCCCTTTAGTTTTTTCAACTTCAATCATCTTCGCGTATAAAGGTTTAATGATTTCTAAGGCCTTTGCATTTGGTTTACGTCGAACTGAATAATAGCCTATTAGATTACCCCGTGTATCTAAAGATGCTGTGACATTAGCAAAGACCCAATATTCATTTTTATTTTTTGTTTCATTAATCACATAGGCAAAAACTTCTTCTTTATTTTGAATTTTATCCCATAAAAGTTTAAACACAGCCCTTGGCATATCTTTATGACGAATAATATTATGAGGCGCTCCTAAAAGCTCTTCTTCTTCATACTCAGCCATATCCATAAAGATTTTATTACAATACGTAATGTTACCTTTAAGGTCTGTTTTTGAGACAATAAAATCATTCTCATCCATAATTCGTTCCATACCCCATCCTTATTCATAATTCCTATATTATTACGCCACCAACTAAATTCCCAAATTTGGGTATTTAGTTGGTGGCGTAATAGCCTGTGATTTTATCATAAAATAGATTATCTCACTCTAGTTTAGCCTACTGTTTTTCCATTAAGAGACTTCATAAGTGAAATGTCACCCTGGCTTAATTGAATTTTCACTTCTTCATGTTTATCAACTGAAAATTTTCTAAGTATAGCTCGTCTTGAATTCTCATCTGAAAAATCATTGACGAGTTTAAAACCATTTTCTTTAAAGTGATTGATATACTCATCTACGCTTTCAAAAACCTCTTTTTCTGGCTCTTGTTTAGAACTGTCTTTTGTGGTTTCTTTTTCATGTGCATTTTCCTTAGATAAGAGTTCATCTTCTTTAGTTAATACTTTAATTTGTATACCACCAGAGCTCTCAATATAAGCTATCTTTTGCCCAACAGATGCTTGAGTTGATGTATCTATCCAATCCTTTGTACTAAACTCTTTTTTCTGTCCATCAGCCAACATAATAAGGCCGGAACCTTCTTCCTCATTGAACTGAAATATCATTCCTGTATAAAGCATTTTTTTCCTTATTTATATTTGTCTTTTATAGAGCGTATTGCATCTAAATTTTGTATAAACACATCTACCAAGTTAGGGTCAAAGTGTTTACCTTTTTCTTTTAGTAAATACGCACACGCCTCTTCTATACTTTCAGCTTCTTTGTAAGGTCTTTTCGAAGTCAAGGCATCAAACACATCAGCTATGGTAACAATGCGACCTAGAATTGGAATGGTCTCACCTTTTAAGCCTATAGGATAACCACTACCATCATACCTTTCATGGTGACTATACGAGATAATAGCACCCGCTTTTAAATACGAACTTTGTGTGTACTTCAAGATATCGTAACCTGCTCGAGAATGTGTTTTCATAATCTCAAGTTCTTGTTCATCAAGTTTTCCTGGCTTAAGTAGTATCTCATCAGAAATACCAAGCTTTCCTAAGTCATAAAACTTCGAAGAATGAAAGGCAAGGTCTTGGACTTTTTCACTTAAACCTGCTTCTTTAGCTAAAAGCTTACAGATGTGAGCTATTCTTAGTATATGTGAATCTTTTACATAGTCATTATATTGAACACATTTTCCTAAAACATCTAAGGTTTCATGCTCATTTTCTTTAAATAAAACCGTAGCTTTTTGAACCTCATCTTCTAACAAAAATATTTTATCGTGCATAAGAGCCTGCAACTTACTGAGTTCAAGAGTATTTTGAATTCTAGCTTGAAAACTCGCAAAGTTTATAGGTTTATTTAAAAAATCATTCGCCCCTAACTTAAGAGCCTTTTCATATAAACTGACATCATCTTCAGTACTTGTAAGGACTATAATGGGGATATTTTTATTCATCTTTCTAAAGGTCTTAATGAATTCGAGCATATTAAATTTTATACGTTCACATTTAATTAAAACTAGGTCGAAGTCTATCTCTGTTGAAGATAAAGTTATCTTTTGAGGGTCTTGATAACTCTCTACCCCCATGGATAAAGAGCGTGAATACCTCTCAATAATCGACAAGTCTTTTATCTCATCATCAATAGATAAAATCTTTATTGCATTTAGATTCATGCTCTTTATTCTTCTTCTTTTTTCTTAGTCTGTTTTTTACTTTTATTTTTTTTATGTCTTGGTTTTTTACTCTTATCTTTTTTTGCTTTTTCTTTGGCTTCAGGTTTTTTGCTTGCCTTAAAGTCTGTTAGCTCAACTTGTACTATTTCCACCTTCATAGCCACTTCAATAGCGTACATAAGGTGTTCTTCTTCTTCACTTACTAAGGCAATACCCTCACCTTTTTCTTCTAAGGCACTGAGTCTTTCATAATAAAAGCTCGGTTCTAAAGGGATGTTATAACTTATCATATGCTCAATAGATTCAAATGTTTGTGCTTGTAAAATCATATCCGTCATAATTAAAACATCTGTTTCATTTTTAGTATACGAATCTAAGGCAGATTTTTGCTCCTTTGCACTGACATTACTGTGCAAACAAAGAGCTTTAATCTCATGGCCTTGAAGAAATTCAGCTAAAACATCGGCTTCACGTTTTGTCTTAATCACCACAATCACTCGGGTATATTCATTCGTTTTTATTAAATGATGCACTAAGGCATCTTTATCATGTTCATTAACATGATGGATCTTTTGTGAGGTTCGTCGGGCTACACTAAGGCAATCATAATAGAGTTTAACGGGTGCATCTTCTGAGGTTTCAGACATGGTCTTCCTTATAGGGTTAAGAATTAAAATCAAATTATATCTGAGCTAAGTTAAAAAGAGACAAAACCTTTGTACTTACTAAGAAAAGTAGCTTTACTTTCTTAATCAAGAATATAAGAATTTATTATGACAATAAATTAAGAGATATTTAATTGATTTATCTATAAAATATTTAGTATAATTTAAGGACTCTAATGTTAAAAATTATCTTATTTTTTTATCTATTCAATTGTTTCTTGTTTTCTAATGAGCCCATTACCCCTATCCCTCAACATGTGCAAGTTAATCAAGACAAAGCCAACTTAGGTAAAAAACTATTTTTTGACACTCGTTTATCTGCTGATAATACAATTTCATGCCATTCATGCCATAAAATACAAGAAGGTGGGGATGACAACTTACAGTTTTCTTTTGGTATATATGGACAAGAAGGAAACATCAATGCACCTACAGTACTTAATGCCCGTTATAATTTCCGTCAGTTTTGGGATGGTCGGGAAAAAAATCTAAAAGATCAGGTGGCTAGTCCTATTGAAAATCCTATTGAGATGGGTTCTAACTTCCCTGAACTTATTAAGAAACTAAACAAAACCGAATACCTTGAACTTTTTAAAAAAACTTATAAAGACGCTATTACTAAAGAAAATATCAGTGATGCTATTGCCCAATATGAAAAAACACTTATTACCCCTAATGCCCCCTTTGATCAATATTTACGTGGAAATAAAGATGCTATCACCTCTGAGCAAAAAGAAGGATATGCTTTATTTAAATCCAAAGGCTGTATTTCTTGTCATCATGGAATTAATGTTGGAGGAAATTTATACAATAAGTTTGGTGTTGTTCATGATACAGAATCTACTTCACTTGGGAGATATAACGTAACAAAGAAGGAGCGCGATAAATATTATTTTAAAGTTCCTTCCTTACGAAATGTGACTCGAACTGCCCCATATTTTCATGATGGACGCACTAAAAAGCTAAAAAAAGCTATAAAGTTTATGGCAGATGTTCAACTAGGAAGGGCTATTAGCGACAAAGAGATTAATAGCATTGCCGCTTTTTTACATTCGCTTGAAGGCGATTTACCCCAAGGAAAGGAGTAAGTATGCCTCGTAAAATAGATCCCATCATCTTTGTAGTTTCTTTTGTATTTGTAGTCTTTATATCCAGTATTTATTATCTTACCTATCAAGACAAGCAAGCAGACAATTTTTCTTCTTATCAAGAAAACTTTGAAAAGCTCACTCTTTTAGACACAAAATTTGAAAACTTTTTGATGCGTTCCTTATATTTTAATAACTACGACACCATAACAACAAATCTTGAGGGCTTTGATCAGACTCTTTTAAAGCTAGAAGCATCATCTATAAGTAATGAATTTGATTCTAGTTTTGGTGCTATCTTAGTAGAATTGCGCCACAAGTTTCAGCTTGAACAAGACTTACTTGAATATCATAAATCACTTAATTCTGTATCAGTAAATTCTATACACTACCTTTTTGATTTACGAAGTACTATCAACAATAGTGACACTCTTAAAGAAAAGCAAAAGCTTTTAATTGATGAACTTTTATTTTCTTTAATGCAGCTTTTTACAGGCATACAACCAAATCAAATAACCCTACAAAATAAAACTCGACAAGTAAAAAACTATGCCTTAAGCTTAAATAATGATTATTTAATAAACTTTTATACACAAGCAGTTTTACTACAAAAAAACATGTCTATTCTCCTTACAAGTGTCGATGAACATAAAGAAATACAGCTCATACAAGACATAACAAATTCTATAAATTTATTACAAATAAGCTATCAAAAACAAATAGATAGTTATCAATACCTTAATGTGTTTTTAGCCTTTATAACCTTTATTTTGCTTTTAATTTTAATTTTACTGCATCTAAAATCTTTAAAAATAGCTCAAGAAAATCTTAGTTTTCGTTTCGCTGTAGAAAATAGTGATAACTTTATCATTATGACCGACACGAAGCGAAAAATCACTTATGTTAATGAGAGTTTTCAAAAAAACACCGGGTTTTCTAAAGAAGATGTTCTTGGAAGAAGTCCAAACTTATTAAAATCAAATCAAACTAAAAAAAGCACCTTTGTACAGATGGAATCATCTTTGCAAGCGCAAAAAACATGGAAGGGTGAGTTTATTAATAAGCGTAAAGATGGTTCGATATTTTATGTTGCAAGTTCAATTATACCTATCATTATTAAGGGTGAACTTCATTCGTATCTTTCCATTGGTCTTGATATCACTAAGCATATTAAACAAAAAGAAGAACTTCAAGAGGCCAAACTAGAGTTAGAAACAAAGGTACATATTCGCACCTTAGAACTTAGAGAAAAAGCAGATGCATTAGAAGAAACCTTAGCAAATCTAAAAGACTTTCAAAAACAACTTGTAGAAACAGAAAAAATGTCTGCCTTAGGTTCTTTAGTCGCTGGAGTTGCTCATGAAATTAATACACCCGTAGGAGTGAGTCTAACCGCCATTACATATATACAACAAGAAACACAAACTCTTTTCAAATCTATTGAAGAAGGTAATTTAAGAAAAACAGCTTTAAATGAATATGTTTCTTCTGTTACAGCTATGTCCGATTCAATTTATATTAGTTTACAAACGGCAATAAAACTTGTACGTTCTTTTAAACAAGTTGCCATAGACCAACATACAGAAGAAAAACGAATATTTAATTTAAAAGAATATTGTGATGAAGTTATATTAAGCTTACATAGTAAATTTAGAACCGAGCAAGTAAAAGTACATAATCATATAGATGAAAATATACATATTAATTCTTATGCCGGCATTTATTCTCAAATATTCACAAATTTTATACTTAACTCATTATTGCATGCCTTTGATAAAGACATTGAAAATAAGACAATAAAAATCCGAGGATTTATTGAAGAAGAATACCTTCATCTCATTTATGAGGACAATGGAAGGGGCATAGACAAGAAGCATATTGACAAAATATTCAATCCATTTTTTACAACAAAATTAGGACAGGGAGGCTCAGGATTGGGTCTGCATATCGTTTATAATCTTATTCATCATAAACTTCAAGGTGATATTATTTGTACGAATACCACACCTGGAGTTAAAATGCAAATATACATCCCAATGAGTGAGTTAACGTATAAAAAAAGCATTTCAGCCTAAGTAAATTTAAGTAGCTAGTTTAACTGTTTTCTGTAATCTTAATACCAGAAGCCACTATATATAAGGGTGCGCTATTAACATGTAACATAGCCGTACCACTTCCTATAGCAAAACCATATAAGTTATTTTCTTTAATAAGGGTAATTCCACTTGACATATCTATGTAAGCTAATACACTATCTATTAATATTTTTGAAGACTTAATATCACTAAACTCTAAATTAATAGTATTAACATCTTCACCATCATCATCTTGAACCACAATTGTAACAATTTTTGTACCATCTGAGAGTTGTTCAACACTACGAAGCTGCTCATATTTAAAGTTATTATATTTTTTTAATAAGGTGTTTATTTCTTGCATTATTTTTCCTTTTTGCAACGAATTATCAAAAGCCATTACAGCCTCTAATTTTGTTTTTTTGTTTTAAAAACTACTTGTTAAGCTTAAATTGAGGCATATTTAAATAGTCATACTGAGCACATAAGCTCACTACATCTTTGTCAATACTTTCTCCAATAAAAATCATTATAGAGGGCTGATCGTACTCATCTAGCTCTTCAAAGGATATATTTCCAAAAGAGTAATTAATCACTAAAGGATTAGCTACATCTTTAACTTTTACCACACCCTTAACTCTGTAAATGCTTTTTGGAATATTGTTTAAAATATGGTCAATATCATTAAAAATAATATCTTCTTTAAGGTAGGCCACTTTTTGTGTGATTGAATCGTCTGTGGTATGGCTTAGATGTTGATACTCTTTTGCCATTCCCACAATCTTTTCAATAGGATAAAGACCTTCAAAAACTTCTTTTTTAACCAGGCCTTGCTCAGAAGTATTTATCACATAACTACTAAAAACCGTTTCTTGTGTAAGGTTGTTTTTAATGTTGAATTCTTCTTTTATATCTTCAACTTCTTTTCTAACGGATGCTAGTTCTTCGTCACTTACTAAGTCTGTTTTGTTGAGTACAATAATGTTTGAGCCACCAATTTGGTACTTAGCCGTTGAATTATCTTTATATGAGTCTAGGTTCTTTGAATCTACTACACAGATAACACCTTCAACTGTAATACCAAGGTTTTGCATAGACATAAAGATTGGAAAGGGCTCAGAAGCTCCTGAGGTCTCTACAAAGATGATTTCAGGCTTATACTTTTGGATAATTTCCATTACACCGCTTTCAAACTCTTCTGAGAGTTGACAACAGATACAACCTTCTGAGATTTCAAGAACCTCACTATATACATTAGAAAGAACATCTCCATCAATTCCAATGTCACCAAATTCATTAACAACAATAGCTACTTTTCTATCAGGAAAGTATTTCTTTACTGTGTTCGTTAACATAGTCGTCTTACCAACGCCTAGAAATCCTGTAATTATAAATGATTGTATCATCTCGTTCCTTATATTTAAACTTATTTAATAAGCTCTTATTTTAAGTGTTTATGAAAAAAGTTTGTGGGTGTTTGTAGGAGGTAGAATAACTACGCCAAAGCGTAGTTAATAAGAATTATTTAGCAATGTTACCATTGTTGTTCTTAGATGGCTCAAGAATTGGCTCAAGTCCAACTTCTTTAGCCCAAGCAGCAGTTAAATCATAAGCAGCAGAGGCTGTTAAAAGATTTTTCTCGATAAGCTCTTGTTTCTTCTTAAATTTCTTCTCAATAACTGAATCTAGTGTAGCCGTACCACCAGAAGCTGTATATTTCTTAAGGAATCTATCTTTAATTCCTTCTTCAATAGCCGGCTTACCAATTGTACCAAGAGCACCAAATAATGCACCTAGCATAGCCATATTTGTTGCAAGTTCAGTACCAGCTTGCTCAATTGCAAATTTAGTGAAGTCACGAGTAAGAACTTTAACATTTTTGTCAGCAAGAATTTTCTTATCAACATCAGTTAAAAGATCGATGTCAGAGTTAATGA
>NZ_JAEMVE010000083.1 GCF_029216045.1 Sulfurimonas sp. MAG313 | reverse complement strand
CAACGGCACACGGGGGCTCGTGGTTGACGGTCCAGTATGGAAACGGCTTTATTGCCACCGATGTCTGATCTTCCAGGACTGGAGAATATTCAAAAGGTTATCATTGATGCTAATGTTATTAATGATGGTGCCAAACCTGAATTTATTATGAAAAAAAATGAAAAAGTACCCTCAAAGAAAATAGCCAAAGGGTGATGGAAGTGTAGTGTGATGGGTGTTAATTTGGAATTTAAAGTGCTATGGTGGTGTTACACATTAAGAAGGAATATTCACTATGGCTCTCTCGTATCGCATTATATTTGAAACATACAACACGGCGGATTCTGCAGAAGTATCTAGAAGCCATATCCTATGTGAAGATGTTATTACAAAACCTTCTTCCTTGCTAGACTTATCTATGGGCTTAAAGAAGCAAATAGATATGTTACAAAAAGCTCAGGATCATCTGTTGTCCGAAAAGTTAAAGGTCTTCTCTGGGAAGAAGAGATGTTCCTGCTGTAAGGGGAAGCTTATCAAGTTTGGCAAGCATTCCTCAGCCTTTCATGATGTTCTAACAGACCATAAGGTTACAATGCAACGCCTGAAGTGTTCCGATTGTAATCATGAGGAACCGTCGACAATTCGAACAGCCTTTAATGGTATTGAATCTGCAGAGCTCATAAAAATACAGGCTGAACTTGGCGCCACTCATAGCTTTAGAGAGAGTGAAAAGATTTTCGAAATCTTTTCATCAAAGCGGCGCAAGATTAATAACCATGATCGGATAAAAAATGTGGTCGAAAAAGTGGGTGAGAGTTTGGAGGGCCTTGCCAATGAAGAAGCTGAAATTCTTGGTGTAGAGCCAGCCTTAGAGCTCATTGTCAATGTGGATGGTGGGCACCTTAAAACAACAGAGGATAAAAGAAGTATTGAAGCGATGACTTCCGTGATTTATCGTCCCGAATCCTTAGAGACTCCAGAAGGAAGCACTCGCGCCTCTATTAAAAGTAAGAATTGCGCAGCTTCTGCCTTAGACGATGGCCAAAAACAGATGATTAATAATACGATTATAGCAGCACTTAAACAGGGTTTGTGCCCTACAACCAAAATTATTGCTCTTTGCGATGGCGCCAAAAACTGTTGGACTATAATTGATGCCCTGGAGCCGTTAGCTCTTAGTGTTGAGAGAATCTTGGACTGGTTTCATATCACTATGAAAATAAAGAATATTGCTGTTCAAGGGTCACACAAAGAAAAGCTGGACAAAGTAAAATGGCACCTCTGGCACGGTAATAGTGATACAGCCACTATACGTCTAGATGAACTGATAGAATCATGTTCTGAGAAAACATCCGGAAAACTTATTAAATTCAAAACTTATATTGAAAATAACATTCATAAAATAGTAAATTATAACGATCGCAAAGAGAAGGGTCTTCCTTTTACAAGTAATCTTGCAGAGTCAACCGTGGAAAGTCTTATTAATCAACGTTGTAAAGGTCATCAGCATATGAGGTGGTCTCGCAAAGGCCTCAACCCTCTTTTGCAATTAAGAGCAGCAATATCATCAAAGGATTGGGATAACAAGTGGGAGTCTGCCGTTTTAACAGCTCTAAGCAATTGATCATTTTGTCCTTCTGATTCTACTACATTCCCAAACACTAAAACACCCACTATATTACACTTCCAAGGATGTATGGGAAATAGGCTACAAATGCGAGAGGTAAGGAGTTTTAAAGGTAACATTTTGAAAGACTCATGGCTGTTTTCTTTCAAGATTAACTAAAATCCTCCTTATCTTTCAACCACTTTCTCATAAGTGACGGGTAGTGTGGCCAATATTCAAAAGAAAAAAATCGATCAATTGACATTATATTAATAAATACACTATAGTATTAAGTTATGAATTAAATAAACATTGGGATGTGTATGATGTCAGTAAAATTTAAGAAAAGCCGTTATGGAAAAAGTCGTTTTATAAGTGCAATTGCCTTGGCCACCGCATTGCTGGGGTCCTTTGGGGCACAGGCGCAAATATCATCCGTGCTCTTTAAAGGTGTCACCAAAGTTTTTAAGAAAGATAAAAAATTCTACTCCT
>NZ_JAEMVE010000082.1 GCF_029216045.1 Sulfurimonas sp. MAG313 | reverse complement strand
CATCTCTTTAGATGGTGAGTATGTCCACCTTATTGTGCGTGTTGCGACTAATGATATGCAGGTTAAGTATCTCGTTTATGAAACGGAAGACAATCGTTTGTGGTGGAAGGCCTTAGTTAAAGACTTTGCACTTTATGGAACAGGTCTTTTTATTTTTATAAGTTTTATCGGCATTCTTTTGTTAAAAATGTTTTTACGCCCTATGAGAGAGGCAATAGACTTATTAGACAACTTTATAAAAGACACGACCCATGAGCTAAACACACCAATATCTGTCATTGTCGCCAACATAGAAAGAATTGACGTAAAAAACCTAAGTGAAAAAGAGGCCAAAAAAATACGCCGTGTGGATATAGCAGCAAAAACGATATCTAATATTTATAATGACTTAACTTATCTTATCTTACATAATGATGTGGCAGTAAAAAATGAAGAAATTGACCTATCTCGTTTTGTATGCGAAAGAGTAGATTATTTTAAAGTCACCATGCATCAAAAAAAGATTAGCTTTATAAAAGACATAAAAGAAAACACCTTTATGCATATTGATAAAAATAAACTCAGCAGATTAATAGACAACATCCTTTCTAATGCCATCAAATACAACAAGGTTAACGGAACGATACATATCGAACTAAGACCCGGTTATTTAAAGATATCGGATTCAGGCGTAGGAATTCCAAAAGAGAAACTCGACACAGTATTTCAACGTTATTCTCGCGCTAATGATGTTGTTGGTGGTTTTGGAATTGGATTAAACATCGTGGCGATGATTGCTAAGGAGTATGACATCAACTTAGATATTCAATCCGAAATAAACAAAGGTACTCAACTCTATCTTAGGTGGAAAAATGATTAAATTAATCGTATGTATGCTCTTAATTCAAGGTATTTTATCTGCCGACTCAAAGAAAAGTGAAATCCTAGAGCTGATTCAAGTCAACGACAAGGTTTGGGCCATAGTAGGTCCTTTAACAGGACGAACAGCCAAAAACTTAGCGAACAATGCAAGTTTTGGTTTTGTAGTTACCTCTCAAGGCATTGTTCTTATAGATTCGGGAGGGTCCTTAAAGGGAGCAAAAGAGATTCATAGACTTATTAAATCTGTTAGTTCTAAAGCTATTAAATTTGTTATTAACACCGGAGTTCAAGACCATAGATGGTTGGGAAATGATTATTTTAAAAAACAAGGTGCACAGATAATTGCAAGTAAAAAAGCAGTCAAAGGTCAAGGTAAATATTTTGATAATCAGTACGCTAAACTGCACTATTTACTCAAAGAAGAAAATATCAAAGGCACCCTTGCTTATTATGCTCAGACAGTTTTTTCAAAACACCATAGCTTCACTCTAGGAAATACAAGTTTTGAATTATATTTTGAAGGAGGTGGGCATACTATGGGAGATATCTTCGTTCACTTACCTAAAGAAAAAATTATATTTTCGGGTGATATTGTATATACACAGCGCTTGCTCAGTATAGGTGCTAATTCCAATACTCAAGAATGGTTAAACTCTTTTGAAACCTTAGCCCGTCTTAAACCAGATATTATCATACCTGGACATGGGAAACCAACAACTTTAAAAAAAGCCACGAAAGAAACTTATGATTATTTAATCTATTTAAGGACACAAGCAGAAGAACTTGATGACATAGCTGACACTAAAAAGATAGACCAGTCTCAGTTTAGCCATCTTTATAATTACAAGGCCTTAAAAGACAAAAATGCACAAAGGGTTTTTATTGAAATGCAATGGGAATAAAAATCACCTTTTAAGACACAATAATTTTCATTCTTTGTATAAGCTCTTTTTTTATCTTTTTAAAATTCTTAAGCTTTTCTCCTTCTAAGAGATAAATAAGTCGATCTAAGGCTCTATCCTTCCCAAGATGTGGAACCACTTTTTTAAACAAAGGTTCTTGGTCTTTTATCTGTTTAAGTACATGCAAAAGAAGAGGTTCCTTGCTTTCATTGGCTTTTTTCTTCCATATTTTATAGATTATCATTAACACCAGTGTGCTAAAAACTCCTATAAAGAAAAACATCATTTTTTCCATATCTGTTATCGTCTCCTTATTCTTTTGTAATGGCATAAACCTGTCTAAACTTGGCCCTGTTTCTTTTGAGACAAGACCATTATTTATCACCTTAATTTCAAAAGATTTGCTGCGTGTAAGCTTTTGCTTGTTCTCTTTTATATCAAAATATTTCAGTGTAAAAGAAGGGATAATAAAATCCTTATCAGAGATAATTTCAAAGGTCTTCGTTCTCAGTTTCTTGTGTTCATCTATTTTATCTTCTTTATTATAAATGCTTGTACCTGGTATCTGAAGTGAAAAAGAATTTAAATTATTTATATTGCCTTCTCCCTCAAGACTGAGTTCTAAGACAAGAACTTCTCCCCATTTTACACTTTGTTTGTTAATCTTAGCACTAAGTTTATACTCTCCAAATACAGATAATTTTTCAGGTAGAGCCTTTATCTTTAGCTGAAGTTTATTTGAGTAAACAGGTATTTTTTTTATATATTTACTTCTATTATTGAGATGATTAAAGCCTTTTTTTAATATCTCGGCATCCACTTTTATGGCTGGTACAATGAAGTTCCCCTCTTTTTGAGGAATCAAACTATATATAAGCTCCTCTTTGTAATACCCATCCCTATCCTTACTCTCTTTTGAGCTTAATTCTTTAAGTAAAAAGCCTGAAAAATCAAAGATAGGAAACTCATAATAGTCTACGTCTTTATACCTAAAGGTAACGGTTAAGACTAGTTTTTCTCCTATATACGCAGTTGTTTTGTTAAGATGCATCTCTAAATCAAAGTTTTTTGAGAGTGTTTTAGAAATCTTTTTGAGGCCTATCTTTTTAGCCTTACTTTCTTGAATTTCATTATCTACTAAAACCTTAAAAGAGGGAAGTAATATATCATCTTTAGCAAAAATCTGATACGTTTTTGTTAGTTTCGTAGCTTTTTTAGTATTGATGATAACCGCTTCTTCAGACCTTTTAATAGTTTCAACAAGGTAGCCATCAATTTTAGAAATTGGAGGTATATGAACCTTAAAACCTTTAGCAACTATTTGAAATTCGAGAACTTCACCTTGCATAAAAGAAGAAGGAGAAATCACTTCCACCGAGGCACTCAAAGAAGTGCTTAAAAGAATAAAAAAAAGTATCTTACCAAGCTTCATTAGCATTTTTACTTATCCTTTTAGTTTTAATCTTTTGTAAAAAAACAGGAGATCCTTGCTTTTGTAAAACCTTCATCCATTTTTCTTCTTGAGAAAGTACAAGATGCTCAAGTCTCACCTCATAATCTGAACTAGGAGCAAGTTCAAAGTCTTGTTTATTAACAGATATCTTGTTTAAACCCTTTTGCTTTTTCTCTTTTTTACCTTTTTTTTGCATCTGTTTTAAAACCTGTAAAACACGCTGTAAATTTTCTTTACTGAGTGTATTATTGGAAAGCTTAATAGATTTTTGATAATACTTTTTTGCAAGCTTATATTTAGTCGTTTTAACATAGGCATTTGCCATATTATGATATATTTTTGCATTTAAAGAAAGGTCTTTAGAGAGTGCCCGATTATATACTTTAAGTGATTTTTTATATCTTTTATTCTTATATAGTGCGGTAGCAATGTTATAATTAAGCTCTTTACTAGGAGCTAGTTTTTCATAAAGCAAGACAGAAGAAGCATAATCTTTTTTCATATACGTACTTTGCGCTTTTTTGATAGTTACAAAGTCAAGAAGACCTGCTTGGACCTTTGTTTGCATAAATAAAAGACTACAAAAGAAAATAAGCAGAAAACTTTTTGTAATTTTTACAAAAACCATAAACGATGAAAAAGCGAATAACAATAGTAATATTCCTAGTCCTAAGGGATAATAAAAGAGTTCCGTGTATTTTTGATTCTCAGAGGTTTTAGATTGAAAATAGATCTCTTTTTTCATGTGAGAAAGTATAGTGCTTATATCCTTATCCCCTAAACTAAAGTTTTGATACATCCCTCCACTTTTTTCACTTAACTCTTTGATGAAAGGATTAAGAGCGGAAATATGAGAAGCTGTTTCAGGTACCACAGCACCTTTAAGTGTTGCTGTAGATAGTGCATGAAGAACAATATGGTGTTGTTTAAGATACTCTAGTTCAGCAGAAATATCATCACTATTTCCTCCATCACTTATGAGTAAAATATTTTTTGTCTGATACGAACGTAAGAGATACGCACTTCCTTCAAGGGCAGCAAAAAGATTAGAACCCGCTTTAAACCTTTTGTTAAAATTTATACGTTCCAAGCTAGAGCTTAATGCTTGAAGGTCTTCGCTCATAGGGTAAGCGATATACGCATCTTGTGCAAAAAGCAACAAACCCACTCGCATCTTTATTCCTGAAGACATAAATGTCTTTATCTTTTCTTTTGCAAAACTCAAGCGGTTTGGATAAATATCTTTTGCATACATAGATTTGGACACATCCAAGGCAATGACTAAAGGACTTAAACCTTTTTCCTTCAAAACGCGCTCTTCGTGCATTACAGGACGCGAAAGTGACACAATAAAAAGCATGATACTCAGGAGCATTAGCTTATAGGAAAGAGCATTAGAAAAATCATTTTTATGTACACTGAGCTGAATTAAGACAGACTTACTAAAGAGCTTTTGAAGACTGTTCTTAGAAGGCTTAAATGATACTAACAACAAGACAAAAGGAAATATTAATAAAAGAAGTATATTTTGATATAAAAAGAACATCTAAAAAGTCTCACTATTTCGTAGCAATAAAGATAATAATAATCCAGCTAAAAGAGACACACTTAAGAAATAAGCATACAAATGACGTATGACTTTAATTTTAGTTTCTTCCTTTTTAGTTTCAAGAGTATTGATACTCTTATAAACATCTAAAAGGTCTTCTTTATTGTTTGCCGAAAAACTTTTTGCGCCACTGTCTTCCGCGATAAGCTCAAGCATATTGTTATTACTTTGCCCAATAGAAATAGTATATATTTTAATCTCATGATTATTTGCAAACTTCAAAGCCATACTCAAAGGCGTTTTACTCGCTGTGTCTTCTCCATCACTAAGTAGTATAATTATCTTAGAAGGATTATTACTGTTTTTAAAAAGACTAATTGAAGTAACAATACTGTCAATCAAGGCGGTACTTTTTCCAATGATACCAATAGAAATCTGTTCAATAGTATGCAAAGGAGCCTCATTGTCATAGCTTAAAGGTGAGGCGACAGCACTTGAATCTGCAAAAATCACTAAGGCTATCCTGTCTTTTTTTCGCTCCTTTATAAAGGATTCAACCACCTCTTTAACCACCTGCCATCTGTTTTGACTAGAATTATTTTCATTAAAACCTTCAAGTCCCATAGACCCACTTGTATCAAGGCTTAGAACAATATCGATACCTTCTTGATGGATATTTTCAACCTGTTCAGTGAGGATAGGCGTACTTAAAGACAAAATAGCAAAGACTATCATTATCCATTTCAGTGAGAACTGAAGATAGCTTTTTTTCTTTTTAGAAGGCAAAATTTTATGTAGATGAGGAATATAATACGAAGGGATTTCTTTTTTAAAATACACAGAAGACCCAATAAAAATAAGGATTAAAGCCAAGAGCCAAGGAGTCTCAAAACTGAAATTTTCAAACATTTCTAGACTCTATGCATGAGATAAAGTTCTGAAGCTTTTCTTTTAATTCATTTGAGATTGGAAGGGGTTTTTTTTGATATTTGTAAGATGAAAGCTCAGATATAATCTCTTCAATAACATTTTTTTCTTTCTCATTCGCACTTAACAATCTTCCATAATACGAAATTTGATATGCGCTTTGCTTAGTGTTTTCAAAATCACAGTTTCTTAAGATTTTTAGATATTTTTTTGTTTGAGTCATTTTTTTGTGTAGCAATTTATTATAAACAAGGTAGCCTCCTACACAAATCAAAGCAGTTCCTACAACTAGAAAACTTAAAAATATGACTAATGAATTATCAGGGATTTGTACTAAGGGGAAAACATCATTAATGATGAGTGTATTCATGCAGATCTCAAAAGAGGAAAAATCTTTTCTGCTGGATTTTCATCTGTGTATATTTTTACAAACCGTATGCCTAATTTGTGTAGTTTTTGGTACAGTTCTTGATCCTCTTGCAAGATCTTTTTTTTAATAGTTTTGAGTGCTTTTGTATTTATGTTTATAAAAGCACTCTCTTTAGTGTTAGGATCGGTTATATTAATCTTTGCAAGTAAGGCCGGGTCTTCTTCAAACCTATCTCGAATAATAATAATGATGACTTCATGCTTCATACTAAAAGCCCCTAAGTCCAGCTCTTTTGTATCAAAAAAATCCCCTACTAAAAATACGAGAGATTTTTTTCTTAAAAGAGTATAGAGTCTGCTGGATATCTTCTTCCAGTGCGCACTTCTTCCTAACACTTCATAAGAGGCAATCTTTTCGGCTAGTCTTCTTACGGCAAAAAGATCTTTACTTCTTTTGCCGTTAAGAACGACATCTTCATTACCAATAAGACTTTCAAAAGGATCGTTTTGTCTCACACAACTGTATGAAATAAGAGCACAGGCCTCATTAAGAACTTCGCGCTTTAAAATTTTTGTCCCAAAATGAAGAGAACCTGTTAAGATAGGACAAATGACTACATTAAGTTCTCTTTGCTGATGAAATATTTTAACATGGGGCTTTTGCATCTTGGAGCTGATAATCCAGTCTATATGTTTAATATCATCTCCACTCTCGTACTCACGAAGTTCCACAAAATCGTATCCTGAGCCCTTATTTTTGGAATTGTTATCACCAACAATCTTGCTAAACACCTCTTTTTGTGCTTTTATGAGCATACGGGCTAAGGGTTTATTTGAAAGTGTTTTGAACATAAATTTATCTATACCTAAGGTACAGGAATCTCTTCTAAAATCTTTTGTATGATATCATCCACGTGTATGCCGTCAGCCATTGCCTCATAACTTAAGATAACTCTATGTCTTAGTATGTCTTTAATACTTAGACTTATATCTATAGGTGACACAAACTCTTTTCCTCTTAAATAAGCCCTCGCCTTAACGGCTTTCATCATATCAATAGTCGCACGCGGACTTGCCCCAAACTGTATGTACTCAGAAATACTGTCAAGTCCATACTTTTTAGGTTCTCTTGTCGCAAAGATTAGTCGAACTATATAAGCTTTTAGCTCATCATCTATATATATAGCTTTGACCTCTTCTTTTATCTTCATCAAATCATCCGCATCAAGCACGGCGTTAATAACTTCAAAAGAGGCGTTAGCAGCTTTTTCAGCGATCTCATATTCTTCAGCCTCGCTATTATAGCCCACAAGAATTTTAAACATAAATCTATCTAGTTGGGCTTCAGGAAGAGTATACGCACCTTCTTGCTCAATTGGGTTTTGAGTAGCAAGAACTAAAAAAGGATCTTCTATCTTAAAACTTTTATCCCCAATACTCACTTGTCTTTCTTGCATAACCTCAAGCAGAGCCGATTGCACCTTAGCAGGTGCTCTATTAATCTCATCTGCAAGTAATAGGTTCGTAAAAATAGGTCCATGTTTAATCTTAAAATTTCCCGACTTCACATCATATATTTCCGCACCAATAATATCTGAAGGAAGTAAGTCTGGGGTAAATTGAACTCGTTTAAAGTCTAAGTTAAGGGCTTTAGAAAGGGCATTGACCGCTGTTGTTTTTGCCAGTCCAGGAAGACCTTCTAAGAGTATATGTCCATTTGTAAAAAGGCCTATAAGGAGGGCATCAACCATATGAGTATGACCGATAACTTGTTTTGATATCTCTGTTTTAAGTAAGGCTAGCTTGTTTTTCATACTAAGAGTATACTCTCAATTATGTAAAAAATATGTAAAGCGAGCTGCTAGTTTGATTCTTATTTTTCATCAATCTCTTCATCTCTTAGTTTTGACATAACCGTATATTCTTCATCTTCAACACGCGTTTTCACCTGTGCTTGTTCTGGAGTGAGGTTTTGGCCATTATTTAAGTTTGCGACTAAACGTAAATAGTACTTTGCTTCTGCTGAGTCAAGGTCTGATATTTTCGCGCCATTGCATAAAAATCTATCCCCAACTTCAAGGTCAGCAAGACCCCCTAATATCATCTTTTTATTCACCTCATCTATGCCATTTGTCAAAGGAAGGTTAATCGCCTTACTCATCATTTTTTCTTCATACGTTTGCACGGCTTGAACCTGACGCGATTCATCGGGGTTTAATATGTAGTTCATGAACATATCCGCTGCACCCTCTTCTAAAGAGATAACTTGGGTATTGGTAAAAACGCTTAGAGTCATAATCATTCTTTTTTAATGCAATTCTACCTAAAATCATATTAGAACTTCGAATTTTTAGACCACTGCACAGGAAACATACCCTCAGCGACGGAAGCTTTTGTCTAGGCAAGGCAGTCAAGTGGTAGTTATTGCACCACCAACTAAATACCTAAATATTTTAGTTATAATTTATACGAGGAGATACTATGCAATCACAAAACATAAAAATAATAAAAAAATTACAATTATTAATGATACTAAGTACGTTAACTCTGAGCGTCACCCTTCATTCACAAGAGATATCAAAAGGAAATGTTAATTTTACCATTCGTGAAATTCCTACACCTGCTGTGAATGCATTTTATCTCGCACGGGGATTTACTTTAGCACAGATTAAACCTTATGCTGACACATGTGTGTATACAACGACACTAAGAAATGATAATAAAGATGAAGATATTCACTATGTCCGTAAAAATTGGTTTATCACATTAGATGACAAACATTATCCTATCAAGAGTAATAATTACTGGTTCGAACAATTTGAAAAAAGCGGAATGCTCCCATCTTCATGGATAGGTTTCAGACTTTCTCAGATGCCAGAAGAACAAATTTATGGAGCGAATGGTGGCTGGAATCAGGGAATTTTCTCAGTTAATGTGCCCCGAGGAACTCAATTTGATGTGACTATTGTTTGGGATATCAAAGGAAAAGAAAATTCGCTTACGCTTAAAGGAGTTAATTGTGAAAAATAATATCCTAAAAAAATTTATTTTATTTATTTTTGTAGGTTACATAAACCTTCAAGCAGGAAGTCCAGCGTTAATGGAATCTTTAACTCCCGTAACTCCAGCAGTCGATGCACCCGCTTTATTTTTACAAAATGTTGATGAAGAAATGGTAAATATACAACACTTTAAAGGCAAAGTAATCTTAGTAAATTTTTGGGCGACATGGTGTCCTCCTTGTACAAGAGAAATGGTTTCACTTGATAATCTATACCAAACGTATAAGGAACAAGATGTCGTAGTTCTTGCGGTAAATGTTGGAGAAGGGGAAGATGCTGTTTTTGATTTTGCGAATGCTATGGAACCAGAACTAAGCGCCATTGTTCTCTATGATACAGATTCAAAGGCTATGCAAAAATGGCAAGCAATAGGATTACCTACTACCTTTGTTATAAATAAAAAAGGTAAGATAGTTTACAAAGCTGTTGGCGGTAGAAATTTTAATGATAAAAAAATTATCAAAATAATAGAATCATTAATCAAAGAATAAAATTATGAATTTTGATGAAAAGCTTAGTAAAGAAGACTGAGACAGGTACTTTTATTCAGGTATTTATTTGTTTTAAATCAGTAAGAGCTTTAAATGCAACACCTTCTCTAATATATAAAGCTAATTTCCTAATTAGCTAAATAGCTTTAGTATAATTTTAGCTTTACTAAGTTATCATACTCCAAATTAACACGGAGAAAAAGATGAAAAAAATATTGACCTTCCTACTTTTATTAGGATTTGCACAAGCAGATGACGAGACAGCAAGAGTTGTTTATGATTTAACTACAAAGAACTTAGCTAAGTTTGAAAAGAGTATTCTTAAAAGTGTCGCAGTAAATAAAAGTCTCTATGAAGGTGAGTTCAAAGAGTTAGAAGTTGCTGTTATTATTCATGGTGGTGCATTTAGATTTTTTGTTAAAGATGTCGAAAAAACAGTTTTTAAAACAGATGTAGCCCTTGTTAAAGCTTATGGCGATTTAAAAAAGAGAATTGCTACGATGGCAGATACCTATGAGGTAGAGTTTCTTATGTGTGCAGCTTCTATGGGTAAATATAAGTTAGAGAAAAAAGACATTATGCCTTTTGTTAAATATGTTGCTACCTCTACCAAAGGTGTAATTGACAAACAAAATGAAGGTTATGCGTATATGAAGATAGAAGATTAAATAAACCTCAGTCCTGAAGCATAGAAATATCATTTAGGGTCAATTGCACGTTGCATTGATGTAACAATAATACCAATAGCAACTTATTTAGAAGCTAATTTTTTAGTCAAGACAGCTTCTTTCTTGAGAAAATTATCGCAAGAAATAATATAAAGTTTCTATTTATTTGAAATTTGATATGCATCCCCTTTTATCTAAGATGTTTTTTTGTTTTAAGCATCACAATAGGAACAGAAGCCTTAACTTCTGAATTAATAAAAGCGTCATCCTTTCAATGTGACAGAACAACTGAAAATAGTGTCAGGTGCGAATGACACTATTTTTGAAGATTGAATGTCTAAACCATATTAGAACTTCTATTTGATGGCTTTAAACTTTCTTAGTCTACACTCTATTTTTTCATATAGATTATATATAAAAGTTATATTAAGTTTATTTTAAATACACTTAATACTATTAATTTATCCCTAAGGAGCTCTTTTGAAAATATTAGTTGTTGATGACTCTAGGTTAGCCAGAGCGTCTATCATTAAAACCCTAAACGAAGCCTTTGACAACATAAATGAGATTATCCAAGGGACAAATGGACAAGAAGCAGTAGAGCTGTATCAAACACATACACCAGACATTCTTTTTCTTGATTTAACCATGCCTGTAATGGATGGGTTTGAAGCTTTGCGACAAATTAGAGCCTATGACGATAAGGCTCATGTAGTTATTGTTTCTGCAGATATTCAAGAAAAAGCTGTCTCTCAAGTCATGCATGATGGAGCTATTATGCATGTGCAAAAACCTATTAATGCAAAAAAAATGCAAGAAATTATAAAAACAGCTAGTTTCTTATCTAAGGTAGAATCCTCACATGAATAAAAAATATAGCTTATCTGAAGACCAACTCGAAGTCCTTCAAGAACTTATGAACATTGCGTATGGCTCTGCTACGGCTATAATTGCAGATATTTTAGATGCCTTTGCTACCCTTGATATTCCAAGGATTGAGGTAATTAGCACCTCTGAATTTGAACTTTATCTTAAGAATATGTTGAAACAAGAAGGGGACTACTTTTTTTGTTCTCAAGGTATTAATGGCGATTTATGCGGAGAAAGTATTTTTTTATTAAGTCGTGAGTCCATAACAAAACTCTCTAAGTATTTTGATTTTGATGACAATGTTTCAGATACTGATTTAAAAGATGTAGCCCTAGAACTCACTAATATCTTATCTTCATCCACCGTAGGAAAGCTTGCCCAAGAAATGGGAACTACGGTTAGTTTCTCCGCTCCTACAACGGATATAATTGATGGATTCTCGTTACAAGACCATGAAAATATACGACAATATTCCCAAGTCATCATCATACAAACCCTTATCTCTTTTCAAAATGAAAAGATAGAAGGTGAACTTATAATTTTAACCAAAGACCAATCCATCTTATGGATGAAAGATGTTCTTGACACCATCATAAAAGACCTATTTTCATGACCATAGACTTTGCTCACCGAATTTTAAACTCTTTAAATAATGGTATTATCATTGTAGATAAAGACTTAGAAATTTTATTTTGGAACACCTGGTTGGAGTTGCATACGCAATACGTTCCTCAAGAAGCCGTAGGAAAGACCTTATTAGAATTGTTTCCCGCCCTCAAGGTTTCATCCTTAAAAAGAAAAATCAAAACAGCCCTCGCCCTAAACTCTCCTGCATTTTACAGTGCACAAACATCACAAGCACTTTTTACAATACAAAGACCTCATATTAGTAATACCATCTTTCATGAAATGAAACAAGATATTACGATTAGCCCTTATAATCTTGATTTGGGTCTTGTTTGTATTAATATAGTAGATCAAACACAACTTTTTGAAGCGAACTATAAACTCAGTGCTAGTGCTAATTTTAAGTCAAACTTTCTTGCAAGTATGAGTCATGAAATCCGTACCCCTATGAACGCTATTTTAGGATTTGTAGAACAGTTATCTAAGTCAGAAACAAAAGAAAGCAGAATAGCACAGTTTGCAATTATAAAACGTTCAGGGAACTCTTTACTTGCTATTATAAATGATATTTTGGACTTGTCTAAAATAGAAAGTGGTGGATTTGAACTTAACTATTCAAGCTGTGATATTCGTCATATATTTAAAGAAATCAGTCTTTTATATACAGACTTAGCTCAGCAAAAAAACATATCTCTTGATTGCACCTTGAGCCCAGAGTTACCAAAATACCTCGTTATAGATACAATACGTACTAAGCAAATTATATTTAATCTTTTGAGTAATGCTATTAAATTTACCCCTGAAAAAGGGAATGTATTTCTTGATGTAGAATTTAACCCCCATAAAAAAGAACTTATCATAAAGGTCAAAGACACCGGTATTGGTATAGCAGAAGAAAATATTGATAAAATCTTCAATGCCTTTAAACAAGAAACTCCATCCACGAGTGAGCATTATGGAGGCACAGGTCTAGGGCTCTCTATAAGCAGTAAACTCGTTAAATTAATGAAGGGAAATATTTCCGCTAGTTCGATGCCAGCAAAAGGAAGTACTTTTACTGTTACTATTCCAGCTAGCATCTCTGAAGAGCTCACCATTGATTGCAAAGACTCTATCAAAAAAGAAAAAGTCCTTCAGACCAAAGGTTTAAAAGCACTCATGGTTGAAGACAACAAAACTAATCAAATACTTTTAAGTATTATATTAGAAGAATTTTCATTAAGTTTTGACATTGCGAATGATGGTCTAGAAGCACTTGAAATGTTTGAAAACAACACCTACGATATCATTCTTATGGACGAAAATATGCCTAATATGAATGGAAATGAAGCCGCCAAAAAAATGAGGCAACGTGAAATCGAGAAAAATGCGCCTAAAACACCTATCATCGCCATTACTGCCAATGCCTTACCTAAAGACAAAGACCGTTTGCAAAAAGCTGGCATGGATGATGTCATAGCAAAACCCTATACAGAACAAGCCATCAAAGACATTCTTATTAAATACCTTCCTTAAAGCCTTAATAATTCAAATATTTACCTTTCATTTAGTAAAGTAGCCTATACTTCTGCTTAGTTATATATCTAAGTAAGAGGTATTCTCTTCTTCTTGCTTTCAAGTACTTAGGGGTACTTGAAATATATTTTTATTAATCAAAGGAACATTATGAAAAAAACAGTACCGAGCCTTATTGCGGCTGCATTAATCGTCTTTACAGGATGTGGGGGGAGTGATGACTCTACCTCAACGTCTCCAAAATCTACTTCAGCAAACACAAGTGTACAAGTAGAACGAGGGCCTATTTTAGGAGCTGTTGTCCTTGATTCAAATGGAACTCAAGCAACTGAAGATGCTAATGGTTCATATACTTTTGACTCAACTCCTGTTTATCCTATTACTGCTTATGGTGGTTATATTGATGTTAATCGAAACGGTGTTATCGATGCAGGTGAAGTTAAAAATACTATTATTCTAAAGGCTCAAAGTGGTGCTGTGTTAACTCTACTAACGTCTATCTTAAGTTCTCAAGACCTTAATGCAAGTACCATCTTACTTGATGACTTAGGTCTAAACAGCGCGCTTACTCCAGGTGAAGATGATGATGTTGCTGCTTTAAGTGATGTTGTATACAAATATCTTATTGAAAACAATCTTAGTAATGCCAGTGACTTAAATATCAGTGAACTTAGCCAAACACTAGATCAAATCAAAATTAAAATAGAAGAATACGACAACGACGACCTTGAAGTATCCGAAAAAGAACATATCTTAATGCTTGAACTAGATATCAAAAAATTAGATGATGCTGAGGCTGAAGAAGCAAATAAAAGGTTACAAGATATTAACGCTACTGAAATAATTAACAGTTTACCTGATGACCTTCTAAGCCCAGAAGAAAAGCTTTACCTATTAGAAAAAATACGAAATCATGATAAAGAAGAACGTGATGATGTTCAAGATCTTATTGAAGATCTTTTAGAAGACTTACTCGAAGATGACGATTCTGATGATGAAAAAGATGATGACAATGACTCGGATGAAAAAGATGACGATTCTGATGATGACGATTCTGATGATGAAGATCAAATGGATGATGATTCAGACGATGAAATGAAGGATATCCTAGATACTAACTCAACTACTACTCCCATTATGGATACCAATACAACAAATCTTCCTACAAATGACACGAATACAAGAGTAACGCCTTCTCTACTTTAGTCTTTTAGAAGCACTAAAGTAGCAGTTAGCTAATCTCCCTCTTCAACCAGTAAAGGGCTTAGGGTCTTGGCCCTTTACTACTCACACATACCTATTATGTATCATTTAAGCCGTATAATATTTTTGTTTATTTTCGTACATTTTTGCATCTGCTATTTCAATAAGTTGTTTAAACTCTGAGCCATCACCGGGATAACAAGCATAACCGATAGCCATATTCACCGTAAATTCTCTGCCCTTGTCT